>JAFQKD010000172.1 GCA_017397075.1 Oscillospiraceae bacterium | reverse complement strand
CTTTTGAGATCGACTTCACCTCTGATACGGTGGTGGAGCTTTCCGATGAAGCGGGAAAGCTTGTGATGCCTTTCGTGCGGCTTATGAATGATGCCCGGCACATCCGGGGGATCACGGTGGAGAATATTTACGGGAAATAAACTGTGAAAAAACAGAGGGGACACTTCAAAAGAAGTGTCCCCTCTGTTTTTTTGCTTGTTACACAATCCCGGTGAGATCGTATTCGTCCAGCCACTTGGAGGCCACGGCGCAAACGTTCTTGAGGCATGCCTCGTCGAAGGGAACCTCCAGACCTGCCCCTGCCACCAGATCCCGGAAGGTTTTGGTGCCTGCGGGACGGGTATAGGCCATGTACTGCTCCCATGCAGCCTTGGGATCCTTCACCATGCCTGCCCAAATCTCAAGCGCCACGGTCTGCGCAAGGCAGTAATCAATGTAGTAGAAGGGGGATTCGTAAATGTGGCGCTGACGCTGCCAGCCCTTGCCTTCTGCGTAGAAGGGGATGTCCCCGTCAAGACGCAGCCAGGGCATGTAGATGCCCAGAAGCTCTTTCCATGCGGCGTGACGCTCTGCGGGGGTCATTTCCGGCTTTTCGTACACGATGTGCTGGAAGTGATCCACCATGGTGCCGTAGGGGATAAAGGTGAGCGCGCCTGCCAGATGGGCATAGCGGAACTTGCGGGTATCGTCGCCGAAGAAGCCTTCCGCCCAAGGCCAGGAGAGGAACTCCATGGACATGGAATGGACCTCGCAGGCTTCCAGAGAGGGCCACTGGCAGCTCATGGGAACGATATCCCGCGCCATCCAGCCGGCAAAGGCGTGACCTGCCTCGTGGGTCATGACCTCCACATCGCCGCTGGTGCCGTTGAAGTTGGCGAAGATGAAGGGAACCTTGTAATCCGGAAGACTGGTGCAGTAGCCGCCGCCGGACTTGCCGGTACGGCTCAGCACATCCAGAAGCTCGCCCTCCAGCATAACATCGATAAACTGAGCGGTTTCGGGAGAAAGCTCATGGTAGAAGGTCTTGGCATGGGCAAGGATATCATCCGCAGAACCCTTGGGGGTGGCGTTGCCGCTGCGGAAATCCAGCGCGGCAT
Organism: Oscillospiraceae bacterium; assembly: GCA_017397075.1. GTDB lineage: Bacteria > Bacillota > Clostridia > Oscillospirales > Oscillospiraceae > RGIG1893. Next base: position 3,936 of record JAFQKD010000172.1, on the reverse strand, counting down.
CCGCAAAGCTCAGGGGATACGCAACGCCCAGACGCTCTGCCTGACGGCGGTAGATCTTGTCAGCCACGGGCACCAGATACTTCTGCACGGCAAGGCGGAACTGTTCCACGTCCTCCTTGGTGTAGCAGTTGCGCTGCATACGGTAGTAACCCAGCTGGGTGTAACCGCCGTAGCCAAGCTTTTTGCCCATCTCGTTGCGCAGCTGGGTCAGCTCGTGATAGATCTCATCCAGCCGCTGACCGTTATCCACATAGAATTGCCCCTCGGCCTTCCATGCGGCAAGGCGCTTTTCATCATCCTTGGACTGCTTGAAGGGAGTCAGCTGGGAAAGGGTGTATACGCCGCCGTCAAAGGGGATCTGTGCGGAGGCGATCAGCTTGGAGTATTCGGAGCAGAGGGCATTTTCCTTCTGCATTTCGCCGATGATCTCTTCGGAGAAGCTCTTCAGCTCCAGCTCGGCATTCACGAAGGGCAGAGAGCCGTACTTTTCCTCAAACTGAGGACGGAAGGGACTCTGCAGCAGAGCCATGGTCCACTTCTGCAGATACGCCTGAAGCTCAGGGAACGCTTCGTCGAAGAAATCCCGTTCCTTGTCATAGAACTCGTCCCGGGTATCCACATCGTGGCGGATGCTGGCGAGGGTCGCCTGGGTCTCAAAATGGCCGGTCTCCTCTTCCATGGTGAGGAACACTTTTTCGGCAGCCTCGAAGCTTTCGGCGGCGGCAAAATCTGCCGTCAGCTTTTCCAGAAGAGCTTTCAGCGCCTCGGTATCCGGGCGGGCATAGGGCATTTCGGAAAATTTCATATTGATTACTCCTTATACAAGATTATAGACCTTGGTGAATTTCTCGGTGAGATAATCGGTGAACCATTTGGGATCAAAGGGGGCCTCGCAGCAGCGCAGGAAAAGCTCGTCGGGATCGTATCGGCTGCCGTGGCGCCAGAGCTTTTCTTCCAGCCATGCGGCGATCTTATCCGTTTCTCCGGCAGAGATCAGCGCGGAAACATCCAGATCCTCCTTCATCTTTGCCAGCATCTGCGCACCGTATGCAGAGCCGAGGGCGTAGCTGGGGAAATAGCCCACCATGCCGCCTGCCCAATGGGTATCCTGCAGAACGCCCCGGGCATCATCCGGCACATCCACGCCCAGGTATTCCTTCATCTTGGCATTCCACGCAGCGGGAAGCTCCTTCACGGTGAGAGAGCCTTCCATCAGCGCCTTTTCCAGATCGTAGCGCACCATGATGTGAAGGGCGTAAGTCAGCTCGTCTGCTTCCGTGCGGATAAGGGAGGGTTCGCTCTTATTTACCGCTTTGTAAAGCTGTTCGGGGGTGATGTTGGCAAAATTCTCCGGGAAAAGCTCCTGCAGCACGGGAAGCACAAGGGCGCAGAATTCTTCGCTGCGGCCGATGATATTTTCCCAGAAACGGGACTGGCTTTCATGGATGCCCATGGAGACACCTCCTGCAAGGCAGGTGTACTCATATTCATCGGCGCTTCCCATGTCATAGAGGGCATGACCGCCCTCATGGATCACGGAGTACATGGAGCTTACCGCGTCCTCCTCGTGATAGTGGGTGGTGATGCGCACGTCATGATTGTTGAAGCCTGTGGTGAAGGGATGCTCCGTTTCGCCGATGGCGCAGCGGCTGCGGTCGATCTTCATGAGCTCCATAAGCCTGTCGGAGAAGGCGCGCTGCTTTTCCAGGGGGAAATGTCCCTGCAGGAAAGAGGTATCCGGCTTGGGGGCGGCAACCACCTTTTCCAGAAGCGGAACCACCTTTTCCCGAAGCGCGGCAAAGAAGGCATCGCACTGCGCCATGGTGAGACCGTGCTCATAAGTGTTCAGCAGCACATCATAAGGCGCCATATCCGGCTTGTAGTACCCGGCAAAACGGCGGTTCGTGTCAAAAATCTTTTCCAGATAAGGGGCAAAGGCGTCAAAATCGTTTTCGTTCTTTGCTTTACGCCAAACATCCTCCGCGTCATTCAGCAGCACCTGATAGGCGACGAATTCCTCCTTGGGGATGCTGGCGGTGTATTCCAGATCCCGGGCAAAGTAGGTGACTTCCCGCTTCTGTACATCGGTAAGCTCATCCAGATGCGCCTTGAGGAAGTCGATGAGCTTTATCGTTTCCTCTCCTGCGGTGAGATCGTAATGGATCCCCGCAAGGGTTCCCATGGTGCGGCCCCGGCCTGCAGCAGAGGCGGCAGGGGCAGTGGTGGCCCCGTCATAATACAGAACACCAAGGGCGTGGGAATAGGCATGGGAGGTCTCCTGAAGCTCCCTGAATTTCTGCAGTGCAGTTGTTACATCCATGTGCAGAGTCCTTTCTTCAATGATTCGTTTGCATTATATCACAGCCCTGCGCCGCCAACAACCTCAGTCACGGGGCAGCGGCGGACGTTTTCCCAGCAGTACCTTGCCGAAGCAGACCACCGTGAGCCCTCCTGCGGCGTAGATCACGCTGTCGGCATCCTTCCGTTTCCGGTTGAGGGAGAAAAGATAGATGTTCCCGAAGGGGTCCTCGCAGTACTGCTTGCACTTCATGTCCCCGTCCACAAAGAAGATGCCCACATCTCCGTCGGTAAGCTCGTTGCGGCGGCTGACCCAGACCCGGGAACCGTCCTGAATGTAGGGTTCCATGCTGTCGCCGGCAATGCGGCAGGCAAAGTCCGCGTCTGCGGGAACGCCGGCATCCCGGGGGATCAGCGCATAATCCTCGCCCAGAGCGGGGTTTGCATACCCTGCGGCGGCAGGGGTCAGATACTCCCGGATATAGGTCACAGGCGTGGGGACAGGCTCTTCCGGGATATCTTCCCTCAGCGGCAGACCCAGAAGCCCGTCAATGACCCCGTCCACGATTTTTTTGCAGCTGTCGGGAAGACGGTCATACCGGTTTGTGCTGCGGGGAACCTCACGGACGGCCTGCAGCGGGGCATCATCATCCGCCAGCACATCCAGCGGCAGACCAAAATAGTCGCACAGCTTTTTCAGATTGGAAAGCTTGATGTTGCGGTAGCCCTTGGTATAAAAACCGACAATGGTATTGTAGGGGATCCCCGTCTCTTCCGCCAGCTTGCCCCGGGTGATGCCTCGGCGCTCCATCAGCAGATCCAGCTTGTCCGTGAAGTTCATGCCTGTACCCTCTTTTCTGCAGTATACCCGTATCATACCACAGAGAATACGATCTGTAAAGGCTGAAACTACGATGAAGGGTAGAAAAATAGAAAAACCCTCTTGACAAACTGCGACACAGGGTATATTATAAGCCTCGCTGGCTATGACAGAGCGTAGAAATGCCTTCCCCGCAGAATATCTGCAGGGAAGGCAAATTCGGAGGTGATTCAAATAAAGGGTCTGCGGTTCAGCACGAGCCGTAAGGGGAGGGCAGATTCCACTTCGCCGGGAAGCGCGGCCTGCAGTTCGGCAAGGGCGCAGGCTGCGCCGAAGAGCATGTGCAGATCGTTGAGGCAGTCATCGGTTTCGGGGTCGAGGGACTCCAGCCAGGGGATGTACCCGGCGGCAAATTCCCGGAGGCACTGCTTTGCCTCGTGGAATCTTTCGGGAGCCTGACGCAGAGCGCGGTTCAAGACGAAGACCCAATCGATTTCCGCAAAGCCCACATACCGTCCGAAGGCATCCCCGAGCTTGCCGTTCTTCCACATATCGATGCAGGTGTCCACCACCTTGCCCGGATAGCGCAGAGGCTTATGGGCGTATTCCATGTTAAACATGTAGTGGAACCAGCCGTTGAGGTGGTGGTTAATGGGCGCGGTGCCGCTGTCGATGGTGCCGATGCGGCTCATGCCGTAGGTGGGATCGGTGTTTTCCCAAAGCCAGCGGAAATAGTCCTGCTGCCAGACAAGGTCGGTTTCTCCTGCAAGCGTCATGGCGGCATAAATGCCTGCACCCTGATGGGACTGCGACCATGG
>JAFQKD010000171.1 GCA_017397075.1 Oscillospiraceae bacterium | reverse complement strand
GCCACGGATGTCCGCTTCCAAAACTGCGAAGTGGAGTGGGGCAAAGCAGATATTGACGACATATTTGAAATTGCGGATGCCTCAAAACGTCCGGAGATGTATAACGAGGTCTGGCGGGAGGACATGGGGCCCTTCGACACATGGCCTTGTATTGATGCTTACGATGTGGATGGGCTGGATGTGCGTGATTTCCGCGGTGAAGGTTTCCGGGGCTGTGAAGCTGTGAGGAGAAGATAAATTACAGAGGAGTGTCTTATGGTATATGACATACGAAGCTTTGGCGCGGCGGCAGACGGGATAACAAATGATGCTGCGGCAATTCAGGCAGCAGCTGATGCCTGTGTTGATGCCGGCAGCGGAACTGTTCTTATTCCGGCAGGCCGTTATGTAACTTCCTCTGTCAGGCTTTACAGCAACACAACTGTGCGGATCGAGGCGGGAGCAGAGCTTCTTTTGGAGTCTAGTGAGGATGCCTACGGGAAACTCAGGGGGAAGTACGATCAGTTGTATACGCGGGATGCGGCGACGCTGCTGAATCTGCCCGAGGGGACAGAACTGGGATATATCAAGGGAATGTTCCTTGGCGGCCGCAGGGGACATACGGATAACCTTTTCTATGCGAAAGATGCAGAAAACATCCTGATTGAAGGAGGCGGCGTTCTCAATGGGCAATGGCGGAAGTTTTTTGAACCGCAACCGGATCTCAGCCATCTCCGGAAACCGCGCTGGCTGAGATCAAGCGATGAAGCAAAATTTACGCCAAAGATATTCCGCCCGCAGTTTATCTATATGCAGGACTGCAAAAACATCCGGATCCGGAACCTTAGTCTTCTGAACTGTCCGTTTTTCAATATCCGGATCACGGATTCAGAGCATATATGCTGCGAGAACCTGAACATCCTTGCGGATAAGCGGTGTCTGAATACAGACGGCATCAATCTTGCCGGCTGCAGGCATTGTGTTATCACAGGATGTCACATCGTCACCGGAGATGACTGCATTGCCATCAGCAGCGGTGAAATGCCCCCAAGAAGGTACAGTGCGGAGGATATCATTGTTCGTGACTGTATCGGGAATACGAAAACGAATTTCGTCCGGATATTTATCGGTCTTGACGTGAACGTATGTCTGGAGGAGGGAATCGGCAGCGCAGATGCTGTCTTGGCTGCAAACGCTCAGGCTGTGCGGCATATCCGGATAACCAATTGCGCGCTGGAAGAAGAGGGTTGCACAGCAAATATCATGGCGGTTTATGGGAAAATTGAAGATATTCACATAGAGGATATTACGGTAGATCAAAAGGGGAAAGCGCCAATGCTGTTTCTGGCCATCCAGAAAGAAGGCAGAATCCGCGATGTGACTGTAAACGGCCTCAAAGGATTAGGAAAAGGAGCGGTTACTGTACTGGGGACAAGTCGGGAAAGCATTTCCGGTCTTGTATTCCAAAACTGCCGTTTCCGTGTGGAACCTGCAAGCAAGCTGTTTGTGAACGGAATGCCTGACCCATTGGAACAGTACTGGATGTATTATTTTGCACCCTGCAATATTTATCTCCGTCATGCAACGGATGTGCGTTTTCACGATTGCGAGGTTGAATGGGGCGAGGCGGACATTGACGATATCTATGAGATCGCCGACCCCACTAAGCGGCCGGAAATGTATAATGCTGTCTGGCGTGAGGATATGGGACCCTTTGACTCCTGGCCCTGCATCGATGCCTTCGATGTGGACGGGCTGGACATCCGGAACTTCCGGGGCGAAGGCTTCGGCGGTTGCGAGGCAGTGCGTGTGCGGAAATGATACATATATAACATAGTAAAAAAGAAGCGGTCTTTGACAGCTTCTTTTTTTCGTTGAACGGGAATTATCCGTCTGCCTTCGACAGGATTTTTTTCGCAACTGTCCTACAATGAAGCAAAACCCGATAGCGGGAAAACAAGGGGGACGCAAAATGGGTACGGTAATGCGGGAGAAAAACGGAAAACTGCGGATCAGTGTTTCCGGGGAGGTGGATCACCACCGTGCACGGGATACCATGGAGCAGATCGAGGAAGCGGTGGAAAGAACATTACCCCGGGAATGCATTTTGGATCTGCGGGATGTAACGTTTATGGATTCTTCCGGGATCGCGCTGATCCTGAAAACACATCGGCGGATGAATGAGATCGGCGGCAGGGTACTGGTGGAAAATGTTCCGGGACAGGCAATGCGGGTATTGGAGGCTTCTGCCATTGACAGAATCATTTCCATAAAAGCAAATACATAAGGAGGAGAATATGAGGGAACTCAATTCGGTGAAGCTGGAATTTCCTGCGAAATCCAACAACGAAAGCTTTGCGAGATCGGCGGTTGCCTGCTTTGCTGCGCAGCTGGATCCCACGGTGGATGAGCTGGGGGACTTGAAGGCGGCTGTCAGCGAAGCGGTGACGAATGCCGTCGTACATGGGTATCCTGAAAAAATGGGGAAAATCTGTGTGCGCTGCAGGATACTGAAGGAAAATGTCCTTGAGGTTCTGGTAAAAGACTGGGGAAGAGGGATCGAGAACATCGAGCTTGCCCGTACGCCTGCCTATACTACCGGGGGGAGCGACAGAAGCGGCATGGGCTTTACCATTATGGAAAGCTTTACCGATTCCGTAAAGATCCGCTCAAAACCGGGAAAAGGGACGGCTGTACTCATGCGGAAGAAGCTTGGCTGCAGATGACGGAACTGAGGCAGGATGAGATCCTGCGGCTTGCCCATGAGGGGGATCGCATTGCCGCGGAGGAGATGCTGCAGCGGAATTCGGGGCTTATCTGGTCTGTGGCAAGGCGGTATTTCGGCAGAGGAGTGGATCCGGAGGATCTGTTTCAGCTTGGGTGTGTAGGCTTTCTCAAAGCGGTGAACGGGTTCGATCTGGAATACGGCACTCAGTTTTCCACCTATGCGGTGCCCAAAATCGCAGGGGAGATCCGACGATTCCTTCGGGATGACGGGACGATCAAGGTAAGCCGAAGTCTTAAGGAACGTGCCGTGCAGATCCGTCAGGCAAAGGCCTCTATGGAGCAGCGGTTGGGGAGAGAACCGCTGCTGTCGGAGCTTTCGCAGGAGCTTGGGTTTACAACGGAGGAAATTGCAGAATGTGAAACGGCAACGACTCCTGCAGATTCTCTTCAGCGGGTCACAGGGGAGGACGGCTTTACGCTGGAGCACATTCTGGGGGATTTCGGTGCGGAAGAGCGGCTTGTGGAATCAGTGGCGCTGAAGGAAGCCATTTCCGGATTGCCCGAACAGGAACGAGCGGTGATCCTGCTTCGCTTCTACCGGGGGCTGACTCAGGATGTGACCGGCAGAATCATGAAGGTATCTCAGGTGCAGGTGTCAAGGCTTGAGAGGAGGGGACTTCGCAGACTCAGGGAGATGCTGGAATGACCGCCCCGCATTTCTGCGGGGCGGTCAGAGGGGGCGTTATGGGAGCCAGAGGACTGCGGCTTTACCGTCTTCAGGCAAACTAATGAGCGTTTCCGCATCAACCGAACAGGGATACCCGAGGTCTGTAAGCTTCTGTGCCTGTGTGATATCTATATATATATAGTATACATCGGCAGAGACTTCTGTATGTTCGGCGGAATCCAGTATTTCGGGAAGCGGTCCCTCGCAGGTGATCACCGCAAGCGTACCTTCTTCCGGGGCCGGGAGGCCTGTGGCGAGCGCTCCGGCATCGGAGGCTGCGCGGTCGCTTTGAAAGGAATCTTCTTCCGGTTCCGGAATGGGAGCTGCAGCTTCCGTATCTGCGGCAGCTGTATCATCGGTGGTGAAGGTGGAATATGCTTCTGCCGGGGCACAGTCATCCATGGCGGTTTCTGCGGAATATACCGCCATATCGGCAGCTTCATATGCGGCGGAATCGGCGGATGCACCTTTGGGCAGGAAAATGGGAACAGCGGCAACGCACAGGACGATGCAGGCTGCAGCTGCGGCAAATGCGGAGATAATTCGGAGCGCACGCTTTTTGCCTGCGGACTGCTTTGGGACAGGCATTTCTGCGGCCTTCTGCAAAATGGAATCCCGAAGACCTGCGGGAGGCTCAGTCATTTGCCCAGTGGAAAAAGCAGCTTCCAGAAGCGAGGCATAGCTGCGGCAGGAAGGACAGATACGCAGATGCTCTGCAAGCTGCTGCTCTTCCTCTGCGGTGATCTCTTCATCCAGCTTTGCGCTGATGAGAATGTGATAATCGCTGCAGGTCATTCTCTGCCCTCCTTTCCGTGAGTATGACGGATAGACGCGGAAAAAGTTCCGCTTTTCACAAGGTATTTCGCGACACGTTCCCGGGCCCTTGCGATACGGGACTTTACTGTGCCCTCCTGAATGCCGAGCTGCCGTGCGATCTCCGTATAGGAGAAGTCCTCGAATTCCCGCATAAGCAGAATGCGGCGGTGCTCCTCACTGAGCTGTGCAAGGGCATCCTGCACGGCGCTTTGCAGCTCCCTGCGTTCCAGTTCCGTTTCCGGAGTGTAACGTGTATCGGGGAAATCCATTTCCTCTTCGCCGTCTTCCGTTTCATAGGTGAGTGAAACGGTGGGGCGGCGCTTTTGCTTTCGCAGAAAGTCGATACACAGGTTGTAGGTTACGCGATAGAGCCATACGGAAAGACGGCTGTCACCGCGGAAGCTTCCGATATCGGAATAGACCTTGAGAAATACCTCCTGCGTAATATCCTGTGCATCTTCCGGGTTTTGCAGTGTACGCAGAGCAAGATTGTATACCTGCTTCTCGTGGGCATCCACGATTTGGGCAAAAGCGGTGCGGTCGCCTGCGAGGATCTTTTGGATCACCTGTTTTTCCTGTTCAGGTGTCAACGAAACCGCCCTCCTTCCTCTGAGCGCTGCTTCAGGTCGAGCTGCATATAGCGGATGACCTTCCGCATATCTTCCAGTGTTTCCAGATGGGTCACGGTTTCCCGATAGCGGCTGACACCGGGGAAGCCGTGAAGATACCAGGAAAGATGCCGCCGCGCTTCAAGACAGGCAACGCGCTCCGTACGGAATTCCGCCGCAAGGGTGATCTGTTCCATGGCAACATCCAGCTTGTCCCACATGGGGGGATCCTCCGGGATGGGGTCTCCCGCAAGGGCGGCAGCTGCACGGCGGAAGAGCCAGGGGTCACCAAGGGCGCCTCTTCCGATCATGACCGCATCAGCGCCGGTGATTTTCAGGAGCTTTACCGCATCCTCTGCGGAAAATACGTCTCCATTTGCCATAACAGGCACAGTTACGGCTTCCTTAACCTGACGGATGATGTCCCAGTCCGCTTTCCCGGCATACATCTGGGTGCGGGTCCGCCCATGAACGGCAATAGCGGAAGCGCCGGCAGCCTCCATGGTTCTGGCAAATTCCGGAGCATTCACGCTTCCCATGTCCCAGCCCTTGCGGATCTTTACGGTGACAGGCTTGCCTGCGGCCTTTACGCAGGCTTCCACGATCCTTGCAGCCTTATCGGGATCGCGCATAAGGGCGCTGCCATCACCGGAGCCTGCGATCTTGCCTACGGGACAACCCATATTGATATCAAGGATCTCGGCAGGGCAGAGATCCCTGGCAATGGCGGCAGCTTCGCCCATGCAGACGGGATCGCTGCCGAAGATCTGTACGGCAGCGGGAGACTCACCGGGACCGAGAGCCATGAGAGACCGTGTCTTTCCGTCATGGAAGGTCAGAGCCTTGGAGCTGATCATCTCCGTATAGGTATACCCTGCCCCGAGCCTACGGCAGACTGTACGGAAAGCCTGATCCGTGACTCCGGCCATAGGCGCGAGGACAAGTTTGGATTCGATATTTACGGTGCCGATCTGCATGGTAATCGTCTTCCTTTCCCGAAGTTCTTTCATTATAACCGAGGGGAGAACACAGGTCAACCGATGAGAGAAAAATGTGTCAGGATATATGGCAAAAAGACCAAAACAGACAGAAAAAAACCCCGAAAATTAGTAGCATCACTATTGACATTGACGGCTCCGCATGGTAAACTACAAAGGCGCGTTAAGGGGTAGTTTGCGCAAAAACGGCCTCAGCGCGTGATGCGATGATGTGGGAGATTGCAGGCAACGCCTGGTAACTTCCGCGGAGTATGTCCGGTACCGCTTTTTTGCGGTACACAATCGGGCGGCTGAGAAACTGATGTGCACTGCGTATATCGCCGTGCTCGAATGTGACCGGCCAGAGTGTGTCTTGAGCCGGTTTTCATTTTGAGATCGGAGTGATACGCACGGCAAGGTGGACAGAGGTTTCTCACCGTACTAATCGAGGCAGTCCCAATGCTGCCGAAAATTAATACGTTTCACAGGAGGAAACACAAACATGGCAACCAACAAGAAAGTGATCCGCATCCGTCTCAAGGCTTATGACCATCAGCTCATCGATCAGACCGCAGAGAAGATCGTCGAGACCGCAAAGCGCACTGACGCCCGCGTCTCCGGTCCCATCCCGCTGCCTACCGAGAAGGAAACGGTCACCATCCTGCGCGCTGTCTTCAAGTACAAGGACAGCCGTGAGCAGTTCGAGCGCCGCACCCACAAGCGTCTCATCGACATCATCAGCCCCACCCAGAAGACTGTTGAGGCTCTGATGTCCCTGGAGCTCCCCGCTGGTGTGGAGATCGAGATCAAGCTCTGATCAAGCAGGAAAGAAAAATCGCGTTCACCCATGCCTGTCAACTTGCGTGGACAGGCGGGTCATGTTGGCGGACCGGATGCAGAGTTGCGGCGGAAGGCCTGTCAACCAATAACCTTTAGGAGGAAAAAGGAATGAAGAAAGCGATCATCGGCAAAAAAGTCGGCATGACGCAGATCTTCAGCGCAGACGGCAAGATCATCCCCGTGACTGTTATCGAGGCTGGTCCCTGCTACGTGGTGCAGAAGAAGACCTGCGAAAACGACGGCTACTCCGCGGTTCAGCTGGGTTACGGCGAGACCGAGGAGCGCAAGCTCACCAAGCCTGAGAAGGGCCATCTGGCCAAGGCTGGTGTCAGCACCCTGAAGTACCTCAAGGAGTTCCGTCTTGAGGATGCAGAAAGCATGAACGTCGGCGATGAGCTCAAGGCTGACGTGTTTGCAGAAGGTGACAAGGTTGACGTCACCGGTACCAGCAAGGGTAAGGGCTACGCTGGCGTTATCAAGCGCTGGAACGCTGCTCGCGGCCGTATGTCTCACGGCGGCGGCCCCGTCCATCGTCACGCCGGTTCCATGAGCGCAAACAGCTCTCCTTCCCGCATTTTCAAGGGCAAGATCGGCGCCGGTCATCTGGGCGCTGAGCAGGTCACCGTACAGAATCTGGACGTGGTTAAGGTTGATGCAGACCTGAACCTGATCGCAGTCCGCGGCGCCATCCCCGGCCCCAAGGGCAGCATCGTGTACCTGAAGAACACTGTTAAGAACGGCTGAAAGGAGAGAGTGAAATGCCTGCAGTAAAAGTATTTAACATGGCCGGCGAGGTCGTCGGCGAGGTTGAACTCTCCGAGAAGGTCTTCGGTATTGAGCCCAACGGAAGCGTCCTGCACGCTGCTGTTGTCAATCACCTGGCTAACCTCCGTCAGGGCACCCAGAGCGCTCTGACCCGCGCCGAAGTTTCCGGCGGCGGCAAGAAGCCCTATCGTCAGAAGGGCACCGGCCGCGCACGTCAGGGTTCCACCCGCGCTCCCCAGTGGTACCACGGCGGTATCGTCTTCGCTCCCAAGCCGCGGGATTATTCCTACAGCCTGAACAAGAAGGTCCGCGCTCTTGCGATCCGCTCCGCTCTTTCTCAGAAGGTTCTGGACGGCTCCCTGATCGTTGTGGACAGCCTTGAGATGCCCACTGTGAAGACCAAGCTCTTCCAGAAGTTCCTGGCTGCTGTCGGCGCTGAGAACAAGGCTCTTGTCGTGACTCCCGAAGTCAACGCCAATGTGATCCTCAGCTCCCGCAACATCCCCGGTCTGAAGACCACCATCGCCACCATTCTCAATGCCTATGACATCATGAACGCCAAGACGTTCGTCGTGGATAAGGCTGCCCTCACGAAGATCGAGGAGGTGTACGCATAATGAAGTCCGCATACGATATCATCGTTCGGCCCGTCATTACCGAGCAGTCCATGGAACAGACCGAACTGAAGAAGTACGCTTTCGTCGTTGCAAACGACGCCAACAAGCCCGAGATCAAGAAGGCTGTTGAGGAGATCTTCGGCGTGAAGGTCCTGAGCGTGAACACCATCAACATGAACGGCAAGAAGAAGCGTACCGGCCGCTATCCCCAGGGCATGACCGCCTCCTGGAAGAAGGCTGTTGTGCGTCTTACCGAAGACTCCAAGCCCATCGAGTTCTTCGAGGGTATGGTGTAAGGAGGAGTAAGCCAAATGTCTATCAAAACTTATAAGCCGACTACTCCGTCCCGCCGGCATATGTCCGTTTCCGGTTTCGACGGAATCGATAAGCATGCAAAGCCCGAAGCTTCTCTGGTCGAAGTCCTGAAGAAGCACTCCGGCCGCAACAGCTACGGCCGCATCACCGTTCGCCACAAGGGCGGCGGAAACCGCAGAAAGTACCGTGTCATCGACTTCAAGCGTGACAAGGTCGGCGCCGAAGGCACCGTCATCCGTCTTGAGTACGATCCCAACCGTTCCGCTCACATCGCTCTGGTTGAGTATGCTGACGGCGAGCGCCGCTACATCGTGGCTCCTGTCGGCCTGAACGTTGGCGACACCATTCTCTCTTCTCCCGATGCCGACATCAAGCCCGGCAACGCACTGCCCCTGGAGAAGATCCCTGTGGGTACCATGATCCACAACATCGAGCTGTATCCCGGCAAGGGCGCTCAGCTGGTCCGCTCCGCCGGTACCGCTGCTCAGCTCATGGCCAAGGAAGGCGGCATGGCTCAGGTTCGTCTCCCCTCCGGTGAGTACCGCTACGTCCGTCTCAACTGCATCGCTACCATCGGTCAGGTCGGCAATGTTGACTATGCCAACATTTCTCTCGGTAAGGCCGGCCGTGTCCGTCACATGGGCATCCGTCCTACGGTCCGCGGTTCCGTCATGAACCCCTGCGACCATCCTCACGGCGGTGGTGAAGGCAAGTCCCCCATCGGACATGCCGGTCCTCTGACTCCCTGGGGCAAGCCCGCTCTGGGTTACAAGACCCGCAAGACGAAGAACCGTACCGATAAGTTCATCGTCAAGCGCCGCAATGCGAAGTAAGGAGGCAGTGTAAAAGATGAGCAGAAGCATTAAGAAAGGCCCCTTTTGCGCTCCCGAGCTGCTGAAGCGGGT
>JAFQKD010000170.1 GCA_017397075.1 Oscillospiraceae bacterium | reverse complement strand
TCAAAATTGATGTATACGGTATCCGCATACGCCTGTCTGCCAAATTCTTTCATCAGCCAAGTCTTACCAACCTGACGCGCTCCTTCGATAATCAAAGGCTTGCGGCGTTTGCTTTGTTTCCATGTCAACAGCTTTTCAAAAGCAATTCGGTACATACACGCACCTCCGTCATTGTAATGCAAGTATAGTATATTACACAATTACAAAAATTACAACGAGTTTTAGAAATATAATTACACTTTTTACAACGAATAAAGTGCGCGGGCTTCAAATATTCTTTATCCTCGTACCCATCGACCAATAGGTTTACGGGTAAAAAAGAAGCGATACCCGGTGATCAAACCAAGTATCGCTAACTTTTGTTTGACGGTTTTATAGGCACCCGCCATTGCGTGCGGGTTTTCCGTTACTTCGTCAGCTTCAGAAGCAGGACCTCTCTGGGGACGAGAGAGACGGGGAGCTTTCCCTCCTCGAGGATGTATTCCGCCCCGGTGAGAAGATCCTCCGCCTTCCGATACCCCTCCGCCCGAAGGGTATCCCCGGAGACATCCGTATCCAGCGTGCACACCGCCGCAACAAGACAGCCTCTCGCCTCCCATGCGGAGGCAAGCACACGGGGATCTTCCGGAAGCACGGGGCAGCCGGACTCATAATAGGGACGCCATGGCACGCGGCGAAGCTCGTAGCGGTCATAGATATCCCAGATGCGGCTGACCCATCTGAGATCCTCCTCCCTGTCCTGCGCCATACGGGGCACCACGTTGTGCACAAGGCACACACCGGAGAGCATCTCCATGCCGATATAGCACAGCATCACTGCGGGGATGCCAAGATTCCGCCCAGCAAATTCGCACAAAAAGCCGTTCTGATCCAAAAACTTCGGGTCTTTTTTGATGGAATTCTGAATGTTTTCTCCGTCAAAATAGCTGTCGCAGAAGGAGATGGTGGGGGTCATGCAGCAGCTGGACTGGTGGGTGTCAATGACGCCGCCCCGCAGATGCACCTCGCGATAGAGCTCTTTCACCGTCTCCCGGACGGCAAAAATGGGGAAGGTGGAGTGAAGCTTTCCCTCCTTATCCCGCCAGCCGCAGCCGTGGGCTTCGTTTGCGCATTCCCAGGGCACAAAGGTGCTGTCGGTATAGACGCCGTCCATGCCGTATTCATCCATGCTGCGAAGCACACGGTCGATGAGGACCTTGCTGTAGCCGCCGTGATAGCAGACCATAAAGTCCCGCTGCCATGGCTTTCTCTGCCAGCCGCCGGTATATTTGCCCTCCGGGGTGCGCAGGAGGTATTCATTCCGCTTGTCGGGGTAAAGCTCGCAGAGGGTGGACATTTCGTAGCCGAAATACCCCATGACCTTCACGCCCCGGTCATGGCAGCGGCGGACAAAGTCCTTCACCGCCTCTTCATCCTCCGGCTGACCGTAGTTCTGGATGGCGCTCCACTTTTCGTGGAGGATCATCCAGTGCGCGCCGTATTTTACCGCCATTTCCAAAGCGCGCTCCCGTGCCTCGGGAGTGCCGCTTGTCCAGACATAGCGGTCGTACTTGTATTCCGTCTCCGGTGCGCGGACAGGGGTCGCCTGAAAGCCGAAGGTGAAGGTTTTGGGCATAAGGGTATCGCACCAGGTGTCCTTGTGTCCCACCCAATCTGCGGGCATGGAATCCAGAACGCGGATGCGAAGGCTGGTCTCCTTTTCCCCGCAGGTGACGGAAATGCACTTTTCCGGGTCATCCAGCTGGAAGCCCTCCTCCGTTTCGCAGCAGAAGCCGAGTCCCCCGGCTGCCCAGCCGCAGTAAATAAAGGGCTTGAAGGGATAATCGGCGGTGACGGTCTTTCCGCTGTTTACCACGGTCTGGCTGGGCAGGATGCTCTGGGTGTCATTGGGCCAGTAGTGGAAGAGATTCGAGGATTCTGCAGTGAGCACCGTTTCCATGGCAAAGCCGGTGAGCTTCGGCTCGTTCTGTACCTCGTCCTCATTCAGCCAGAAGGGGCCCCAGAAGGGCACAAGGGTCACATCCGTCTTGCAGAAGCCGTCAAAGGAGAAGGTATAGCGCATATCGATGCTCACATTCCGGCATACACCGGAGGCAACGATGACCGCCTCTTCATCGGTTACGGAGCGCACAAGGTAGCTCACGTCCTCGATCTTCCCAAGCTCGCCGGAAAAGTCCAGCTGCATTTCCATGGGTCTTGCCAGGATCTCTCGCCCGGCGGTGACAATGCTCACGGGAAGCAGAGAGTGGTCGAAGGTATAGGTTCGCCCCCATACGTCGATGGAGAACGTCCCCTCCCCCTGTGTCAGCCGCACCGGGGTCCATGCGCGGAAACCTTTGTTCATCACGGCACCTCCGTAAATGTTGTTTGTACAGATAAATCCTACCCGAAAGGGCGGCGGAAGTCAAGAACGGAGGAGCTCCAAGGGAAAAGGGGTTGAGGATATCTGCAGGCAATTTCTTTGGAAGCAGCTTTTAAACGGCAAATCCACTGTGGAGCTTACATCCCCTGGCCGTTCGGTGGGGCAATGCAGCACTTGTGCGTTATGCGGATATTCCTGGATAAAGCACACGCAAACAAATTACAGGACAACACAATACACAAAAGCACACGCAGAAAATTCCTGCGTGTGCTTTACTTATTCCGCATCTGCGGTGAGCAGTCTCAGCGCCAGATTGTATGCTGCGGGGTTGTGGTCGGTTTTCCCGGAGAGGGCAAGGAGGCTCAGAACCACCCGTCCCTTCCCTGCAGGCGCTTCACCCACCGCCATTACCCGCTGCCATGTGCCGGAAGCATCCGTGTTGCCGCTGGTGACCACGGGGCGCATATCCCCGGTGAAGGTGTTCTCCAGAACAGGAACGATGCGGTCAAGGGCGGGATCATACCAGCGGCGGATGGCTTTTGCCCGAAACCCCTTTACCCATGGATGCCCCGTATCCCGTGAGGCGAAATGGCGGGGCATCATGAACCCCTGTTTTACCTCCGCTTTCACCCCACAGAGATCGTAAGACCCCGCAGGAAGCTCTAAAAAGACCGTACGTCCGCCCCCGAGGGTAAAGGCGTCCACGGACGCCTTCGCGGACAGATAGGCCTCACAGCTCGATATAAGCGCCGCAGAGGCTTTTTCCCGATCGGTGATGACGGCGCCCAGCGCTTTTGCAAGCTCCGCGGCTCTCCCCTCCCCTTCCGGGATCCAGACCTTCAGGGGCGTCTTCGGGGTCTCGCGCACTTCGGAAACAAGGGTGAGTTCATTTTCGTGAAGCAGCCTCTCCCCTTCGTACAGAGCGCTGCGGACGTTGATCTCTCCGGCTCCGGTGATCCTGAACCGGGCTTCCCCCGCATATTCGGCAGTACTCTCTCCGATGCCGCAGACCGTCCCGCACCGCTGCACAGAGCCGTCGGGCATCTGCGCCTCACAGAGGATGCGCAGATTTTCCATATCCCGGGGCAGGTCGTTGCAGAGCCAAAGCTCCACCTCTGCCGTATCCCCCGGGAAATACGCGAGCCTGTCCGTTCTGAGACTCACCATTACGGGGGCGAGGGCGTTTTGATAGGCGAAGAAAGCCGGCTTCGGGTTTCTCTCGCAGTCCACCACGGACTTGAGCCAGCCTGCGGGAAACGCGTCGATGAAGAGATGCAGGGCAAAGGACACCATCCGCCTGTCTCTGCGGAAGGCCTCCGTCATCCATTTTGCCGCGTCTGCCTGATAGTCACGGCTCAGGTCTGCCCACTCCTGCAGTGTGTGCCCGGAATCGTGGAACAGGTAATGCTGTCCCCCCGCCTGACAGCCGATGATCTTCTCCGGATTCCAGTCGGCCTCCTCCTGCGCCGTCTGCGGCAGCCATTCAGGCGGGTATCTTCTGCGCATAAACTCCGGCTCCTCCAGACCCTCGGCGCCGAATTCCCCGCAGCCGTAGTACCAGTTTTCCGGTACCGGCACCCAGTCCCCCTTATGGAGCGCCCCCGCATCCACCCCGAAGCCGTTATACCACATGGTATAGCAGTGGTTATCCTGCAGGGTAGTCCGGGGAGGGTCGTAGTCCCCGTCCACGTGTTTTGTGACCCTGTCCGGATTTTCCAGATGCACGGCACGGTCCGCCATTTCGAAGAACACGGAAAGCTCCCTTGTGGAGGAGAACAGATGGGGCATACCCTTGAGATCCGGAGCAGGCTCGTTAATGTAGCTGACCATGATGCAGCAGGGGTGGCTGCGGATGAGCCGCTCCATCTCCCCCGCCTCACGGACGGCTTCCGGAAGCTTATTGCACCGCAGTGCGCCGAAAAGAGGCAGATCCGTCTGCGCCATGAGACCCAGCCGGTCCATGGTGTCGTAGATCACACTTTGCACAGGTCTCTGGGTGATGCGGAGGAAATTCATATTGCAGGCCTTGGCAAGGAGGATATCCTCTGTGAGCTGTTCAAGATCGCCCCGCATCACAGCCTGCTGCTCAAAGCCCATGGTGTTCGCGCCCCGAAGACGGCACTTCTCCCCGTTGAGGTACAGCATCCCGTGCATTTCGCCGTCGTCTGCCATGACGAAAGAGCGCATGCCGAAGGAGACCTCTGCCGTATCGGCCCTCTCCCCTTCCCCGTTCAAAAGCTCGATCTGCGCCATATAGAGCCACGGGGCATCCGGTGACCATGTGCGGAAGTCCCCCATGGGGATGGAAAAGCTGTAGCGGTTTACGCCTTTGTGGGCGGCAAGAGGCGTTTTCCCTGCCTGTCCCGGGGTCTCCCCGAAAACGGCAGCCGCCTGCACAAAGGTCTCGTTCATCTCCTCCGCAGGAGCATAGGGAACGAAATGCCCGTCCCTGAGAACGACATCCTCATGGTTTCTGCCAAGGACGGAAATGCGGAAAGAGACCTCTCCCCTGCCCACATCCGTGCGGAATACCTCAAGCTTTACCTCTGCCCTGCCCTCTTCGGGAACGGGTCTCACCCAGAGGTCGGAAATGAAGGTACGGGGACGGATCTCCAGCCGCACCGGCTGATAGATCCCCATACCGGGAGGACAGTGATGCCAGCCAACCTCCGGATCGTCCCAGCCGGGGCCCGTGGCGGCATAGATCTTGTCCCCGGTGAATTCCTCTCCCCCGAAGGTGACGCCGTTTCCCACATGAACAAAATCGTTCTTCAGGGAGACAAAAAGGCAGTTTGCTCCGGCAGTCAGTGCATCGGTGCAGTCATAGGCAAAGGGGGCGAAAAACCCCTCGTGGATGCCAAGGCATCTGCCGTTGAGATAGACTGCCGCCTCGTAATCCGCACCGTCAAAGCAGAGCCATGCGCACTCGTCTTTGCCGGGAAGCTCCGCCGGGGTGAACTCACGGCGGTAGAAGGTCTCCGCCTTCCCTACAGGTCCGCCGTAATGGGGGATGGACACCCTCTCCCATTCCCCTTCCCCGTGCATGGCGGCATAGACCCCGTTTCCCCGGTCTCTGTCGGCGATGCGCCACTGAAACTCGGTGAATTCCGTGCTGCGGCGAAAGCTGTTCAGCTTCGGTGCAAGCTCACGAAGAAAGGGGGCGCTCTTCCTGCGCAGCGCGTCCATCGTCTCCCGCAGCGCTTCGGCGGGGTCTTTTTTCGGGGGGATGCGGGGAGCTTCCGCCGCCGCTACCGGAAGCTCCCGCGTCTCCGGCTTTCGTGTGCGGGCGGGGATAAGCCCCTTTCCCCCGGTCCGGATCTCCGTTGCCGCAATGGCGGCAAAGCGGTCGTTCTTCGCCATGGTGTACCTCCTGTATGGGTGAACAGCCTGAGTTCAATGGGTGAACCCGTGTTTTTTGCTGTGTATGCTTAACCGCTTAATATCTGCACGTATCCTATCACCCCCGCCCTGCGCTGTCAAGGGACAACGGGGTTCGGGAGATTTTAGAGAATAGCGAAAAGTGAAAAGCGAAGAGAAGATGTGCCGCTTCGCGGCGGTTTGGATTACGATGGACGGCGGACGGGGGCGGACGATTCGTGGATCGACCCTGCGGGATAGCGATAAGGCTTCCCCGCATCCACTTCCAATGCCAAACAAAACCCGGAGTTCAACGGGTGAACTCCGGGAATTTGTCACTGCTTCAGAAGCTCCAGAAGGGCTGCTTTTGCGCTGTCGCTGAGGGGATGCTGTGCGAACTTCAGCCGCTGCTTTGCAAGGGAATAAAGCGCCTCGTCCATCCCCTTTACCATGGGTTCCACGGTCTTGCGGTAGCGGGGTTCGATGACCTCCTCCCCTTCCGCAGGGAGAGCTTTGAGCGCCGTCTGCACCGCCTTTGCAAGATCCCGGGGGGCACTTCGCTTCTGCGCCGCAGGCTCGGAGGCTTCCTCGCCTCTCTCCCCTGCCTTCACCCTGCCCAGAAGCAGCCGCACTGCGGCCTTCCGTGCGTCGGGAGTAAGCTCACCGCTGAGAGAATTCAGGCCGCTCAGAAGCTTTTCCTGCTTCTCCGGGGAGAGCTTCCGCAGCTCAACGGCATCCTTGAGAATGATATCCCCGCTGTCCACAAAGGCGAGGAGCGCTGCGGGAAGATCGGCAATGGCGTCCAGCATATACACCAGCGTTCTGGATTTCCCCAGACGCTTTGCGATGAGGGTAAGGGTATCCTCTCCCGGCTGAAGGGCACGGGATACCTCCCCTTTGATGCGGCGGATCTGCTTTGCGCGCTCACTGGTGAGAAGGGGGCGCGCGGCGTTATAATCGGCGATGGTATAGAGCATATCCAATGCCGTGGTAAAGCTGCGGATCACCGCTTCCACGGTGACGATATCCGGCCGCAGTGCGCGGCAGATCGCAAGACGGTGGTGGCAGTTCAGTGCCACATAAGGCTCGCTTCCCAGACCCGTTACCCCGAGGGCTTCCGCATTTTCTCTGGTGAGCACCTGCACCTTATCGGTGAAGCCGTTGATGAGAATGCTCTCCCGAAGTTGGGCGGCATCTTCGCCGTCAATGTTCACATCCCGGTTATCCGGGTGATTCTGGATATCCTCAATGGAAAGCACCGCGTCAAACGCGGATGCTGCCGGAGTTTCCGTAACTGCAGGGGACTGCACAGGCTCGTCGCTCAAAAGCCCCTGCAGGAAATTTGCCGCGGGATTTGCCTTTTTCTTTGCCATGTTATCCTCCGATCCGTCTGAGAAGCTCGTCCGTCAGCGCCTCATATTCCGCCGCAGACTGACCCGGTCGGGAGGCATAGCACAGGGGAGCACGTTCGTACAGCGCATCCATCAGCTCACGGCTGCGGTTTCCGATGGGAGCATCCAGAAACCGTTTGCCCCACTGGGGGTCGGACTTGAGACCCTCAGCAATAGCACTGTGCAGGGTGCGTGCTTTTGCGTATTTCACAAGGAATATGAACTGTTCCGGAGGTCTTGGACGGAAGCGGCTGGTGATGCCGTCAATGTTCTGCCGCAGATCCCGGGTGCCGCTGAGACAGTAGTAATCCGCCTCGATGGGGCTTACAACATAATCGGCGCAGATGAGGGCGCCGATGTTGATGGCGCCTTCCACATTGGGGGGGGCGTCATACACCATGAAATCATAGGCGCTCATGAGGGGGGCAAGAAGCTTTCCGAAAAGGGGAAACTGTCCCGTTTCCCCGAGACCCCATTCCACACGGCTCCAGAGGGTGATGTGGTCTGCGCCGCGTTTTGCCGTTCCGCAAAGCAGATCCAGTCCCGGAAAGGCGGTTTTGGACACGGCATTCTGGATAGGGAAGGGGGGACGCGTTCTGTGAAGATGGGCGTGGAGCAGGTCAATGTAGCTTTCGGGGGCAGGATTTGTCACTGCAAGGCTTGCTCCGGCATTCATGGAACGGTCGCCGTCGATGAGCAGCACGCGGTAGCCGCGTCTTGCGAGACTTCCCGCAAGGGAAACTGCCGTTGTGGTCTTGCCGACGCCGCCTTTTCCCACACCGACGAATAAAAATGTTGCTTTTCCCATGGCGTACCTCCTGCCAAAACCTTGAGTTCAACGGGTGAACTCGCTTTTTCTCTGCGGAGAATTTTCGAGTTCAACGGTTGAACCCGGAATTTCCCCTCTATATGCATAGTATACCACAACCGTGCGCTCTGTTGCAAGGGATGCAATTTAGGGTGTTTTGAGGATTTTTGATGGGTGGTGAGCGGTATTTGCACGATCCATCAATGTTCTCTGCAGGATCGTGCATTGACAGGGGACAGGAGAGGGAATATGATGG
>JAFQKD010000169.1 GCA_017397075.1 Oscillospiraceae bacterium | reverse complement strand
GACGGGCAGTATGAGGTCACCACCTTTCGAACGGAAGCCGGGTACAGCGATATGCGGCACCCGGACGCGGTGACCTTTGTCCGCAGCCTTGAGGAGGATCTGAAGCGGCGGGATTTCACTGTAAATGCCATGGCTTGGAGCCCCGTGCGGGGTCTTCGGGATCTCTTCGGGGGACAGGCAGATCTTTCCGCAGGCGTCCTCCGCTGCGTAGGGGAGCCTGAGGCGCGCTTTCGGGAGGATGCCCTGCGGATCCTGCGGGCCATGCGCTTCGGGGCAAAGCTTCACTTTTCCATCCATCCGGACACCGCTTCTGCCATGGAAAGGCTTGCGGAAAACCTGCGGTTCGTTTCCGCAGAGCGGCGCTTTTCGGAGCTTTGCGGTCTCTTCTCCCATGAATTTTCTCCGGAATATCTGGCATCTTACCCCAACGTGCTGCAAAACGCCGTCCCGGGGATCAGCGCCCATGCGCTGAAAAACGCCTCTGCGGCAGCGGCTCTGCCTCCTGTCCCCGAGGTGCGCTTTGCCGCGCTTCTCATGGGTGAGGCAGGGGAGGAGCTCCTTGCCGGCCTGAGGTGCAGCCGTGCCTTTCGGGACACGGTGCTTCTGCTCCTTCGGGAGTGCCGAAGTCCGATCCCGCAGACGGGGCGGGAGATGCGGCATCTGCTCCATCGGCTGAAGGATGCCGATCCTGAGCCCCTCTTTGCCCTGTGGGCAGTTCTGCGTCCGGAGGAAATCGGGGATGTCCGCCGGCTTTGGCGGGAGGAGAGGGGCGCCTGCGTCACCATAAAGCAGCTTCGGCTGAAGGGCCGCGACCTTGCCGCCCTGGGGGTCTCTCCGGGGCCCGAAACAGGGGAGATGCTGTCGGTTTTGCTGAATGCCGTCATGGACGGGGAATGCGAAAACGACAGGGATATGCTTCTGGAATATGCAAAAAACAGGCTGTAGAGCCTGTTTTTTGTTTTGCAGGGATGTCGCCGCCGCAGGGAACAACGGAGGAAGGACGGGCAGTCGATGACCGCCCCTACGGGATAGTTTTCGCATCCCCCCGCGCAAAAAACACACGCAGGAAAATTCCTGCGTGTGTTTCCTGTCGGATTTATCTGCCTGCCCGGCGCTTTCCGGTAAAGAGCAGCGCGGCGGCGGTGCAGCTGCTGACGGTGAGCAGCGCGGCCCACAGGGCAAGACGGCTGTCATCCCCGGTCTTGGGTGCTCCCTCTGCAGCGGCGCGGATCACGGTCACCGTGTATTCCCGGGAGCAGTACACCTCGGACCGACCCTGCCTGTACTCCACCAGATAATCCACCTTCACGGTGAACACATTTTCGCCGACGTTCAGGTTCTTGTTCCCCGTGCCGCTGATCACCACGGATTCTATATCATACTCCGCCTCGGCGATGATTTCCACGGAGGTCACGCTGTTTTCCACCTCAAGGGTGTAGTTCAGCACATCGGGGGCAAAGGCGGGAGACAGGGTGTGATCCTTCACCGCAAGGGATTTCAGCGCGCTGAGAGGATCCAGCTTCGTGGTGTAGCCGACGGTCACATCCCCGGTAAGGGTAAACCGATTATCCGCAAAATCGGCGGGAACGCCCGTCCATGCATCCAGAACAGTGTTCACCGGCTCAATGGAGTTCATCGTCACGATCTCCTTACCGTCATACCGCTCCAAAATGATCCACAAGTCACCGCCTGCGGGTGCAGTGAGGGTAAGGCTGTGTCCGTCCGGGGTCTTCACGGTGATATCGCTGGAGCAGTACAGATCCATTAGGTTCGTGTTGGCGGTAAGGTCCAGCACGGAAATGGGGGAATTCGCGATATCCAAGTACACAAGCTCGGGATTATGGGTCACATCCAGAGCGGTGAGCGGCGCATCGTTTGCGTACAGATATGTGAGAAGGGGATTATGGGATACATCAATGGAGGCGATGCCGGTTCTGTGGATCTGCAGTTCATTAAGCTCGGGATTCTTTGTCACGTCCAGAGCGGTAAGCCCGGTCTCGCTCACACTCAGCACCATAAGCTCAGGATTTTTCGTCACGTCCAGAGCAGTAATGCCGGTATTGGACAGGTACAGAATGCTAAGCTTGGGATTCTTTGTCACATCAAGGGAAGTAATACCGGTGCCGCCCAACTCCAGATAATAAAGCTCGGGATTGTGGGTCACATCCAGAGCGGTGATCCCGGTCTCCATGGCAAACAGCTCGCAAAGCTGGGGATTGTTCGTCACATCGATCACGGTAACTTCGGTACCGCTCACTCCCAGATATGTGAGCAGGGGATTATGGGATACATCAATGGAGGCGATGCCCGAATAATCCAGATCCAGATACGTAAGGTCGGGGTTCTGGCTCACGTCAACGGAGGTGAGGCTTTCCGCCTGGTAAAGAACCAGACTGACAAGCTTCGGGTTATGGGACACATCCAGAGAAACAAGCCCGGAAGAGTCAGCGCGGAAGTACATAAGCTCCGGATTCTGGGAGAGATCCACGGAGGAGATCCCCGTGCCGCTGATCTCCAGATACACAAGCAGGGGATTGTGGGTCACATCGATCGCATTGATCTGTGTTCTGTTTACATACAGACTCACGAGGGCGGTATTCGCGCTGACATCCAGAGAGGTGATGGGTGTATCGGAGCAGCTCAGCTCACGCAGAGCAGGGTTGCCGCTGAGCTCCAGAGCGCTGATGCCGGTGCCGCTGATATCCAGATACTCAAGCAGGGGATTCTGTGACACATCAATGGAGGTGATGTCGGTATCCATGCAGTCCACCGTTTCCAGGTTGGGAAAGGGGCTCAGATCCAGCTTGCCGTCGGGCAGGTTCAGCGAAACACCGTACAGATCCAGCATATATACGGTCTTTTCCGCTGCGTCGTTCCAGTTCACAAAGCTCCAGCTTGCAGGATCGCTCTTGTCCACGGATCCGGAAAGGGAGGAGGCATCGATGATGGCGCAGAGAGCAGCCACCTCTTCGTCACAGTAACCGTCGCTGTTTGCATCAGCGGCGCTTGCCCCCATGGGGAGCAGACACAGGCAGAGCATAAGGCAGCTCAGCGCAAAAAGCCATTTCAGCGTATTTTTCATTTGGTATACCTCCGGGGAATTGATTGTTGGAATTGTATCATCCCGCGCATTTTCCTGTCAATGTTTTTGTGAGCAGAGGAGGGGCGGGAGATTTTGTGAAAAAAGAAAGGATATGCGCCGCATTCGGCGGCTTGGATTTTGGGAAACCGGGTACGGGTGTTTTGCAGGTGTTTACAAACAAATTCCGTACATCTTCATAAACATCGGGGCAAGCAGCGCCGTGACGATGCCCGCAACGGTAAGGCTGAGACTGCTCATGGCCCCTTCGGTCTCGCCGATCTCCAATGCGCGGGAAGTCCCGATGACGTGGCAGCTGGTTCCGATGGCCACGCCCCGGGCGATGGGATCGGTAATGCGGCAAAGCTTCAGCACCCACACAGCGGTGACATAGCCGAAGATCCCGGTGACCATAACGCCGGTGGCGGCAACGGCGGGGACGCCCCCCAATTTTCCGGAAAGCTCCATGGCGATGGCGGTGGTGATGGACTTGGGCAGCAGCGTTGCGAACATACCGCTTTCCAGACCCCAGGCCAAAGACATGATAAAAATGCTCCCCAGCGCCAGGATCACCCCGGAAATGCTGCCCGTAAGCAGCGCCACCGGATGCTTTTTCAGAAGATCCATCTTTTCATACAGGGGCACCGCAAGGCACACCGTTGCGGGGGTGAGGAAAAACTTCAGAATCCCCGTGCCTTCTTCATAGGTCTCGTAGGGGATATCCAGCGCCAAAAGGAACAGGATCGTCCCCGCAGTGGACAAAATCAGGGGATTCAGCAGCACAAAGTTCCATTTTTTCTGCAGCATGGCGCCCAGAAGGAACAAAACCAGACTAAGCGTCACGGCAAAATGGGCGGAATTTGCGAAGATCTCCATTATTTGTCCTCCTTTCCGGGTTTCCCGCGAAGGATCAGCTGGGTGACCCAGCCTGCGCCCACCATAACGATGACGGTGGAGACGATGCAGATCACCAGAAACGGCACCCAGATAGGCTTCAGCACAGCCCAGGTCTCCATGAGTCCCACCGTGGCAGGCAGGAAGAGAATGGTCATGATGGAAATCACGTACTTTGCCGCGTCTTTTACCGCGGAAAGGGGGAGAATCTTGGTGCAGAGGGCAAGAAACAGCAGCAAAAGCCCGTAAATTCCTGCCGGGATGGGCAGGGGGATCAGCGCTTCCAGCAGTTCACCGATGAAGGTAAAGAGGATGATCCAGAAAACCTGTTTGAGATATTGCATTTGCCCCTCCTCAGTAGTCCGTGAGACCGCGAAGATGGGCAAAAACCGCCTCTTCGCCCTCGTCCCGGAGCATCACCAGAAGTTTTTCCAAAAGCGCCGCCGTTTCCGGATGGATGAGCCGGCCGTCCATGCCGCCCCGGTAGTATTCCAGCGGATGGGCAGGGGAGTAGTCCTTCCCCTTGTAGATCTTGCTTGCCGCCACGCGGTCGCAGAACATCTCTTTCACGTACCGCAGGGGCATTTTCACCGCCACGACCACCCGTTTTTTGGCATCGTAGTCCGTCCAGTACTCGTAGTGGTGTCGGTTTCTGCCTTTGTGATGCAGCCATGCGGCGGAATAACCCTTTTCCAGCCGTTCCTGCACGTTGGGGCTTCGGGTGCCCTGATAATATTTCACGCCCCGCCAGAATTCCGCAGGACCGTATTTGCTGAGATCGTGCCCCAGACCCTGCCAGAAAATGCCGGCCTTGGCGCAGTGACGGATCACTGCGTGCCGATGGCGGGTGATGGTGCGGAAATGCCCGATGAGGTTCATGGAATGCCTCCTTATTTTTGCGGTGGCTTTCAGTATAGCATATTTTTGGGGGAATGGCTATAGGGCAGACGGAAGGAGACGCCGCAGGGATTTCCTCCATATTCTCTTGCATTCTTTTTCTTTCTCTGTTACACTGATATTGATTATTATCAGTTTGTATCAGTTATAATGGAAAGGTTAAAGCGAGGCGGTATATATGGATGCAACAGTATTTGCGCAGATGCTGTCTGACAAGCGGATTACGGATCTGAAGCGCCTGAAACACAAATATCAGGATGTGGATCTGAAGGAGTTTGTGGATGTCCTGAAATCAGGGATCTACAGGGAGGTTCCGCTTCCGGACTTTAGCGGAAATCCACTTGTATATCTGGACAGCGTGACGCAGGTCCGGATGACAGCAGCAAAAATTCTGCTCAGCCCACAGAAAACGGCTGAGCAATACGGCCTGAAGGCCATGGAGGATGAGATTGCCTCAACCTTCACCATTGAAAATATTGATTTTTCCCGGGACAGCGTGCGGAAGATCCTGCGCGGGTTTGCACCCACAGATGACAGCGAGAACCGGATTTACGGCATGAAAAAGGGTCTGGAGTTCATCAGCGACCCCACAAGCCGGATTACAGAGGAAAATATCTTTAAGCTGTACTCCATTGCCATCCGGGATTTTCTGGAGGAAGAGGATCAGCTTCTGCCAAATCACTATTACCGACACGATACGGTATATGTGGTGGGGCAGGAGGTAGAGCACACAGGCTTGCCGCACGAAAAGATTCCGGAATACATGGCGGCGCTGGTGGCGTTCATTCAGGAAGACAGTGCCATGAACGACCTGGTCAAGGCGGCGATC
Organism: Oscillospiraceae bacterium; assembly: GCA_017397075.1. GTDB lineage: Bacteria > Bacillota > Clostridia > Oscillospirales > Oscillospiraceae > RGIG1893. Next base: position 737 of record JAFQKD010000169.1, on the reverse strand, counting down.
ATCCATTTCTACCTGGCGTATCTGCATCCATACTTTGACGGAAACGGCAGAATGGCGCGGCTGATTCACCTTTGGTACCTGGTACAGCAGGGGTATACCTCCGCAATGTTCATTCCGCTTTCGGAGTATGTTGAAAAAAGCAGAAAAGGGTATTACAACGCGTATACCCTTGCAGAGCAAAACGCGAAGCTCAGCGGGGTGATGGATGTGACGCCGTTTCTTGTGTACTTCATCGAAAATGTGTATCACAAGCTCGGTAAGATGGCATCCGCAGAAAAGAACATGGAAATCTTTCGGAATGCATTGGAGACAGGGGCGATTACAGAAAAAGAGAAAGATCTCTGGCTGTATGTCCTGTCTGCCTACGGAAATTCCGAGTTCTCCACGAAACAATTGGAAAAAGATTACGGGAATGCAGCCTACGCCACAATCCGCAGCTTCGTGCTGAAGTTTGAAAAGCTGGGGCTGCTGACCGGGCAGAGATACGCAAATAAAGTGAAATATCGGGTGTGACTGATATTTTCCAGCGATAGGATCCCCGCTTCTTTTGTCGGGGCGGTACTTTTTATGGACTCGCATCTTTCGGAGCGAATTTCTCCCTTGACATCCGCCCCCAAACCGTGCTACCATATCCTCATCCCCTAAAACACGGCAAAACATACATTTTGCCGTGTTTTAGGCGGGCGTTTGGAGGGACAGGTCGGCGCAGCAAAACGGTGTCGGGCTCCGTCCGCCCT
>JAFQKD010000168.1 GCA_017397075.1 Oscillospiraceae bacterium | reverse complement strand
TGATTTTGATAAAAGCCGGGAGGAAATGCTGCTGAAAATGCTGCCGGAACGGGGGATATCCGGGATCCTCTGCATTACGGAAAGCAGAGATCTCCGCGGAGCGTTGGAAAGCTGCATCCGTACAAGGGAAGTTCCCATCGTACAGATCGGCATGAGTGCCCCCGTGGGAGAATATGACAATGTTCGTGTGAATGAGGAAACCGGCGTCCGCGCCATTATGGAGCATCTTACGGGACTTGGGCATCGGCGCATTGCGTTTCTCGGGGGCAGATTCAGCCGCACAAGAAGCGAGTTTTTCCTTGGTGAGGCGGAAAGGCTGGGGATCACCGCAAGCTGCCGTGCAGAAAAGAGCGGGGAAGTGGGCTTTGACTGCGGCTACCATTTCGGAGAAAAGCTGCTGCAGGAAAAAACTCTCCCCACAGCCATTGTTGCGGAATATGACGATGTGGCTCTTGGCGCAATGCGCAGACTGCAGGAGGCAGGGGTGAGCATACCCCGGGACATTTCTGTCGTGGGATATGACGATGCGGATTACTGCAGCTATATGACCCCGGCACTTACCACGGTGCACAGCCATACGGACTCCATGTGTGAGATCGCATCGGAAATGCTGCTGCGGAAGCTGCGGGATCCCGTATACAGAACGGTACAGAATATTTTGATCCGTCCGGATCTGGTGATCCGTGAGTCAACCTGTAAAGCGAGGGAATGAAGTTTCGCAACTTCGTTCCCCCGCTTTTTTTAAATTCGCCTCCGGGTTACTTGACGGCAAACAGAAGCGGATGATATGCTATACATAAATCCGGGAACAAGGGGAATTGTGTTACGGAAATGTGGCACAGTGACCAAGTTTACGGGGAATAAAAGTTGCGAAACATTATAGGCAGAAAGGATGTTGAATACAATGTATGACGGTCTTGGTATCCGCGCTCCGTTTTTTGAGGTAGGTCCTAAGGCATATCTGTTCGGAAAGCAGGCACTGGAGCTTGCAAAGTGGCTGGATATGCTCTCCAAGAAGTACGATGTGGACATTATCTATACCCCCCAGTATACCGATCTCTATCCCTGTGCACAGGAAACTGAGCGCCTGTTTGTCTTTGCCCAGCACATGGATCCTCTGCCTGTGGGAAGAGGTCTCGGAAGTGTCCTTCCCGAAGCGGTGAAGGCCTCCGGTGCAAAGGGCGTGATGCTGAACCATGCGGAATGCCCCGTTTCCATGGAGGTTTTGCAGGAGACCATCCGCAGAGCCGACGAGGTCGGCCTCGGCACCATCGTCTGTGCCGATACCGTTGAGGATGTCGCCCGCATTGCGAAGATGGGTCCGAACCTCATCGTAGCAGAACCCACGGAGCTCATCGGCACCGGTCAGACAAGCGATATGGGGTATGTGAAGGCCACCATCGAGGCGGTTCAGGCCATCGATCCCAGGATCATGGTCCTGCAGGGAGCAGGCATTTCCGACGGAAACGATGTCTATAACGTCATCAAGGCCGGTGCACAGGCTACCGGCAGCACCAGCGGCATCATTAAAAACTCCAACCCCATGGCCATGGCGGAGGAAATGATCGCTGCCGTCCGTAAGGCATGGAATGAGACCCATTGAGGTGAGAATATGACGAGAACATTGGATAACGGCATTATCATCCGCCCCTTTGAGGATGCGGATAAGGCGCTTGTGACCGAATTTTTTGACCAGATGGGCGGGGAGACCCGGGCACTCTTCAACAGCAACGGCTGGAACCGGGAAAATGCTCTGAGCTATTTTGATCCCGAGACCCGCAAGGAAAACTTTGAGTATTATACTGCGGTAAAAGATGGTCTTATGGTGGGATATGTGTTCCTTTGGGAGACGAATACCTCCGTTCCCGATATGGGCATCTGCGTCCGTGATAACTGCAAGGGTCTCCACCTTGGGCGGGATCTGATGCAGTTTATCATTGACCGTGCAAAGAAGCTGGGGGCAAGCGGTCTTCAGCTTACCACCCACCTTGCAAACGCCCGTGCCCAGGCGCTTTACGCCCGAATGGGCTTCAGGCGCTTCGGTACCAGCAACGGCGGGGAAGCACAGTATCTTCTTCGTTTTGACACACCGAATCAGGCGGCACAGCGCGTGAACAGAACACTTCCCAACGGCGTGGTCATCCGTCCCTTTGCAAAAGAGGATAAGGCTTTTGTAAACGCCTTTTTCGATCAGATGGGCGGGGAGACCCGTGCATTCTTTAACGGCAACGACCTGAACCGGAATTTTGCAAATCTCTTCTTCGGGGAAGGCAGAGACAATACCGAATATTATCTGGCCGAAAAGGACGGCGCTATGGTTGGGTATATCTTCCTCTGGGATACCCACACTGCTGTACCCTGGCTTGGCATTGCTGTTCACGAAGGCTTCAAGGGGCAGCATCTTGGCCGGGATCTGCTGCAGTATCTCTTCGACCGGGTGAAGGATATGGAAGGGAACGGTCTGCTTCTGACCACCCATCTGGCAAATATCCGTGCACAGGCGCTGTATGCCCGCATGGGCTTTGAACGTATCGGCACCAGCAACAGCGGGGAAGCGCTGTATCTGCGGCGGTTTTGTGTGAAGGAGGATAAGAAATGAGCAGAATCAAGATCGGCTGGGCAAGCTGCGATATTTCCACAAACGCACCGGTGAACATTCCGGGACAGTTTCACATTCGGGTGAGCAAGGGCGTTCTTGACCCTGTGACAGCAACCTGCCTTGTGCTTGACGGCGGCGAGGATACAGCGATCTTTATTTCCGGCGACATGGTCTGTGCCATGCAGTATCTGCTGGATGATATCCGGGGGCTTGTGCGGGAAAAGAATCCCGAGATCCCTGTGGAAAACATCCTTATGGGTGTGACCCATGCCCACACAGGCGCAAGCCACTATAATGACGGCTTTGAGGACGCGGAGCGGGGCGAAGATCAGGTGCCTCTGGACGGTATCAGCATCGTCAGCGGAACGACTTACCGGAAGTATATCGCGGGCCTGATCTCCGATGCAGTGTGCAGGGCATATGAGACCCGCAGCGAAGGCGGTGTTGCATGGGGGTACGGATATGCCGTGGTTGCCCACAGCCGCAGGACCGTGTATTTCGATGATCTCAGCGAGCGTCCCGGTGCAGTGAAGAACTCCACCCACGGGGTGAACGGTCATGCCTCCATGTACGGCGATACCAATGATCCCATGTTCAGCCACTATGAGGCAGGGGCGGATCATTTCCTTAACGTGCTGTATACCTTTGATGCAGAAGATAAGCTTACCGGCGCTGTTGTGAACGTTCCCTGTCCCTCTCAGTGCAGTGAGATGGAGGAATACCTTTCCGCGGACTACTGGCATCACACCCGTCTGGCGATCCGGGAAAAATTCGGGGATATCTTCATCCTGCCCCAGTGCGCTGCGGCGGGAGATCTTGCGCCGCGGCTTCTGCATTACCGCAGGGCGCAGGCAAGACGTTTCCGCCTGAAATATGGCGTTGACAAGCCCGTGGTGAACAACATGCTTACCGCAGACGATCCCAAGGGACCTGTTGCCATCTGTGAGCGGCGGGATATTGCCGAGCGGATCGCTGCAGGCTTTGAAGAGGTCTATGCCTGGGCGAAGAAGGATATCCGCAGCGAGGTTCCCGTGCTCCATAAGGTGGAAACGGTGGAGCTGCCCAGAAGAATGATCCGGGACAACGAATATGCGGATGCTAAAGTCGAACTGGAAAAGCTTGCAAAGCTGACGTGGAAGACGGACGGAACGCCGGAGGAACGGCTGTACGAAAACTCCATGCTGAAGGCCAGCCGCGACCGTCTTCTGGGGATCATCGCAAGATACGAAATACAGGATGCCAAACCCACCATTCCCATGGAGATGCATACCATCCGCGTGGGCGACATTGCCTTTGCATCCAACCGCTTTGAGCTTTACATGGACTATCAGCACCGCATTCAGGCAAGAAGTCCCTTTGAGCAGACCTTCATCGTGCAGCTTGCAGCACAGCCCGGACTCGGCGGCGGCAGCTATCTCTGCACAGAGAGAGGTGCGGAAGGCAGAGGCTACAGCGCCAGTATGTTCTGCAATCAGGTGGATTACACCGGCGGACAGGTCCTCGTGGAAGCCACGCTGAAATCCCTCGGTGAGCTTGCGGAATAAGAGAAAGGAGTATACCAGATGAGCGCTCTGAAAATCGGCTGGGCGGGGAGAGATATCTCCACCACCGCTCCGGTGAACATTCCCGGACAGTTCCATATGCGCATCAGCAAGGGTGTTCTTGACCCCTTGACCGCAACCTGCCTTGTGCTGGACAGCGGCGAGGATGTGGCCATCTTTGTTTCCGGCGACATGGTGGTTTCCCGCGACCATCTTCTGGATGACATCCGGGAAAAGGTACAGAAGAAGAATCCTGAGATCCCAGCAGATCACATTCTCTTCGGCGTGACCCATGCCCATACGGGCGGCAGTCATTATAATGACGGCTTTGAAGAGGAGGAAATGAACCCCGTGGGCATTTCCACACCTCCCGCATCAACCGTGCCTCATGACGGGATCACCATTGCAAGCGGCAGCAAGTACAGAGCGTTTATCTCCGACCTTATCTCCGATGCGGTCTGCGAAGCTTACGAGACCCGCAGTGAAGGCGGCGTTGCATGGGGTTACGGCTATGCCGTTGTTTCCCACAGCCGCAGAGTGGTCTATTTTGACGATCTCAGCGAGCGTCCCGGCGCCATCAAGAACTCCACCCACGGGGTGAACGGTCATGCCGCCATGTACGGCAACACCAACGACCCCATGTTCAGCCATTACGAGGCAGGTGCGGATCACTTCCTCAATGTGCTCTTTACCTTCAACAAGGCGGAAGAGCTTACCGGCGCTATCGTGAATGTCCCCTGTCCCTCCCAGTGCAGCGAGATGCAGGAGATGCTCTCTGCCGACTACTGGCACGATGTGCGTGAAGCCATCCGCGCAAAGTTCGGCAATATCTACATTCTGCCTCAGTGCGCTGCGGCAGGCGACCTTTCTCCCCGGATCCTCCACTACCGCAAGGCGCAGGACCGCAGATTCCGTCTGAAGTACGGTCTCGGTCATGAGACCGGCATGAAGAATACCGAAGAGTGCACCAATGGCTTCTCTCCCGTGCATGACACCGTGGGGGATACCGCAAAGTGCGAGCGGCTGGACATTGCCGAGCGCATCGCCGCAGGCTTTGAAGAGGTTTACGGCTGGGCAAAGAAGGATATCCGCTGGGATATCCCCATCTGCCACAAGGTGGAGACGGTGGAGCTGCCCCGCAGGATCATCTCCGATGCGGAGTACGCGGATGCTCTTGCCGAGGGGGAAAAGCTGGATAAGCTCACCTGGCGCACAGAGGGGACACCCGAGGAGAAGCTTTTCGATAACTCCGTGCTGCAGGCAAGCCGCAACCGTGTTCTGGGCATCGTAAACCGCTACAAGGAGCAGAACGAAAAGCCCACCATCCCCATGGAGATGCATACCATCCGTGTGGGCGACATTGCCTTTGCTTCCAACCGCTTTGAGCTTTACATGGACTATCAGCACCGCATTCAGGCCAGAAGCCCCTTTGAGCAGACCTTCATCGTGCAGCTTGCTGCGCAGCCCGGTGTTGCCGGCGGCAGCTATCTCTGCACCGAGAGAGGCGCATGGGGCAGAGGCTACAGCGCCAGTATGTTCTGCAATCAGGTGGATTACACCGGCGGACAGGTCCTTGTGGAAGCTACGCTGAAATCCCTGAACGAACTTGCAAAATAAGGAGTAAGAACGATGGAAAAAAAGATTCTCATCGGCGTTGCCAGCGGAAAGATCACGCCCAACGGGAAGATCGCCCTCTGCGGGCAGTTCCACACCCGGATCTCCACCCATGTGGAGTCCGATATTTACGCAAACTGCGTCGCCTTTGACAGCGGCGAAAATCAGCTCATCATCTGCTCTCTGGATCTTGAGGGTATCGGTATCTCCACATACCGCAGGATCGGGGAGCTTGTAGAGGCACAGTGCCCTGAAATCGACGCGGATGCCATGATCCTCTGCTGCACCCATATCCATACAGGGCCGTTTGGCGGCGGCGTCGGCGGCGACCACGAGGAATATCCCGGTCTCCATGCGGCGCTGCACTTCCTGCCCGAAGGCTACACCTTCCGGGATTACGAATGGGAAGCGCGGGGTGAAGGCGTTCTGGATACGGACGAGGCTGTGGAGCAGGTGGCACAGGCTGCCGCAAAGGTCATCGTTGAAGCCTGGGAAAAGCGGGCACCCGGCTTTTTCGGCCCCGCTTTCGGCAGGGCAGTGCTTGCCCATCAGCGCAGAGTTGTCTATAACGACGGTACTGCCGCCATGTACGGCAATACATGGACCTCCACCTTTGACCGCATGGAAGGCGGCACAGATACGGGCGTTGAGCTTCTGTATCTCTTTAATGCCGAGGAAAAGCCCATCGGTGTTCTGGCGAATATTCCCTGTCCCTCTCAGGTGGTGGAAATGGCGTGTTATGTTTCTTCCGACTACTGGGGCAAGGCAAGAGATATTCTGCAGGAAAAGCTGGGCGAGGATTTTGTTACGATTTCCATGTGCGCCCCGGCAGGCGACCTTTCCGTTCGGGATCAGGTGCGCCTTGACCGCGCAGCCGTAGGTGAGGTGCCCGGATCAAAGAACCGTCCCCGCCGGGAGGATGCCCAGATCATGAGCGATATCCGCGGCGCAAAGGAGCTTGGCCGCCGCGTGGCAAATGTGGTTCTGGAAAAGCTGGAAGAGGGTCTTGCCAATAAGAAGAACAGCGGTTTCCTGGAGACCCGCATCGTGCATCTTGATCTGCCTGTGCGGAAGGTGACTCCCACCGAGTATAAGGAAGCAAAGCGTAGCTTCAAGACCGCACTGGAGGAGCTGGGCACTACGGAGCTTACCCCGTGGACCATTGCCGCTGTCCATGTGCAGGGCGGCACCATGCACCGGTATCAAATTCAGGAGCGCAGCCACATCTTCCCCACGGACATTGTCATCTCCCGTCTGGATGATATGGCCTTTGCCACAAGTCCCTTTGAACTGTTCCTGGATTTCGGCAACCGCATCCGTGCAAGAAGCTGGGCGGCTCAGACCTTCCTTGCACAGCTTTCCAATGATGAGGCAGGCTATCTTCCCAGTGCCTTTGCGGAAAAGGGCGGACATTACAGCGCCTATGTTTCCAGCGGCATCGTTGGTCACGAAGGCGGCGATATCCTTGTGGAAAAGACCGTTTCGGTCATTAACGAACTGTTTTCCGAAGAATAATCACGAAGGAGAAGCGATATGGAACAGATGAAGATCGGCTTTGTTGGCTTCGGTGAAGTCAATACCCCCCGTGACGTTGTGGAGCGCAAGTGCGCAGAAGCACTGGAAGTGGTAAAGGGTCTCGGCTATCCCGTTGTCTCTACCGCTCCTGTGGCTGACGATGAAGCCTATGAGCAGGCAAACCGCGCCATCGAAGAGCTGCGCAGAGAACGCTTTGACCTGCTGGTGGTCTGTGTGGCAGGCTGGATCCCGGCGCACGCGGTCATCAAGGTTGTGGACAAATTCCGTTTCACCCCCATGATCCTCTGGGGTCTCTGCGGCTGGATGGAGGGCAAGACCCTTGTTTCCACCGCCGATCAGGCAGGCACCACGGGTCTTCGCCATGCCTTTCAGGAGATGGGGTACGAGTTCAAGTATGTCTGGAGCGTGATCGGAAAGCCTGCTCCCGCAGATGAGCTCAAGAGCTATGCCGATGCGGTGAACGCCGCTCTGCAGCTGCGTGATGCCCGTATGGGTACCATGGGCTGGCGGGATATGCTGCTTTACGGCACCATGGCTGACGGCGTCCATGTCCGCAGCCAGATCGGTGTGGAGATCGAGCCCTTTGAAATGCTGGAGATCTATCAGCGCATCCAGACCCTGAAGCCGGAAGAGATCGCAGAAGGCGTGAAGTACGTCCGCGAAAACTTCGTTTTCACCGCGGAGTGCGACGATAAGCCCATTGCCGATGCGGTGAGCTGGGCTCTTGCCATTGCAGAGCGTGTCCGCCGCCGTGGGTATGATGCCATATCTCTCATCGATGTGGACGGCATGAAGAAGCTTATGGGTATTCCTCCCGCGATGATCTTCCTGCTTCTGAACCGTTGGTGCGGAGTCTGCACCATCCCTGAAAACGACATCATGGGAGCCATCACCCAGCTCATGGTTCGTTATGCTACCGGTCAGATCGCGGCTTATGCTGAGTTCTATGAATTCTTTGAGGATTCCGTGCTGGCAGGCGTACCCGACTTCATCCCCATGGAGGTCACTGACGGCGACCAGATCATTAAGCCCAGTACCTTCGGCCTTCTGAGCACCTCTCTCCTGAATGTGTCCAAGTACAAAACCGGCAAGGTCACCATGGCGCGTCTCATCGACAAGGGCGGCGAGTATGTCATGCAGCTGGAAACCGGCGATGCCAAGGCTCCCCCTCAGTGGGAGGAGTGCGGCTGGGAGCCCCCTGCACCTCAGCTTCCCAGTCTGGAGATCTTCCCGGACTGCGGCGTGGAAGCTTTTGCGCAGAATGTTTCCTCGCAGCACACCATTCTCTCCTACGGCGACAATACTCAGGTGCTGCGTGAGCTTTGCGGCCTTCTGGGGATCGAAGTGCTATGAGCGGGTGCATTCTCTCCCTGGATTACGGCACAACCTGTATGAAGGGGATCCTGTACGATCAGGATTTTCGTGTGCTCAGCCAGACAAGTTGGAACTTTACCTATGAATACCCCGCGCCGAACTGCATCGAGTATAATGCAAAAGGCTATGTGACAGCTGCCATGGAGGGGATGAAGACCCTTCTCAAAGAAGCGGATGTCCATGAGCTTTCCGCACTGGCCCTTACGGGTCAGGCGGAGACGCTCATCTGCCTTGATAAAAACGGTGAGCCTGTGGGAAATGCCTATGTTTGGCTAGATTCCCGCGCGCAGGAGGAAGCAGCGGAGCTGAAGGAAAAGATCGGCACCGATGCATTCTACAGAAAAACCGGCATTCTTGGCTTTGACCCCGTGATGCCGCTTGCGAAGCTTCCCTGGATCCGCAGACATGAGCCTGCGCGGTATGAAAAGATCGCAAAGGCAGTCATGCTGAAGGATTATCTCGTCTACGCGCTGACCGGGGTTCTCTGTGCAGAGCCCTCCGTCAGTTCCTGCACCGGATACCTCAACATCGCTGAGGTGCAGTGGGATAAGGAGCTTCTGGCTGCGGCGGATATCGATCCCGAGATCCTGCCGCCAATCTGTGAGCAGAATTCCTTCGTCGGCGAGCTGAAGCGGGAGATCTGCGAGGAGCTTGGCCTTCGGGGCAAAGTGCCCGTAAACTGCGGCATGATCGACCAGTCTGCCTCCGCTGTAGGCAGCGGCAACTTCGGCGGCGATGTTCTCAGCGAGACCACCGGTACTGTTCTTGCTGTGGCAGCGATATTGAAGGAATTCCAGCCGGAAGGCAGCACCATGCCTGTTTTCTGCCACGGGCTTCCCGGCGTTTACATGGCACTGCCAAACTGCTCTACAGCAGGTGTGCTCCTGAAATGGTATCGGGACAGCTTCCACAGCGAGCTTGCCGCTGACCTTAAAGGGCAGGGAAAGAACTTCTTCGGACACGTTGATGATGTGCTTCTCTCCCGGGGAATGCAGAATAACGAGCTTCTTGTGCTGCCGCATTTCTGCGGCAGCCAGTGCCCGGTGGCAAATCCGGCGGCAAAGGGTGTGTTCTACGGCCTTACGCTGGATACCGACCGTTACGATGTGGCGGGGGCACTGATGGAAAGCGTTGGCTTTTTGCTGCGGGAAAATCTGGACAACCTGCGGGATAACGGTCTCGATGCGGAAACGGTGATCTCTCTTGGCGGCGGTGCAAATTCCGATTGGTGGCTGCAGCGGAAAGCGGACATCACCGGAAAGCGGATCTGTACGCTGGCCAACGGGGAATCCACTGCCCTCGGCGCAGCCTACGGTGCAGCAATCGCTATGGGACGCATAGACAAGGCGGGGATTCTGGAAAAACGCCGTATTGTGAAGACCTTTGATCCCGGTGCGGAAAGAGCGCGCATGGAAGAAAAATATCAGCGGTATCTTGAACTGAACCGCCGTCTTGGTTTTTATCCCAGCAAAACATTTTGAATTGGAGGACTGAATATGTCTCGCTACATTCCTTTCCCCGCGTTTCCTGAAAAGGGACCTTTGGATGTATCCTTCCTGTTTGCAGATGAAAAGCCTGCGGGAAAGCACGGCTTTCTGACCATCAAGGGTGAGGATTTCGTCTTCGAAGACGGTACTCTCGCCAGATTCTGGGGCACCAACTTTAACGGCGGCGCCTGCTTCCCGGACAAGGATTACGCAAAGAAGGTTGCCCGCCGTCTGGCCATGTACGGCTGCAACATGGTGCGCTTCCATCAGCTGGACGCTGAGTGGAATACCCCCAACATCTACGGCATGGCAAAGGGCATCTACAGTGCAACTACCCGTAAGCTGGATCCCGAGTGCATGGACAGACTGGACTACCTGATCTCCTGCCTCAAGGAAGAGGGTATCTACTGCTACATGGATCTCATGACCTACCGGAAGTTCAAGTCCGGCGACGGTGTGGATGTGCCCGAGCTTCTTGCCGATTCCGCAAAGCCCTATTCCGGCTTTGACCGCCGCATGATCGACCTGCAGAAGGAATTTGCCACCCAGTTCTGGACCCATGTGAACCCCTATACCGGTCTGGCACACAAGGACGACCCCGTGTTTGTCATGTGTGAAGTTACCAATGAATCCGACCTGTTCCAGAACAAGATGACCGTTGAGCCCTACTGCACACGTTTCCGGGAGATGCTGGAAAAGTGGGTAAAGGAAAACGGCAGAGAGTGCGACGTCTGGAATATCGACATCAACGGTCATGATCCTGCACTTATGGACTTCAAGGTCGCCCAGCAGATGGAGTATTATCAGGAGGTCATTGACCACTGCCGTTCCATCGGCGTGAAGATCCCCATGTGCGGCAACAACAACTGCATGTTTGAGGGTAACGTAAAGGCGCAGCTCAACACCGAGTACACCGATACGCATCCCTACTACTACGACTGGCACTGGGGTGAGAGAGAAAAGCGCTGCATGAACCGCGGCATTACCATGGCACCCACCACCATGATCGCTCAGTGCCCCGGTATGCGCTTCTCCGGAAAGCCGTTCTTTGTATCCGAGTGGGATATGCCCTGGCCCAACGCCTATCGGGCAGAAAGCCCCGTACTGTATGCCGCCATCGGTCTGCTGCAGCGCTGGAGCGGATGGGTGATCCATACCTACGCTTATACCAGCGATCTTGATCGCATGGACATTCTGGGCAAGGAGATCAGCGCAAACTCCATCGGAAACATCCCCTACCGTGAAGGCATCTTCAGCACATGGAACGATCCCGCAAAGTTCGGCCTGTTTTACCATGCAGCCATCATGACCCGCCGGGGCGACGTGAAGGCAAGTGAGAACGAGCTGAAGGTCTGGCGTCATGACCTTACCCGGGATACACCGGGTCCCGCTTTTGAGGCTGTGGAGATGCAGAAGCTTACCGCGACCTTTGATAAGCCGGAAGGCGTGCCCTTCGCCGACGAAGAGGATATCCTGCTGAAGGAAGAGGCCGGGGAGATCACCTCCGATACCGGTGAGCTCTACCGCAGCTGGAAGAAAAACTATGGTACCGTGGATACTGCCAATACCCAGTGCATCTACGGTATGCTCTGCAAGAACGGCGAGCTTTCCACCAGAGATCTTTCCGTGAAGCTGGATACCGATTTTGCTGTGGTTGCACTGTCCTCCCTTACCGATGAGCCCATCGCAAAGTCCAAAAATCTGCTGCTCACCACCGTGGGACGTGCGGAGAATACCGATGCCAAGTTCATCAACGACATCATGACCGATTACGGCAAGGCTCCCATCCAGATCGAGGTCATCGAGGGCGATATCACCCTGAAGACCGAGTGCAAAACCCTTTCCGTCTGGGCAATCAGTGCAGAAGGACTTTATGTGGGCAAGGTACCCGCGCAGTATACCGAAGAGGGACTTAAGTTCCGTATCGGTGATAAGTTCCCCAGCATGTACTACCTCATTCAGGCAGAGTAAAACGCAAAAAAGCTCCCGCAGTTCAGATGAACTGCGGGAGCTTTTTTGTCTGTCAGGGTGTTTCGGCAGGGACAAAGTCCTTGGGCGGGCATTCCACAAGGTAGCGCAGGAAAGCAATGGGCTTATCCGGATGCAGCGTGTTATGGGGGATGCAGACATAAAGACCATCGCCGTATGTCTCGTGATCGGCGGTGTAGCCGAAATATTCGGAAACATCCACTGCGTAATAGCCTTTGATGCCGAGCTCGGTGTTTTCGTAATAATACAGCTTGTCTTCCAGCTCTGCCAGCAGATCCTCGGGAAGATATGTGGTAAGGTCAAAGAAACAGCCGAGCCTCATGGTTCTTTCGTTCAGGTCGGCATCCGCAACGATCATATCCAGCTGTTCGGTACGAATCCAGTTAACATGATTCTGGCCGGCAGTGGTGTCGATATTGGACATGGGATCTACATGGCTGTATTCCGCTTCCGTGTCAAACCCGGCGTAGGTATCGAACTCTTCAAAATACGCATAATAATCATAAAAAGCCTCTCCGCTTAAGGAACAGTGGAACACAAGCTGACGCATATCGTTTCCGCTGCTGACAATGACGATGGCGAGGGGGACGAGTACCGCCAGAAGGATCCAGTGCTTGTAATAAAACCAGACATAATCAATGCCCTTTTTCCAGCCGAATGCCTTGATTTTAGCCCATTCGTCCTTGATGGCCTGAGAAACTTTTTTCTTTTCCGGGATCTGACTTGCCATAGATATACCTCTTCAAAGTCGTTTTCAACATAATACCGCTTTTTGGATGAAAAGTCCACACGAAAACCGTAAATTTCCTGTAAACAGAAAGGAGATCCCGATGTTTTCGGGATCTCCTTCAATTTACACGGTTGCGTGCAGTCCGAAACTGACCGCCAGGGCGTCGTCAACACGCTGCATCTGCGCTTCGTCCAGCTTTCCCATGCGTTCCCGCAGACGCTGTTTGTCGATGGTGCGGATCTGCTCCAGCAGCACAACAGAATCGCGGCTGAGACCGAAGGATCTTGCGGTAAGCTCTATGTGGGTGGGAAGGCGCGCTTTCCCGGTCTGAGAGGTGATGGCAGCTGCGATCACCGTGGGACTGTGGCGGTTGCCGGTATCGTTCTGTACGATGAGCACAGGACGCATTCCGCCCTGTTCGCTGCCGACCACAGGACTGAGATCGGCAAAGTAAATGTCCCCGCGTTTCACTCCGTTTGTCACGTTTTTCATCTCCGTAATGCAAAATTGCCCGGCCACGGGATATGTAACCGGGCCTGTAACAATTCTGTACCAAAGAAAGGGAGTTTATACGTCCTGATTATACTATGTTAAAGCCAGATACGGGGTACTCTCCGGGAAACGGAACAGAGAAGCTCGTAGGAAATGGTGCCTGCTGCCTCGGCAAGGGATGAAACAGGGGCATTTTTGCCGAAGATCACAATTTCGTCTCCAACAGCGGCATCCTCCACCGGATCTGTGCAGAGCATACACATATCCATGCAGATCCTGCCGATTTGGGGAACCGGGATGCCGTGAAGGAGAAACTTTGCCTTTCCGGAGAGACTACGGTGCAGACCGTCGGCATAGCCGATGGGGAGCACGGCTGCCTTTGCGGCATGATCGGCCGTGTAGCATCTGCCGTAGCTTACGCTGTCGCCTTGACAAAGCTCGTGGAGCTGCACAATGCGCGTTTTCAGCGTCATGACAGGCAGCAGACCGGGATCGGGAAGGTGCTTGTCCTGCAGAGCGCCGTAAAGGGCAATGCCGGGGCGGACGAGGTCAAGGTGCATTTCCGGATACTGCAGGAATGCGCCGCTGTTTGCACAGTGCCGCAGAACACTTCTGCCGAGAAGGTTTTCCAACAGATCACAGGTCCTGCAGAACAGATCAAACTGCGCTCTTGTATAGACTGCGTCATCCTCGGAAACGGAAAAATGGGTAAAGGCACCCTGAATATCCAGTCCCGGAAGAAAAACGACGGTGCGCAGTTCCTTTTCGGGATCCCGACCGCTTCGGCAATCGATTCCCGTGCGTCCCATGCCGGTTTCCAGCTTCAAATGAACGGGAAGGCGTTTTCCCAGTCGGGAGGCATATTCGGAATAGCGCAGGGCATCCTCTGTGGAGGAAACGGTCTGGGTGATACCCAACGAGAGAAGCTCTTCCGTGCATTCCGGTTCGGTGCGTCCAAGGATAAGGATGGGGAGACAAATGCCGGCTTTGCGAAGCTCAGCGGCTTCGGGGAGCGTTGCGGCGGCAAGCCAGTCGCAGCCTTCCTCTTCCAAAGCCTTTGCAACGGGAACTGCACCGTGCCCGTAAGCATCCGCTTTCACCACACCGAGGAATTTTGCGCCCGGGTGTAAAAGCTTGCGCAATGTATGATAATTGTGCCGCAGAGCACCAAGATCGATCTCTGCCCAGGTTCTTGCTGTGTTGTTCATATGTATCTCCAAGGTTACAGGATTATGCGCAGATCGTGACTTCTTCAAATGTGCAGGAAAGCGCCTGCACACCGTTTTCCATCACAGTGCAGTATACGGGGTGAAGGGTCTCTTTGTCAAACCAGACTTCCAGAAAAAGCCCTTCTTCGCCTTCAAGGAGAACGGCGAGGGTCTCCGCATCATCACGTGTTTCATAGCGGCACTGTGCGGCGTAGCCTTCGGTGAGGATACTCCAAAGTACCGGGCAGATCCCTGCCGGCGTGATCCCTGCAGCGCCGTTTCGCCCGGTTTCCAGGCTTATGTCGCCGCAGATGAGGGTGCCGTCTTCTTCGCGGATCTCCAGAAGAAGACCGGCAACAGATTCGGGTGCAAGGACTTCCGCCGTACCTTCTGTGCCGTTTCCGGCGTAGTGCAGGGTGTATTCCATGACTGCGCTTTCGTGGAATGCGGTTACATTCACGGTCATGGAAACGCCGGAGGCTGCGAGATACTCCTCCTGAAGGGTGTCAAAGACAGCTTCTGCCGAGGGAGAATGCTGACAGCCGCTGAACAGAAGAAGCGCGGCAAGAAAAAGCGGGAGAAGACGCAGAGAAAATCACCTCGTTACGGATTTGAAGGCATCGGGGAGCATACCGATAAGGTCTGTGGGAGTCATGGAATACTCGCCGAATTTTTCGGCGGCAAGGTCGCCTGCAAGGCCGTGAAGGTATACTCCAAAGGCGGCGGCTTCCGCTGTATCGGGAAGCTGCGGGCAAAGTCCGGCAATGATGCCGCCGAGAACATCGCCGCTTCCTCCTGTGGCCATGCCCGGGTTTCCTGTGGTGTTTACCCAGTTTCTGCCGTCATGGGAGGAGATCAGCGTGCGATAACCCTTAAGCACCAGAATACAGCGGTTTTGTTGCGCAAAGCCGTGCGCGGCGGCAAGTCTGCCGTCGGCGGTGCTGCCGCCCAGGCGCGCGAATTCCCCGTCATGCGGGGTGAGCACACAGGGACGCACGGTATCACGCAGAATAGATATATGCCCGGAAATGGCATTTATGCCATCTGCGTCCAAAATGATCTGACATTTTGCTTCCCGCAGGATGCTGAGGACAAAATCCGTCACGTCCTGCCCTCTGCCGAGACCGGGACCGATAAGGCAGACATCCGTGTCCCGAAGCCTTTCCAGAACCGCCTCTGCAGCTTTTGCGGAAACCCGTCCTGCGTTGCAGGGGAGACTTACAGGCATGACCTCTCTTGTGCGGACGGCGGTAATGGGATAGATGACCTCCGGGATACCGAGACTGACAAGTCCCGCGCCGCTTCGTACACAGGCTTCCGAGGCGAGGATTGGGGCTCCGGTGTAGTCCGCACTGCCGCCGATGATGAGCACTTTGCCGAAGTGCCCCTTGTGGGCATCCCGGGGACGGCGGGGGAGAGAAACATCCTTTTCTGTAAGCGCGGAGACATTGCTGTCCAGTCCCGAAAGCAGCGCCTCCGGAACACCGATGGGACAAACCTGCAGCCGCCCTGTACAGAGTCCCCCGGGGAGAATGAAATGCCCGGGTTTTGCACCCGTAAAGGTTACCGTTTCGCGGGCATTTACGGCGCAGCCGAGGATCTTTCCCGTATCGGCTTCCACTCCGCTGGCAATATCTGCCGCCACAACAGGGCGGGGGAGGCATTCATGCAGGCAATGGCATCTGCGGCAAGTCCGCGGACGGGAGAATTGAGCCCAAAACCGAAAATGGCATCGATGATCACGTCACAGGAGTTGACATAATCACAAGCTTCCGGGGTGTAGACTTCCGTTTTACCGCCTGCGTGAAGAAAGCGCCGCTCCATCTCCGCGGCATCCGGCGTGAGCTTTTCCCGGTTTCCTATGAGAAAAAGACGAAGGGAAACGCCCTTTTCCAGAAGCATATACGCGGCTGCAAATCCGTCGCCTCCGTTATTTCCGCAGCCGCAGAATACTGCGGCAGAGGGATTTTCGCCGCAGTAAGAAAAAGCGGCCTGCGCAAGATATGCGGCAGCCCGCTCCATCAGCGTAAGCGACAAAACGAGACCACGGTTTATGGTCTCGCTGTCCGCCGTTTTCATTGCTTTAGAGGTATACAGTTTCATGGGAGAATTATTCCTGCCAGCTGTGCTTGGGGGTGAATTCCTTCATGGCTGCCAGCATTTTTTCGTTTGGCTCCACGATGAAGAGGCAGCGGCCGCCTTCTGCGCGGTCCACAATGCAGTACCAGCGCTCTTCGCTGTCCTCGGAAGAGGAGTAGTCATAGACCTTGGAGAAAGTGCTTGCGTTGTTGCTGTTCAGGCTGTACTTCTTCGTCACAAGGGAAGCACCTTCCACATCAAAGCCGGGCTGCTCCTTGCGCTTTTCGCGGCTGATGATCTTTGCAACAGAGAACTGACCGTTTACAAAGCTGTACTCATATTCCACAAAACGCCGTTTGGTGAGGGAACGGGTCGCCAGAAGACCGATGAGGAAGATCATCACAGCCAGAGGCAGGGCAGAACCCTCAAAGAACGGAAACTTGGTGGAGAGGAAAAGAATGCCGAAGAACACCAGCATGGTGACGGAGATCAGACTGACATATACGATGAGTCTGCGCATACGCAGACCGACGGCAGTGTCCACCTTGACATACTGCTCAATGATCCGGTTTTCAAATTGTTTCATCGCGGGGGCCTCCTGTGTCATAATACTTGAAAATATTATAATCTCTATCGGGAAAATAGTCAAATTTAATCTTGCATAAGTACGAAAAATATGGTATAAATAATGCATATTGCGTAGAACGGGAAAATAGTGCGGGAATACCGCCGCAGAGAGGGGCTGCCGTCGGCTGAAAGCGCCCTGCGGGATAGCGTACTTGGTTCGCCCGGGAGCACCGGCTAATCACCGGCGTGTGGCTCGCGTTACTGAGCCGGAAAGTGCGGCGCAATGCGTCGAAGCTGGGTGGTACCGCGTAAGGCTTGCCTTCCGTCCCAATGTACGTATGGGATGGGAGGATTTTTTATGTTCAGGGAGGAACACACATGAAGGAAAAACTGGAAAAGCTTCTGGAGGAAGCTCTTGCGGCGCTGAACGCTGCAGCATCCCCGGAAGAACTGGAGCAGCTGAGAGTCAAGTACCTCGGCAAGAAGGGGGAACTCACTGCGATCCTGAAGCAGATGGGCGGTCTTTCCGCTGAAGAGCGCCCCATTGTGGGTCAGGTGGCGAACCGTGTCCGCGGTGAGATCGAAAACTGCATTTCCGGTATGGCAGCGACATTGGAGGAGCGGGCCATGCAGGAAAAGCTTATCCGCGAGACTGTGGATGTGACCATGCCCGGCAAGGAGTATGTTATGGGGCATCGCCATCCCATGAACATCGCCCTTGCAGAGGTGAAGGATATTTTCGTGGGTATGGGCTTTACCATTCTGGAAGGTCCCGAAGTGGAGCTTTCCGATTACAACTTCACCAAGCTCAACACCGAAGAAGGACATCCTGCCCGTGAGTGGTCCGATACCTTTTACTTCGCAGAGGACAGCAGCATCCTGCTGCGTACACAGACCTCTCCCATGCAGATCCGCGCCATGGAGACCATGGAGCTTCCCATCCGTGTTCTGGCTCCCGGACGCGTGTACCGCAAGGACGAGGTGGATGCCACCCATTCTCCCATGTTCCACCAGATCGAAGGTCTCGTGGTGGACAAGGGCATCACTATGGCAAGCCTGAAGGCAACGCTGAATGCCGTGGTGGAAAAGCTTTACGGCGAGGGGACAAAGACCCGCTTCCGTCCCCATCACTTCCCCTTTACCGAGCCCTCCTGTGAAATGGACGTGCAGTGCCATGAATGCGGCGGTGTTGGCTGCCGTGTGTGCAAGGGTGAAGGCTGGATCGAGCTTCTTGGTGCAGGTATGGTGCATCCCAAGGTGCTGCAGGGCTGCGGCATCGATCCCGAAGTGTATTCCGGCTGGGCCTTCGGTATGGGCCTTGAGCGTATGGCAATGCGCCGCTTCAAGATCAGCGACCTGCGTCTGATCTTCGAGAATGATGTGCGCTTCCTTGAGCAGTTCTGAGAGGGAGGGGAAACGATATGAATTTGTCCAGAAAGTGGCTGAAAGAATTTGTTCAGGTGGATCTCGGCGATCATGAGTTTGCCGAGGCCATGACCCTTTCCGGCTCTAAGGTGGAAGGCACCGAGGATCTGGGTGCGGAGATCGAGAATGTTGTGGTGGGCAAGGTGCTGAGCCTTGTGCGCCATGAGAACAGCGACCATATGTGGGTCTGTCAGGTGGATGTGGGCGAGGAAGCTCCCGTGCAGATCGTCACCGGCGCACAGAACGTACAGGAAGGCGATCTTGTGCCTGTGGCCAAGGATCATTCTCTCCTCCCCGGCGGCGTGAAGATCAAGAAGGGCAAGCTTCGCGGTGTGGAATCCCGCGGTATGCTCTGCTCTCTGGGTGAGCTGGGTCTGGATACCCGCGACTTCCCGGATGCCATCATGGACGGTATCTGGATCCTCCATGAGGATGTGAAGCCCGGTGACGATATCCGTCCCATTGCAGGTCTGGATGACCATGTGGTGGAGTTCGAGATCACCCCCAACCGTCCCGACTGTCTCAGCGTCATCGGTCTTGCCCGTGAAGTTGCGGCTACCTTTGACCTGCCCCTGACGCTGCACACCCCTGTCATCAAGGGCTGCGGCGGCGATATCCGCAATGATGTCAGCATTGAGATCACCGACGGCGCACTTTGTCCGCGCTACACCGCCCGCCTTGTGCGGAACGTGAAGATCGGGCCTTCCCCCAAGTGGATGCGTGAGCGCCTGCGTGCTTCCGGTGTCCGTCCCATCAACAACATCGTGGACATCACCAACTATGTCATGCTGGAGTACGGCCAGCCCATGCACGCCTTTGATTTCTCCTGCGTGGAAGGCGGCAAAATCGTGGTGCGTACTGCCCGCGAAGGCGAAAGCATCACCACGCTTGACGGCAACGAGCGGAAGCTGAATCCCTCCATGCTGTGCATCTGCGATGTGAACAAGCCTGTGTGCGTGGCCGGTGTTATGGGCGGCGCAAACAGTGAGATCGTTGGCGATACCGCCATGGTCCTCTTTGAGTCTGCTAACTTCAACGGCGTTTCCATCCGCCGTACCGCTATGGCGCTCGGTATGCGTACCGATGCTTCCGCACGCTACGAAAAGGGTCTTGATCCCGCAAACACCATCAAGGCTGTGGAACGCGCCTGTGAGCTGGTTGAGCTGCTTGGCTGCGGCGAAGTGGTGGACGGCGTCATCGACTGCGTAGCCGGTGATCTTTCTCCCCGTGTGCTGAAGCTTGAGCCCGAGCGCATCAATGCTCTGCTGGGTACCGATGTGTGCCGCTGTGAAATGGTCCGCATCCTTGAAAAGCTGGATTTCACGGTGAAGGGTGACGATGTGATCGTTCCTTCCTGGCGTGCGGATGTGGAAGGCATGGCCGACCTTGCCGAAGAGGTCGCCCGGTTCTTCGGTTACAATAATATTCCCGTTGAGGCTGTTGCAGGTTCTTCCTCTTCCGGCGGCTACACGCCCGTGCAGCGTCTGGAAATGGATCTGGGCACCCTCTGCCGCAGCGTGGGTCTCAGCGAGATCATTACCTACTCCTTCGTGAGCCCCTCTGTCTGTGATAAGATCTGCCTGCCTGCGGATTCTCCTCTGCGGGATATGATGAAGATCCTGAACCCTCTGGGCGAGGATACTTCCGTTATGCGCACCACCATCCTGCCCTCTATGCTGGAAGTGCTGGCGCGGAACTACAAGAACCGCAACAAGACCGCGGGGCTGTACGAGATCGGCAAGCTCTATTTTAAGGCCGACAACGGCATGGCAAAGGAGCCGCGTGTTCTGGCCATGGGCGTTTACGGCGAAGGCGAAGACTTCTTCACCATGAAGGGCCGTGTGGAAGCTGTGCTGAAGGCTCTTAGGATCCCCGAAGTGTCCTTCAAGCAGGAGACTGCAAATCCCTCCTACCATCCCGGCCGCTGCGCAAAGGTCTATGCCGGCGATACCGAGATCGGCGTTCTGGGTCAGATCCATCCCGTGGCTGCAAAGAACTACGGCGTGGATGCCCCTGTTTACACGGCTGAGCTTTCCTTCGAGGCCATTTTTGCCTGCGAAGTTTCTGTACCGCTTTACAAGGCTCTGCCCAGATTCCCGGCCATCGAGCGGGATCTGGCCGTGGTCTGCGACAAGGCCATCCCCGCTGCGGATCTTACCGCCTGCATCAAGAAGCACGGCGGAAAGCTGCTGCAGGAGGCAAAGCTCTTTGACGTGTACACCGGCCACCACATTCCCGAAGGGAAGAAGAGCATGGCCTTCAGCCTTATGCTCCGCGCAGAGGACAAGACCATGACCGATGCGGAAGCCGATGCGGTGATGAAGAGCGTGCTTGCAGGTCTGGAAAAGGATCTGGGCGCTGTCATCCGCTAAAAGCAAACGCGAAGGACGGAACCGAAAGGTTCCGTCCTTTTTTGTTTTTGTACACAGCACCGTGAGGCGTTTCAATTCCTCCGGCATTTGCTCCCGCTAAAGTTCGGGGATGTCTGAATGATGCAAAATGAGCGTGCAGGCAGAAAATTCATTCTGCTTCAACAGGGATGAAGGAGAAAGTGGTCACATCAAAAAGACCCATATCCGTAAGCTTGAGCTCAGGAATGACTGCCAGAGACATGAAGCACAAGGTCATGACAGGCTCCACCGTGCTGCTGATCCCCAGCTCCGTGAAGGCTTTTTCGTGGAGGGAATTCAGCTTCTGCTCGACCCAGAGACCGTCCCTGTCGCTCATGAGACCCGCAATGGGCAGGGGCATGCTTTCCACGACCTTGCCGTTTTTCACCAGCACAACGCCGCCGTTCTGCTTTTCCAGCATACGAACAGCGAATTCCATCTCCTGATCGTTTATGCCCACAGCAATGATATTGTGGGAGTCGTGGGCGACGGAAAGAGCAACCGCGCCCTCTTTCAAGCCGTAGCCCTTTAAAAAGCCGCAGGCCACATTTCCGGTCATTTGATGGCGCTCCACCACGGCCATCTTCAGGATATCTTTTTCGGGGTTTCGGATGAACTCACCGTTTTCGTCAAGATCGACTGTGTCTACAGCCTTTTTTGTTACCACACCGCCGGGGATGATCTCAATGACATTGACGCGGTTTGACTTCAGGTGCATCTTGAGTTTCCGGGCAGAGAAATCCTTAAGATGGATACTGCCCTGCACGGAAGAAATGTCATACCGCTCTGTTTTGGGCAGATACACACCGTTCTGTGCCACCAGTTCACCGGCGATCCAGACTTTATCCACTGTGAAATTCTGCAGATCGTCAAGCAGGACGATATCTGCCCTGTATCCGGGGGCGATCGCTCCGCGGTCATACAGACGGAAACACTCGGCTGCATTCAGTGTCGCCATGCGGATCGCCGTGACAGCATCGATGCCATGCTCAATACAGAGACGGAGATGATTGTCCAGATGACCTTCATGCAGGATGGTTTTCGGCTGCCTGTCATCCGAGCAGAGGACGCATCGCCTGCTGTTTTCCGGAGTTACGCCTGCAAGAAGGTTGGGCAGATCACGGCAGGCGGAACCGTATCGCAGCATCACATACATTCCCCGCTCCAGACGGTCGTGCATTTCCTCAACACAGGAGCATTCATGATCGTTCTGTATACGGGCGGCGGCATAAGCATTCAGCGCATTGCCGGACAGGCCGGGGGAGTGGCCGTCAATGGGCTTTCCTGCGTTTTTTGCTGCCAGCAGCTTATCCAGACTGCTGCTGTCGGCGGAGATCACACCGGGGAAGTTCATGAACTCTCCAAGGCTGACCACCTGATCCCGATGGATGGGCTCCTCCATTTTCTGCGCATCGATGATCGCGCCTGCGTGCTCAAAGGGAGTTGCGGGAACGCAGGACGGCAGCGCAAAGCGGATGTCCAGCTTTGTGTTTTTTGATGCCTCCTCCATATAATCCAGACCCATAAGTCCGCAGACATTTACGATCTCATGAGGATCGGCAATGATGGTGGTGGCACCGTGGGGGACAAGGAGCTTGCCCAGTTCTTCCGGACTTAAATAGGAGGATTCAATGTGAATGTGGCTGTCAATGAAGCCGGGGGCAGCGTATTTGCCCTGTGCATCGATCTCGAGCTTTCCTGCGTAGCTTCCGATTCCGGCGATCTCGTCATCACAAAGGGCAATGTCTCCTTTGGTTACGGTTCCTGTGAAAACATTGACGATCTTACAGTTCTTGATGACGGTGTCTGCCGCAAGAGAACCGTTGGCAACGCGGATCAGCTTCTCCAGTTTTTCTTTCTTCATGATGTACCGTTCCTTTTGATCTTCAAAATGAGTCAACTTCTGGTTTCAATATATATGACCGTCACCGGGAAGTCAAGCGGACATGCTGTGTTTTCGCACATTTTCGGCAAAATTATACAGAATAATTCAAAAAAACGGTTAGCATACAGTACATCTATTGACAGAATATGCAGGCGTTAGTATAATGAAATAAATTTACAATTTGTTCAAAAAATACATCGCGCAATTACAATTGTGAGGCATGGAGGAAAAAAGTATGGAATTTTTGGATATCGTTGCCCGGGGATACACAGGGGAAGCAGTAGCCAAGGAGGATTGGGATCTGGATTACGTGGCGCTGCCCCTGATGGAGATCGTGAGCAACTACGAGCTGAAACGGCCTGCGGATGAAATTCTGCTTACAGACAAGGAAGTTGCCGCGCGGTATTTCGAGGCAGCTGTGGAGTTTCTGGCAGAAAGCGGCGTATACAATCAGTCTACCGGCCGCGTGATCCGTCTTACCAAAGAGGAGATTCTGGAAGCGGCTGCGGCCATGAACAAGCCGGTCACTGTGGGAAGCGGCAAGGATGCCTTTACCTTTGAACCCCGTAAGCCGGATTCCACTGTGCTTCCGGGCGTTGTTGCCGGCAATCCCGGCTGTCCCATGAATGAAGATATTTTCTGCCGCACCGTGCGTTCCTGGGCGAAGGAGCCTGTTGTGGATATGATCACCTGCGGCTCCATTGTTGAGGTGGACGGTCACGCGGTGATCCGTGCCACACCTTCCGAAGTGATCGCCCTTCGCAGAGAGATGAAGTACCTCAATCAGATCTGCGATGAAGTAGGCCGTCCCGGTCTGGGCAGACTTGCAGCAGAGAGCAGCGTTTCCGAGATCGGCGACCTTGCTGCGATGGCACCCGGTGGATTCCGCAGCGGCGATGCACACCTGATCGCCCTGAGCAATGAAATGATCACCGATAACGATAACCTGATCCGCGTGGCAAACGCCATTGACACCCCTGTGCTCAATGCGTCTCTTGCCTGCGTAATGATCGGGGGACTGGCAGGCGGTCGGGAAGGCGCTGCGGTATGCATGATCGCATCTCTGCTTGCAGATGCGGTGATCGGACAGAGCGATTATCACCTGTGCCATCCCATCCACCTGAAGTATATCGCAACCTCCACTGCCGAATGTATGTGGCTGCAGAGCGTGGTCTGTCAGGCTTTCGACGCCTGCGCCCCCGCCGTGATCGTCTGCGACATTTATCCCAAGAGCGGTGCCGGTACAAAGGAACTGCTGCTTGAGGTGGCCGCAAATGCATTGGCCATCACCGTTTCCGGCGGTCATCTGGAAGGCGTGGGTTCATGCGACGGCCTTAAGCCTCATTGCTCCGGACTGGAAGCCCGTATGATGGGTGAAGTCGGTAAGGCCGCTGCCCGTCAGGGACTTACCCGGGAGACGGCAAAGCCCATTATCCGCGAGCTTTTGAAGAAGTACGAGCATGTGTTCCCCGTGGGCAACGAGGGTCTTTGCTTTGACGAGGTATACGGCGAGGATGGCGAGCCCCGTGATTTCTGGCTGAACATGTACGAAGAAGTGTGGCAGGAGTTGGAAAATCTTGGGCTGAAGAAGTAATTTGCAGGTGCAGCCTGTAAGAATAAGAAGGAGGAAACCCAACTTGGAAAAGAAAAAGAGTCTGATTCCGTTCTTTACCAAAGGTGATGCCGGTGGATTGGTGTATATGGTTGCCAACAATATCGTCAATTACATCATCATCATCGCAACCCTGCAGGGATTCGGCTGGCCGGATGATATCATTTTCGGCCGCGTGATTCCCGGACTGTCCGTCGGTCTTCTGATGGGCGGCCTGTACTATGCGTGGATGGCATGGAAGCTGTCCAAAAAGCTGCAGACGCCGGATGTTACCGCACTGCCTTCCGGCATTTCCACCCCCGCAATGTTTGTCATCCTTTTCGGCGTGATCAGTCCTCTGCATTATGCCATCGGTGATCCCGAAATCGAATGGGCAGCTGCAACTGCAGCCTGCTTCATCGGCGGTTTTGTGGAATTCCTCGGCGGCTTCATCGGTCCCTGGGTCAAAAAGCATCTGCCCCGTGCGGCTCTGCTTGGTACCGTTGCAGGTATCGGCTTCATCTGGATGGCTACCGAAGGCGTGTTCGACGTGTTTGCCGATCCGGTGGTGGGTCTGCCTGTTCTCGGTGTTGCGCTTCTGGGACTGTTTGCCGGTTATGTGTTCCCCAAAAAGATTTCTCCTTTCCTGATCGCCATCGTGGGCGGCATCGTCTATGCATTCTGCCTTGGCCGTACTTCTTTCGATTTCAGCCAGGTGGGCTTCTATTTCCCCAACCCCGTGAACACTGTTCAGTCTCTCATTAACGGTTTCGTGTATGGTGTGCCTTATCTGACAGTGGTCAGTCCTGTTGAGATCTACAACTTCATCGAGACAATGGACAACGTGGAATCTGCCAACGCTGCCGGCGATGCCTACAGCGTGCGTGAAGCTCAGTTTGCCGACGGTATCTGCACCATGATCTCCGCTTTGCTTGGCGGCGTAGTGCCCAATACTGTGTGGCTTGGACACCCCGGTCTGAAAAAGACCAAGGCCGGAGCCGGTTACAGCTGGATCAGCGGTATTCTCCTTGGCCTTGCAGGTGTGCTGGGTCTCTTCACCGTGCTTGATGATCTGGTACCTCCCGCTGTTGCTGCTGTTACTTTCCTGTGGTGCGCAATCATCATCGTCTCTCAGGCATACAAGGAGTGCAAGCCCAAGCACTATGCAGCTATCGGTATTGCTATGGTGCCCTCCATTGCCGACTATCTCTTCACCCAGATCGAGGCGGCTCTTGCTACCGGTTCCATGATGGAAGGCGGTTGGGGTATCTGGTCTGAAATGCTGGACAGCGGTATCAAGACCTTCCAGCCTGAGGTTAGCGAGATGCTTTTGGTCAACGGCGCAATGTGGTCCGGTGTTCCTGAGGTCAAGGCAGGCGCGATCATCATCGGAATCCTGCTCGGTACCCTTGTGGTGTTCATGATCGACAAACAGCTGCGCAAGGCTTCCTACATCTGCCTTGCCGGTGCGGTTTTGTCCATGTTCGGTTTCATCCACCACGGTGCACTTGGTTTCTATCCTCTCTCTCCCTTTGTTATCGGTTGGTTCATCCTTGCGGTCATTCTCTTCATCCTTGACTTCGGTAAGGGTAAATGGTTTGACGCCCCCGATGATTTCGAGTACGTCTAAGTACAAAAAAGATCCCGGAGCTGCATGCACAGGTCCAGTAAAAACGGACAATAGACAAAAAGCCCCCTGATGTAGGAAAATAGAAGTACTACATCAGGGGGTATTATCATGGCCAGAAAAGAGTATACGCATGTCC
>JAFQKD010000167.1 GCA_017397075.1 Oscillospiraceae bacterium | reverse complement strand
TTTTGAACCCGGTTTGGGTATTCATTTTCGACGGGGAAGCGCCAAGCATCCTTGCCCTTGCGGGCATGGTGATTGTTATGGGCAGCGTGACCCTGTGGACCATCGCAAAGGCGAAAAAGCCTTTGCCGGATCAGGCATAAACCGCAGGCGGGAACATTTGATACAGGAATAAGAGAGCTCCCGGCTAATGCATAAATTCGAAAAGTCTGCAGAATACAGACATTTTCAAAAAAAGCACGCTTTTCAACGAAAAGCGTGCTTTTTTGTTGTAACAGGACTTATTCGCTCTTGGCGGGACGGACCACCATGCGGGTCCCCGCATCGTAGCTGATGGTCTCCCCGGGGTTCAGGGAGTGGGTGAGCCACACGTTGCCCCCCACCACGCAGCCGTCGCCGATCCGGGTGCGTCCGCCGAGTATGGTGGCTCCGGCGTAGATGACCACATGGTTTCCGATGTCGGGATGGCGCTTGATGCCCTTGACGGGATTTCCGTTTTCGTCGAGCTCAAAGCTCTTCGCGCCGAGGGTAACACCCTGATAGAGCTTCACATGGTCGCCGATGGTGCAGGTCTCGCCGATGACAACGCCTGTGCCGTGGTCAATGAAGAAATACCGCCCCACAGTTGCGCCGGGATGGATATCGATGCCGGTGATGCGGTGAGCATATTCCGTCATGAGACGGGGCAGCATGGGCACCTTCAGCACATACAGCTCATGGGCAAGACGGAAAATGCTGATGGCCTCAAAGGCGGGGTAGGTCAGCATGATCTCCGTGGTGGAGCGGGCGGCAGGGTCGCCCTCGTAGGCGGCCTGCACATCGGTGCAGAGGATGTCCCGCAGGGTGGGGACAGCGGCAAGATACCGGCAGAGGATCTCATCAATATCCCCCTCGGTCCCGGAATCCGCCAAAAGCTCCCGCAGAAGCCTTGCCGCTTCAATGAGGCATTCCTCAGCGTTTCCGTCACTGTCGGTGCCGAAAACATCCGGGAACATTGCTCTTCGCAGTACAGACATTAAGCGGATCGCCCGGCAGCGGTAGCCGACGGGCACTGCTCCGCAGTTTGGGCAGCGGCAGGAAAGCTTTTCTGCAGCCGCCCGGATCACAGCATCAAGCTGTGCGGATCGTTCGTTCATGATTCAGTCCTCCGTGTACATGGGAGTGGTAAGATAACGGTCGCCGCCGTCGGGCAGCAGCGCCACAATGGTTTTGCCCGTATTTTCCGGACGCTTTGCAAGCTGTGCGGCAGCCCAGAGGGCAGCCCCTGCGCTTATGCCCACAAGGAGACCTTCGGTTTTACCGAAGAGCCGTCCTGTCTCATAGGCATCCTGCTCTGTGACGCAAAGCACCTCGTCCAGAATTTCCCGGTTCAGGATGGAGGGGATGAAGTTTGCGCCGATGCCCTGCAGTCCGTGAGGACCCGCTTTCCCGCCGGAAAGCAGGGGCGAGCGGGAAGGCTCCGCAGCGGCGATCTTCACATTGGGATTTTTGTGCTTGAGATATTCTCCCACACCTGTCACAGTGCCGCCTGTACCGGCGCCCGCAACAAAAATATCCACCGCACCATCCGTGTCCTCCCAGATCTCGGGCCCTGTGGTGCGGTAATGGGCAGCGGGGTTTGCCGGGTTTTCAAACTGACCGGGGATGAAACTGCCGGGGATCTTGGCGGACAGCTCTTCCGCCTTGCGGATGGCGCCGGCCATACCCTCAGCTCCGGGGGTAAGGACCACCTGGGCGCCGTAAGCCTTCATGAGCCGCTGCCGCTCCACAGACATGGAATCGGGCATGACGATGACGGCTTTGTAGCCGAGAACTGCCGCAGCGGAGCAGAGGCCGATGCCTGTGTTTCCGCTGGTGGGTTCGATGATGGTGGCGCCGGGCTGAAGAAGACCTTTTTCCCGTGCATCCTCCAGCATGGCAAGGGCCACACGGTCTTTCACGGAGCCGGCGGGGTTAAGACCCTCGGGTTTGACCAGAAGCCTTGCCTCAAGCTGCAGCGCGGAAGCAAAGCGGGAAGCCTCCATCAGGGGCGTGCGTCCCACAAGCTCCAGCGCGGAACTGAAGATCTTTCCCATGTTATGCCTCCGTTTCGGTAAGCGCGCCGCCTTCCAGCAGGTCTGCAAGGGTCACGTTGTCCAGAAATGCGTCAATATGCTCTCCCAGCTTCGTCCAGAAGGGGAGGGTGCGGCACTCTGCCGCATGGGCACAGGGCTCACAGCTCTCACCCAGACAGGCAACAGGCACCAGCGGACCTTCCAGCGCCCGCAGAATGCTGCCGATGGTATACTCCCCGGGAGCCTTGGCAAGCTGATAACCGCCGCCGCGGCCGCGGAGGGCAAGCACAAATCCGTTGCGGCTCAGCACAGACAAGATCCCTTCCAGATACTTTTCACTGAGCCCCTGCCGCCGGGCAATATCCATCAAAACCACATAATCGCCGTTTCGGTGCTCTGCAAGGTCGATCATTACCCGCAGACCGTATCGGCCTTTGGTAGAAACCATCATAAGGATCCCTCCTTTTATAAACATAGTTTATCACAAGGTTTTAAGGAATGCAAGAAAAACTCTTCCCAATTTCCTGTTGACAATTGAGCAGGTGCTCAATTATAATGATTGAGCAATCATTCAAATGTTCTTGGAGGCGAAGACAATGGCGCATACCCATCATCATGAGCATCACGGCTGCGGCTGTCACGGGCATTGCCACAGCCACGGGCATGAGACAAATCAGCGGCGGGAATGGATCGAAATCGGCATCTGTGTTCTGCTGTTTCTGGCTGCATTGCTGATCCCGGCGGAGGGGTATTGGAAGCCGGGGCTTTTCCTTGTTCCCTATATATTTGCCGGCTGGCGCATCTGGAAGGAAGCGCTGGAGGGACTTTTCCACGGGGAGCTGCTGGATGAGAATTTCCTTATGGCGGCGGCATCTCTGGGTGCCCTCATCATTGGGGAATACCCGGAAGCGGTGGCGGTTCTGGTGCTTTATCGGGTGGGCGAAGCATTCCAGTCCTATGCGGAGGGGAGAAGCCGCCGCTCCATCCGCTCGCTCATGAAGCTGCATCCGGAAACGGCTGAGGTGGAGACGGAGAGCGGTATCGTTTCTGTTCCCACGGAAGAGGTCGAGCCGGGGAGCATCCTTGTGGTGAAGCCCGGCGGCAGGATCCCTCTGGACGGCACGGTGCTCAGCGGCAGCGCCATGCTGGATACGGCGGCCCTTACCGGTGAAGCGGAGCCCAGAGCTGTGCAGCCGGGAGATCCCGTGCGCAACGGCTGTGTTTCGCTGGACGGTGTGCTTCGCATCCGCGGGGAAAGGCGGCTGGAGGAATCCACCGTATCCCGTATCATGAAGCTTGTGGAGGATGCGGAGGGGCGGAAAGCCGCAGCGGAGACCTTTATCACCCGCTTTGCCCGGGTGTATACCCCGGTGGTGGTGATCTGCGCTGTGCTGCTTGCCGTTGTGCCCTCTCTTATCACGGGAGACTGGGCGCAATGGGTACGCCGCGGCATCACGTTTCTTGTCATTTCCTGCCCCTGTGCGCTGGTGATCTCTGTTCCCCTGAGCTTTTTCGGCGGTATCGGCAGCGCATCACGCCGGGGGATTCTCATCAAAGGGTCGGGGTTTGTGGAAGCGCTTGCCCGTGCGGATACGGTGGTTTTCGATAAAACAGGTACCCTGACTACCGGGGAATTCACCGTGACGGAGGTACATCCCGTGGGGATGGAACGGGAGGAGCTGCTTTTCCTTGCGGCATCTGCGGAGTATTACAGTACACATCCTGTGGGGAAAGCGGTACGTGAGGCTGCGGAAAAGGTGCATGCCCCGGAAAATGTCCGTGAGTATCCCGGGCAGGGGATCACGGCTGAGGCGGACGGAAAAACCGTTGCCGTGGGGAATCTCCGGCTGATGGAGCAGCTGGGCATTTCGGCAGCGATCCCCGCAAAACAGCCGGGCGTGATCCTCCATGCTGCGGTGAACGGGGTCTACGCGGGATATATCCTTGCCGCCGATACGGAAAAGCCTGCCGCGAGAGCGGCGGTAAAAGAACTGGAAAAGCTTGGCGTCCGCCGTACCGTCATGCTCAGCGGCGACCGCAGGGAGAATGCGGAGCCCTATGCAAAGGCGCTGGGGCTTCAGACGTGTCGGGCGGAGCTTACCCCGGAGGGGAAAGCGGAAGCCATGGAAGAGCTGACGGCAGCGGCAGGAAAAGGTACCGTGCTTTATGCCGGGGACGGCATAAACGATGCTCCTGTGCTGGCAAGGGCGGATGTGGGCATCGCCATGGGCGCCCTTGGCGCCGATGCGGCGGTGGAAGCATCGGATGTGGTGCTGATGGATGATGATCCCATGGGCATTGTCCGTGCGATCCGCATTGCCCGGGGGACGATGGCCATCGTGGTGCAGAACGTGGTATTTGCCATCGGGATAAAAATTCTGCTTCTGGTTTGCGGTGCATTGGGATATGCCTCCATCTGGCTTGCGGTGTTCGGCGATGTGGGGGTGGCCGTTCTTGCGGTGCTCAATGCCATGCGTGCGCTGCGCCTTGGCAGAAAGGCGTAAGCCGGATCCGGCTTTGACAGAGATGCGTCAATCGTGTAGAATAGCTGCGTACTGACCGATTGTGCTTTGGAGGGGTACGGAATGAAGATCGTAAACACAGGGTGGAATTACAGGCATCCGAAGGATTTTCGGATCAGCCGTCCACACGGTTCGGGGGATTATCTGCTGCTGCTTCTGAAAAGCGAGGCAACATTTTTTCTGGAGGAGGGGCAGCAGATGGCTGCGCCCAACACGGTGATCCTCTACAGAAAGGGGACACCTCAGCTTTACGGTGCCGCTTCCGGGGATTTCTGCAACGACTGGCTGCATATTGAGCTTGAGGAAGCGGAGGTTCGGGAAATCGAAGCATTGGATATCCCCATGGATACCCTCATTCCTGTGGACAGTGTAAATCAGCTTTCGGAGCTTTTGAAAAATATTTTTCAGGAGTGCTATTCTCAGAACCTTTGCAGAGAGGAATCCATGGCACTGTATTTCCGTCTGCTGATGAGAAAGCTTGCCGAAAAGCGGAAGACCTTTGTTCCCGGGAGGGAGATGCCGTACCACGAGGAGCTTTGTGCACTGCGCAGCGAGCTCCGGCTTGCGCCCCAGAAACCGTGGAGCGTGGAAACCATCAGCCGTAAGCTGAAGCTGAGCCGCTCCTATATGCAGCATCTGTACAAGGCATATTTCGGTATTCCGGTGATGACAGAGGTCACAAACTTCAGGATGGAGTATGCCAGATATCTCCTCAGCAGTACGGATTACCGTGTGCGCCATGTTGCGGAAATGTGCGGCTATGAAAGCGATGTGCATTTTATGCGGCAGTTTAAAAAAAGCGTGGGGATCACTCCCTCGGAATACAGGACCCAGCACGAGCTCAGCCGAACATGAACGGCAGAGAGACCAGCTCTCAGTCTTTGAGAAAAAGCATACCGCAGGATTGTTTTTCTGTCCTGCGGTATGCTATACTGAAAAAAACACCACAGGAGGCAGGGAAATGCTGGAGAAGGAAGTCAGCGATCTGTATAAAAAGTTCCGCCTTGTGCATTATCGGGAGCTTTTTGGCCGTATCCGGGAAAAGGACGGCAGTCTCAGTGCCACGGAGGCGTATGCTGCGGATGTGATCTATCTTTTGGGGACGCCCACCATCAAGCAGTTTGCGGATTTTCTGGGCATTTCTCAGCCGAATGCCACATATAAAGTGAATTGCCTCGTCTCAAAAGGGTATGTGACAAAGGTCACAAGCGATGAGGACCGGCGGGAATTTCTTCTCCATGTGTCCGACAGATTCTATAACTATTACGATACCAGAAACAGCTTTATTCAGGATGCCTGCGACAGACTGCGGGATGAATTCACCCCGGAGGAACTGGATACCTTTGAAAAAATGCTCTGGTCACTGAATAAGGCTGTGCGCCCCGGTGCATCCAGAACGGCTGAAGAAAAACACAGGAGGGAATAATCATGGCGGACTTTTACGGCTATCGGCAGGAAGAATTTACCTTTGCGGGACGAAAGGCCATTCTGGTCTTCCCAAAGGAGGCGTGCAAAACCTCAAAATGGCTGCTGAAGACTGAGTATTTCGGCGCTTTTCCCAACGGAGAGCTGGCGTTTCTGGAGCGGGGCTATCACCTCGCATATCTGGAAAACCGGAACCGCTGGGGCTTGGATGAAGATCAGCATGATAAAGCGGAATTTGCGAAGTATCTTCGGGCAAACTACGGTCTCAGTGAGACCTGCGTGCCCGTTGGTATGAGCTGCGGCGGACTTCACGGCGTGGACCTTGCTGCGCTGCACCCGGAAATGGTTTCCGTGCTCTATATTGACGCGCCGGTGATCAATCTCCTTTCCTGCGGCGGAGGTCTCGGCAAAGCACAGCTTACCGCAGAGATGCGGCAGGAAATGCTGGACGCCCTGGGACTGACCATGTCGGAAATGATCGCTTACCGCAAGCATCCTCTGGACAGGCTTCCTGCCCTTATCGAAAACCGTATCCCTGTGGTCATGGTCTACGGTGATTCTGACACTGTGGTGCCCTACGAGGAAAACGGCGCCTATCTGGAAAAGGCGTATAAAGAGGCGGGGATCCCCCTTCTTGTGATCGGCAAGCCCGGCTGCGATCATCATCCCCATGGGCTGGAGGATCCGGCGCCCATCGTGGAGTTTGTGGAGAAATACGCAAGAGAGTAAATAAAATTACCCATCCCCCTCTTGACAAGTGGGATGAATTAGGGTAACATATAGGTAAACACAAGTAACCTATCGCGAAGAAACGGAGGGATCGGCGTGCTTTTTAATGCGGGAAGTATCCTGTGGCTGGGGCTGTTCGTGCTTTTCCTGATTCTGGAGGGGGCGACGGCAGGACTGGTCACCATCTGGTTTGCGGCAGGCGCTCTTGCCTCGCTGGTCGCTCAGCTTTTCGGCGGACCTGTCTGGCTGCAGATCCTGCTGTTCTGCGTTGTTTCTGCGGCGGCGCTTCTGCTCATGCGGCCAATGGCGAAGCGGCTTCTGCAGCGGGATCATCAGGCCACCAATGCCGACAGGGTGCTGCAGATGGTGGGGATCGTGCAGGAGGAGATCGACAATCTTTCTGCAAAAGGACTTGTAAAGGTGGACGGAAAGGTCTGGACGGCAAGATCGCTTACGGGGGAGGTCATCCCCGCAGGTGCACATGTGCAGCCTATGTCCATTGAAGGGGCGAAGCTTATGGTTTGTCCCGTGAAGGAAGAACAGGAAGCGAATCGGTAAAGGAGGATCATTTATGGGACCCGGAGAAATTGCACTTATCGTTGCCGTTGCGCTGATCATCATTGTGATCATTGCCCGGAACATCCGCATCGTGCAGCAGGCAAAGGCGTATGTCATCGAGCGTCTCGGCGCCTACAGCACCACATGGGGTGTCGGTCTGCACCTGAAGATTCCGTTTATTGAACGGATCGCAAAGGTGGTCTCCCTGAAGGAGCAGGTGGTGGATTTCCCGCCCCAGCCTGTTATCACCAAGGATAACGTCACCATGCAGATCGATACGGTCATCTATTTTGAGATCACCGACCCCAAGCTCTATACCTACGGTGTGGAGCAGCCCATGCTGGCCATTGAGACCCTCACCGCCACCACTCTGCGTAACATCATCGGTGAGCTGGAGCTTGACCAGTGTCTTACCAGCCGCGATATCATCAACTCCCGCATGCGTCAGATCCTTGACGAGGCAACCGATCCCTGGGGCATCCGCGTAAACCGTGTGGAGCTGAAGAACATCATCCCGCCCAAGGAGATCCAGATCGCCATGGAGCGGCAGATGAAGGCTGAGCGTGAACGCCGCGAGGCCATTCTGCAGGCAGAAGGCGAGAAGCGCTCTGCCATTCTGGTTGCGGAGGGCGAACGGGAAAGCGCCATCCTCCGTGCAGATGCCAAGAAGCAGGCGGCTATTCTGGAGGCAGAAGGCCGCGCCGAAGCCATTCTCAAGGTGCAGGAAGCCACTGCAGAGGGTATCCGCCGCATTAACGAGGCTGTGCCTTCCGACCAGTATATCAAGATCCGTGCTCTGGAGGCCTTTGCCGCCGCAGCGGACGGAAAGGCAACGAAGATCATTATCCCCTCCGAAATTCAGGGACTTGCAGGTCTTGCCTCCGGTCTTGCGGAAAGTGTTGTAAAAGAGCCTGCGGAATAAGAAAAACGTGTCGACCCGGTGCAGGAAGCCCTGCACCGGGCATTTTTTGTCTGCGGGGACTACCCAAAACGGGATTCTTGTGGTAGAATGGTATTGGTAGATTAGCGGGATTATGCGCCCGAGACAGAAAAGGAGGCGGCAGCTGTTGAAAATTGCAGAAAAATGTCTGGCAGTTTTGCTGGCAGCGTCGCTTTTGCTGTCCCTTTCCGGGTGTTTTCCCTCCCGTGCGGACGAGCTGTATCATCTGCCGGAGATTTCCGATACCTACCGCAACCTGCACGAGGCTGTGGATGATGTGCTCCGGGAAGGCGCGGAATATTCCTCTCCCGCATCGGGCTCCCACAGACAGGCGGTGCAGCTTGAGGATCTTGACGGTGACGGTATTCAGGAGGCGGTAGCCTTTTTCCGGATGTACGGCGGCGGAGAATCCATGGCGGTCTGCGTGTTTCAGGCTTCCGAGGAAACGGAATACACAGAGGTTGCCCGTATTACCGGTGAGGGCACCGGATTTGACAAGGTGACCTATGCGGATATCGACGGCGATGGTTTTCGGGAGATCCTCATCGGCTGGCAGATGAGCGCGGAGCTGAAGCTGCTGAAGGTCTACAGCCTTCCTGCCTATCAGCCTGCAGCGGTGCTCAGTGCGAACTATTCCGACTTTCTTGTGGGCGACTTTACCGGGGACGGAATTGACGATGTGGGTGCTGTCCGCATGAATCCCGGCGCCTCCGGCGGGGAAGCGGAGCTGTATACCATGACGGAGGATGGGGAGGTCGTATCCTCCCGGGCGGTGCTTTCCACCAGCGCGGAGGCCCTGACCCGTCTGCGGAGAACGGAGCTTCTCCGGGGAGATAAGGGATTTCTCACGGAAAGCGTATATGCTTCCGGCGGGGTGATCACGGATATTTTTGCCTGGCGGAACGACGCATTGGTGAATCTGTCTGTTTCCGAAGATACGGGAAACAGCGATGAAACGGCAAGAAATTATGCGGTCTATGCCACCGACCTGAACAGTGACGGCATCGTGGAGGTGCCTCATCCCGTGCCCATGACCGTCCAAAGCGAAAGCACCGTGTATTACAGGCTGGACTGGACGGCTTACGGGGTTTACGGTCAGGCAGCGCAGGTGATGACCACCTACCATAACTATACCGACGGCTGGTATCTGGAGCTTGATCCCTCCTGGGACGAGTTTGTTACGGTGCGCCGTGCGGATTCCGTTACGGGAGAGAGAAGCGTGATCTTCTCTGTCGCCGATGAAAAAGGAAATGTCCTTTACGATTATCTGGTGATCTACACCCTGTCCGGGGACAACCGGGAAGAGCGGGCTGCACTGGCAGGGCGGTTTGAACTGCACACGGAGGGCGGCACCGTATATGCGGCGCAGCTTCTGGCATCCTCTCCCGGGTACGGCGCACAGCTCACCGAGCAGGACGTGCAGGATAGCTTTCACATTATTTATTCCGACTGGGAAACCGGCGAAAACTAAGGAGGCAGCCATGAAAAAGGTACTGGTACTGGAAGACGAAGCAAGCATTCGCAGCTTTGTCGTGATCAATCTCCGTCGTTCCGGATACGAGCCCATTGAGGCGGCCGACGGCACCACCGCACTGGAGCAGCTTCGGCGTCATCCCGATATCAAGGTGGCGCTGCTGGATATCATGCTTCCGGATATGGACGGCTTTGAGGTGTGCAGACGCATCCGCGCAACGGATGCCAAGATCGGCATCATCATGCTGACGGCCCGTACGCAGGAAATGGATAAGGTCACAGGGCTCATGACCGGTGCTGACGACTATGTGACAAAGCCCTTCTCTCCCACGGAGCTGACGGCCCGTATCGACGCACTGTGCCGCCGTGTGGGTGGGGAAGAGGAGTCTGCGGAGATCGTCCACGGCCCCTTCCGGCTCAATACCCGCAACCGCACGCTGGAAAAGAACGGTGATCGGGTGAAGCTTACGCAGGTGGAGTATTCCATCATGAAGATGTTCATGGATAACCCCGGCAGAGCGCTCTCCCGTGAGGATATCCTCAACACTGTCTGGGGCAGAGATTATTTCGGAGAGCTGAAGATCGTGGATGTGAACATCCGCCGTCTGCGCATCAAGGTGGAGGATGATGCCACCAATCCCACCTATATCACCACCGTCTGGGGATATGGGTACAAATGGGGGTTCTGAGCCCCGTAAAATCACCATGAAAGGAGGTCGGAGACGCTGAAAGCTGTGAAATGGCCGGGGTTTACGGGGATCACCCGCCGGTGGATGATGAACACGGTGCTGATTGTTGTGGCATTTGTTCTGCTCGCCTCCATTGCGGTCACCCTTGCCTTTGCCAACTATTATGTGGACAGCGTCCGTACCGGTCTGCAGGCCAAGGCCCAGACCGCAGCCGACTTCTTTGCAAGCTATATTACCCGCACTTATGCGGAGTACTATGACAGTGCCTATCGGTATACGGAAGCCTTTGAGGATGCTGACAGGCTGGAACTGCAGTTTCTCAATTCTCTGGGCTATGTGGAGACCTCCTCCTACGGTGTTACTGCCGGCGCAAAGATCCGCACCCCTGATGTGGCGGAGGCGGTGAAATCGGGAGAGATCTGCTCCTGGCGGGGCAGAAATCCCAATACCGGAGAACCGATATTGTCCGTTTCCGCACCGCTTCTGTATTCGGAAGATCAGGTGGTCGGGGTCATGCGGTATGTGACCAGTATGCGCCTTGTGAATCAGGCCATCGGCCGCAGCGCCCTTGTGATCACGGCTGTGGGACTTGCCATCATTCTTGTGGTGGTGCTGACGAGTCTCTATTTCATCCGCTCCGTGGTGGCTCCTGTGCGGGAGATCAACCATCTTGTGCGCCGCATAGCCGACGGCAGCTACGGCGTAAAGATCTCCAAGAAGTATCAGGATGAGATGGGTGACCTTGTGGAATCCATCAACGATATGTCCATCAAGATCAGCCAGTCGGAAAAGGCGCAGACGGAGTTTGTCTCCTCCGTGTCTCATGAGCTGCGCACACCGCTTACCGCCATCACAGGCTGGGCGGAGACGCTGGAATACGACCCGGAGCTGGATGAGGATGCCCGCCGGGGGATCGGCATCATCCTGAAGGAAGCGCGGCGACTTACCGGTATGGTGGAGGAGCTTTTGGAATTCACCCGCCTGCAGGACGGACGGTTTACCCTCAATGTGGAGGAGACCGACGTGGAGGCGGTGCTGGAGGATGTGATCTTCACCTATACCGAGCTTCTCCGTCAGGAGGGAATGCAGCTGGAATACAGCCCTTCGGAGCGGGAGATCCCGGAGATCCCTGCCGATGCGGAGCGGCTGAAGCAGGTGTTTCTCAATCTGCTGGACAATGCCCGAAAATACGGGCGGGACGGCAAGCGGATCATTGCCGCTGTGGAGCGGGAAGGCAAATGGGTGTTTGTCACCTTCCGGGACTTCGGACCCGGCGTGCCGGAGGATGATCTGGAAAACGTGAAAAAGAAGTTTTACAAGGGCAGCTCCAAGGAGCGGGGCAGCGGTATCGGTCTTGCGGTGTGCGATGAGATCATCAAGTATCACAGCGGACGGCTCGTGCTGCAGAACATGACCGACGGGGGACTGAAGGTCACGGTGATGCTGCCTGTGAGTCTGGAGGAATAAGGAGCGTTATGGCAAAAAACGAGGAGGCAGGCTGCAGCTTCCGCACGTCCATCGGCGGACAGGCAATTCTGGAAGGGATCCTCATGCGGGGACCGGAAAAAACGGCCATCGTCGTGCGGAAAGAGGACGGCACCTTTGCTGTCAAAGAATCGCCTAATCAGCAGATCAAAGATAAATATCCCGTTTTGGGCTGGCCTATCATCCGCGGCACGGTGAACTTCATTGAAAGCATGGTCACCGGCGTGAAGGCCATCAACTACTCCTCCGAGCAGCTTCTGAGCGGGGAAGAGGCGGAGAAGGACAAGCTGGATCTGTGGCTGGAAAAAAAGCTGGGAAGCGAAAAAGCCACCAAGGTCGCCACCGCTGTTGCCGTGGTGCTTGCGGTGCTGCTTTCCGTGGGCCTTTTCATCCTGCTGCCCACCTTCCTTGTGGGGCTTCTGGGCGGCGTCATCAAATCCGCCCTGCTGCTGAATCTCTGCGAGGGTGTGCTGCGCATCATCATTTTCCTCACCTATATCTGGCTTTGCAGCCGCCTGAAGGACATTAAGCGTGTCTGGATGTATCACGGCGCGGAGCATAAGACCATCCACTGCTACGAAAAAGGGCTTCCCCTCACCGTGGAAAACTGCCGTGAGCAGAAGCGGAACCATCCCCGCT
Source organism: Oscillospiraceae bacterium (assembly GCA_017397075.1). Taxonomy (GTDB): domain Bacteria; phylum Bacillota; class Clostridia; order Oscillospirales; family Oscillospiraceae; genus RGIG1893. The sequence goes on along the minus strand of JAFQKD010000167.1, from coordinate 5,133 downwards.
GCGGAACGAGCTTTATGTTCATCGTCATGATCATTTCCATTCTGGTTTTTGCCCTTGTCCGCTGGCGCAGCGCCCTTGTGCGTATGGCGCTGCGGCTTGTGCTGCTGTCTGTGGTAGTCGGCATCAGCTATGAACTTATTAAGCTTGCCGGACGGCATGACAACTGGTTTACCCGCGCCATTTCCGCACCGGGGCGCTGGCTGCAGGGGATCACCACTGCTGAACCCGATGACAGTATGCTGGAGGTCGCCATCAAGGCGCTGGAGCTTGTCATCCCCGAACAGCAGGGAAGCGACGCCTGGTAAATTATCCGGGAAGGATTACAGACATAGATGAAGACATATAATGATATCTATCTTGCCGCCCGGCGGAGGCTGAAAGCTGCCGGTGTGGAAGGGTTTCAGGTGGAGGCGCGGCTCATTGCCTGCGCTGCGGCGGGAAAGACGAAGGAAGAGCTTTTCCGTGACCTGAAGCTCTATGTGACAGATACCTATGAAGCGAAGGTGGAGGACATGCTCCGCCGCCGTATTGAAGGGGAACCGGTTGCCCAGATCACCGGAGAATGGGAGTTTATGGGCTATCCCATACAGGTGACGCCGGATGTGCTGATCCCCCGGATCGATACGGAGGTTCTGGCGGAGACGGCCATCGACCATCTGCGGAGCAAGGAGGTCAGCGGTTCAAGAGTGCTGGATCTCTGTACGGGCAGCGGCTGCGTGGGCATCGCCATTGCGAAGAATGTGCCGGACTGCCGCCTTGTGCTTCTGGATAAGTCCCTGAAGGCTCTTGCGGTGTGCCGCAATAATGTGTTCCGAAACAATCTTGCCCGATGCATCATGTGTCTCGATGCGGACGTTTTGAAGCCGCCACCCATGCTCATCGGCAGATTTGACCTGATCGTTGCAAATCCCCCCTACATCCCCTCCGGGGAGCTTGGGGAGCTGGATTCTTCCGTGAAGGATTACGAGCCCCGCATGGCCCTTGACGGGGGAGAGGACGGACTTATGTTCTACCGTTCCATCGCATCCAAGTGGAAGTCCGTTTTAAAGGACAACGGATGGCTTATGATGGAATGCGGAGAGGGGCAGGCGGAAGCCATAGAAGAGATCCTCCGCCGATGCGGATTTACGGATCTTGCCCGGTATCAGGATACGATCGGTGTAGACCGTGTGGTGGTTGGAAGAGTCACCAACCCCTATTCAATTCATGTTAAAGGAGAATGACCATGGCGGAGAGAAAAAAAGCAGCGGCAGTTGAGCCGGCAGGCCGTGCCGACGATCGGAAGCGCGCACTGGAAACAGCAATTCAGCAGGTTCGCCGCAGCTACGGAGAAAGCGCCATTATGCGTCTTGGCGAAAATCTGCAGGTAAACGTGGAAGCTATCCCCACAGGGTCACTGTCTCTTGACCTTGCGCTGGGTATCGGCGGTGTTCCCAAGGGACGCATCATTGAGATCTATGGACCGGAATCCTCCGGTAAGACCACACTTGCACTGCATGTGGTGGCATCTGCCCAGAAGCTGGGCGGCGAAGTGGCTTATGTGGACGCGGAGCATGCTCTGGAGCCTGCATACGCACGGGCCATCGGCATTGATATTGATAACCTCCTGATTTCTCAGCCGGATACCGGCGAAGATGCCCTCGCCATTACCGAAACGCTGGTGCGCTCCGGCGCCATCGACGTTGTGGTTGTGGACTCTGTTGCGGCTCTGGTGCCCAGAAGTGAGATCGAAGGCGAGATGGGCGATTCCTCCGTTGGTGTTGTGGCGCGTCTTATGAGTCAGGCTCTGCGTAAGCTTGCCGGTGTTATTTCCAAGACCCAGTGTATCGTGATCTTCATTAACCAGCTGCGTGAGAAGATCGGTGTCATGTACGGCAACCCCGAGACCACACCCGGCGGACGTGCACTGAAGTACTTCTCCAGCGTGCGTATCGATGTGCGCCGCGTGGAGACGCTGAAGTCTGCTGGGGAGATGGTGGGTAACCGTACCCGCGCAAAGGTGGTCAAGAACAAGGTGGCGCCTCCCTTCCGTGAAGCGGAGTTTGACATCATGTACGGCGAAGGCATCTCCAAGATCGGTGAGATCATCGACCTTGGCGTGAAGCTGGAGATCATCGAAAAGGGCGGCGCGTGGTTCACCTATAAGGATACCCGCATTCAGGGCCGTGACGGCATGAAGACCTTCCTGAAGGAGCATCCCGAGGTTGCAGACGAGATTGAGGCCGCTATCCGCGCAAATTCCGACAAGCTCATGAGCCCTCAGGCAAGAGCTGCCGCGGTTGCCGCAGGACGGGTGGAGAATCCCGAGGCCGCCAAGGCAGTGCGGGTCTCCGCCGAGGATTTTGAGGACTAAGCCGTGCGCATAACCCGGCTTGTTTCCCCCTCCGGGGATCCGGAGAGGGTCCATGCGGAGCTGGATAACGGGGAAAAGCTTCGGGTGGATACATACCTTGTGGCGGAATACGGACTTTATGCGGGCATGGAGCTGTCCGAAGAGGCGTATGCGGAGCTTTCCGCAGCGGCTGACAGGCGGCAAACCCGTAAGCGCGCTCTGCGCATGACGGGAGCCCGCGCCATGAGCCACAAGGAGATCACCGAACGGCTTGTGCGCCGGGGCGGTACACAGGAGGATGCGGAGGATGCCGCGGACTGGCTGGAAAAGCTGGGTGTGGTGGATGACGCAGCCTATGCGGGCATGATCGTCCGCCATTATGCCTCACGGGGCTATGGTCCCGCCAAGGTAAAACAGGAACTTTTCCGCAGGGGGATTCCCAAAGAGCTTTGGGAGGATGCCCTTGCGGAGCTTCCCGACGAGGAGGAGGCCATCGGCCGCCTCCTTGCGGTGCGTGTAAAGGGCGTGCCGGATCGGGATCAGGCGCGGAAGCTTGCAGATTTTCTGCAGCGCCGCGGCTTCGGACATGAGAAAATCCGTGCCGCGCTGGAGCGGTATCTTGAGGATATGGGAGAAGAGCTATGAGACATCGGGTATATTTTACGTCCCTTGGCTGCGCCAAGAATCTCATTGACAGCGAGCAGATGCTGTGTCTGCTGGATGATGCCGGCTACGAGTTGGAGGCAGATCCGGAAAGCGCGGATATCGGCATTGTGAACACCTGCGGCTTTATCGAAACGGCGAAAAGCGAGGCCATCGAGAACATTCTCGAGCTTGGCAAGCTGAAGGAAGCCGGGAAAATGAAGAAGATCATCGTCACCGGCTGTCTGCCCCAGCGGTATAAGGATGAGCTGCTCTCCGAAATGCCGGAGATCGATGCCATTGTGGGCACCACCGCTTTCCCGGAGCTTATCGAGGTTCTGGATCGGGTGCTTGCGGGGGAGAAGGTCAGCCGCATCGGGGATGCCAGCGCTCCCATTCCCGAGCTTGGCCGTGTGGTTACCACCGGACCCAGCTGGGCATACATCAAGATCGCCGAAGGCTGCGACAATCACTGCGCATACTGCGTGATCCCCTCCATCCGCGGAAAATTCCGCAGCCGTCCCATGGAGGAGATCGTTGCCGAGGCGGAAGGTCTTGCCGAATCCGGGGTGAAGGAGCTCATCATCGTGGCGCAGGATATCACCCGCTACGGCATGGATCTTTTCGGCAGGCGTTCTCTTGCGGAGCTTCTTAGAAAGCTTTGTGAGATCAAGGGCATAAGCTGGATCCGTCTCCATTATCTCTACGCCTCCGAGGTGGATGAAGAGCTCATCGACGTCATGGCGGAGAACAAGAAGATCCTGCGGTATCTGGATATTCCCATCCAGCACATCAATCGTGAGGTTCTGAAGCGGATGAACCGGCACGATACGCCGGAGGACATCAAAAACCTGTTCAAGACCCTGCGCAGGAGGCTCCCCGGTCTTGTGCTCCGCACCAGCATCATCACCGGGCTTCCCGGTGAGGGCGAGGCTGAATTTGAAGAGCTTTGCGAATTTTTGAAGGAATTCCACATCGAGCGGGCAGGGGTGTTCCCCTATTCTCCCGAGGAAGGGACTCCCGCGGCAAAGATGGAGCGATGCGATACGGAGACTGCCTGCCGCAGAGCGGAGCTTGTGGAAGAACTGCAGTCCAGAATCATGGACGATTTCAACAAAAAGCGGCTGAAAAAGACCTACCGCGTTCTTGCGGAGGGCTTTGACCACGCCCTTGGCTGCTGGAGCGGCCGCAGCTATGCAGAGTCCCCGGATGTGGACGGACGTATCTTCTTTACCGGGAAGGGCGTCACCGAGGGAGAGTTTGTCACGGTAAAAATCACCGGCGAAGTCGACGGCGAGCCTGTCGGCGAGGTCGTAAAGGGGTAATTGAAGATGAAACTGTACAATTCCGCCACCCATACTGTTGAAGAGTTTTATACCAACGAACCGGGCAAGGTGTCCATGTACACCTGCGGCCCCACGGTCTACCATTTTGCCCATATCGGCAACCTCCGCAGCTACATCATGGAGGATATTCTGGACCGGTATCTCCGCTTCTCCGGCTATGAAGTCAAGCGCGTCATGAACATTACCGACGTGGGACATCTCACCAGCGATGCCGATACCGGCGAAGACAAGATGCTCAAGGGCGCCCGTCGGGAAAAGAAGACCGTGCTGGAGATCGCCGATTTCTACACCAAGGCCTTCTTTGCCGACTGCGAAAAGCTGAACATCCGCATTCCCGATGTGGTGGAGCCTGCCACCCACTGCGTGGATGAGTTCATTAAGGTCATTGAGGGGCTCATCGAGAAGGGCTATGCCTACCTTTCCGGCGGCAACGTGTATTTCGATACCGCAAAGCTGAAGGACTACTATGTGTTCGGCAATCAGGATGAGGAAGACCTGCTGGTGGGCGTCCGCGAGGGTGTTGACGAGGATGAGAGCAAGCGCAACAAGACCGACTTTGCGCTGTGGTTCACCAAGAGCAAGTTTGACGATCAGGAACTGAAGTGGGACAGTCCCTGGGGTGTCGGCTACCCCGGCTGGCATATTGAGTGCAGCTGCATCAGCATGAAGCACCTTGGCGAAAAGCTGGATATCCACTGCGGCGGCATTGACAATGCTTTCCCCCACCACACAAACGAGATCACCCAGAGCGAAGCCTATCTCGGTCATAAGTGGTGCAACTTCTGGATGCACATTCTCCATCTCAATACCAAG
>JAFQKD010000166.1 GCA_017397075.1 Oscillospiraceae bacterium | reverse complement strand
TCCGATCCCGACGGTGAGGAGCAGGAGGATCAGCAGGGCGGTCAGGAGAAGCCGGCATGGAAGGCATCCCACTCCGATGTGAGCATCAGTGTGGGCGAGAGCTTCCGGCTCAAGGTCACCAACGGCTCCGGCGAGACCGCCAATGCCATCTGGACGATGGATATGGATGGCATTATTTCCATCGACGGCAAGACCATCACCGGCCGCGCCCCCGGCACCGTGACCCTGACTTCCGAGGTGGATGGCGTCACCATGACCTGCATTGTGCGCGTTAAGTAAACAAATCAAGGGCTCGTTGCATTGCAACGAGCCCTTTTGTCACAGGGGAACGACCTCCGTAACGGTGAGCTTCTCGCCCTCCACCGTGAACCGAATATCGAAGCCTGCAAAGGGAAGCCCATAGACCCGTCCTGGCTTGCGCTGGTAGCTGGGGCGGGGGTCGTGGCTGAGAACACCGACGGCGGCGGCGCGCTTGCTCTCGGGGAGCAGGGACAGAAGCGCAGGGGGGAAGTCCACCTCAAGAAGAAATTCTCCGGCGGTGTCCGTGAAGCCGCCCAGAGCATCGGGATGGCTGTCGGCGTAGGGGATGTAGGGCTTGATATCAAAAATAGGCGTGCCGTCCATGAGATCCGCACCGGACACATGGAGCACTGTACCCTGATCCTTCGTCTGCTCCACGCCCAAAAGCTTCACGCAGGAAAGCCCCAGGTTATTGGGGCGGAAGGGGGAGCGGGTGGCGAAGACACCCATGCGGGTGTTGCCCCCCAGCCGGGGCGGGCGCACTGTGGGACTCCAACCGGAGCGGACGGCCTCGGAAAACTGCCAGATGATCCAAAGATGGCTGAAGCCCTCAATGCCCCGTAATGCATCGGCATTGCGGTAGTCGGGCTCAAAAACGATTGTCGAGCGCAATTCCTCCACCAGATGGGGCTGCCGGGGGATGCCGAACTTGGTGGGGAAATCGCTTTTCATGCGCGCGATCACATTGATCTGAACTTCCATATGTATCACTCCTTACTTTCATTATATCCGCAGACCGGAAAAAAGCAAGGGTCGCAAATGCAGAATGCACAATGCAGAAGGCAGGGCGAACCCAATTCTGCATTATGCATTCTTCATTCTGCATTTAATCCGTAACTGCGTCTCTGCGGAACAAAAACGTTGCGCACCAGACACCGGCCACGGCCACCAGGGCGTAGACGATCCGGCTGAGCAGCGCCGTCTGCCCGCCGAAGAGCCACGCCACCAGGTCAAACTTGAACAGCGCCACCAGACCCCAGTTCAGGGAGCCCACGATGGAGAGGATCAATGCGATCATGTCCATGGGAAAATACCTCCTTTTTGTTGTCGGTGAGAGTATTCCCCGATGCCTGAAAATTATCCATGTTGCATTTTCGCATGGATTGAATTATAATAAAAAAGTCATTCCGGTATTTTCTTCACTTTGTGATTTGGAGGTGACTCGCTTGGACAAGTTGCTTCTTTTGGGGATCCTGTGCCTGGTCATGGGCGTTGGGATGTATTTGCTGTACCTCAACGGCTGGATGGTTCTCAGCTCCAAAAGCGCGGTGAGCTTCGTTGGCTCAAAACGGGGGACTGCGGCAAGCTTTTCCAGATGCAGCGGTTCCATCCGTCGGATCGTCAGATTCAAAGAGAGCAAAACCTACACCTTCACCTTGGACAGTGCCCTGACCAGCGGAGAAATGACCGTATCTCTTTTGGGAGCGGATAAAAAGGAAGTGCTGCGGCTGAGCAGCGCGCAGCCGTGCATGGCAGTGGAGCTGGAAAAGAACCAGCGGTATACGCTGATCCTGCGCCTGAGCAGAGCAACAGGCCGATACGGACTGCG
>JAFQKD010000165.1 GCA_017397075.1 Oscillospiraceae bacterium | reverse complement strand
GACGTGCATCACAATACCGTCCGGGATTACCGTGAGGCGAAGCACGAGCATGAGCTCATCCGCCGTCCCGATGCGTATCTCCATCTGGATGCCGCTCACGGTCCCATCGGCGGCAAAATGGCATGGAGCACCGTTGTGGATGAAGCGGCAGACCTTCGCGACAGCATCTACACCCTGCGCTTTACCGTAAAGCCGGTGTAAAGAAAGTTAAAGGGACTGTTTCCTAACGGAAACAGTCCCTTCCGCCTGTCGGCAAACGCTTGATACAGGGAATGAAGAGGCTCCCTCTGACGAGGGAGCTGTCAGCGAAGCTGACTGAGGGAGAGATCGGCAAAGCGGGAAGTGCAAAATGAGAAAGCCTCTCTTTTAAAGAGAGGCTTTCTTTTTCAGTATCTTCTGACCGCTTCGCTGACCCGGAGGAATTTTTCGTGGGCAACGCCGGGAGGGCAGCTGTCGCTGTTGGCCAGAACGAAGCGCCGTCCCTTCATGGCGGTGAGAAGCTCCTCCACCCGGGCATCCAGCTGCTCCATGGTGCAGGTCTCCAGAAACACAGGTTCCAGTCCGCCGATGAGTCCCTTGGATTCGGGGAGCTTTGTGATGGCTTCGGGAAGGTCGATGTTTCCCGTGGGTGGGGGAGAGATGGACTCGATGATGTCCGCTTCCGTTTTTGCCATGAGCGGCAGAAGATCCCGCAGGTGTCCGCAGGCATGGTGAACGAGAAAACGTCCGTCCGCATGGATACGCTTGCCCCATGCATCAACCTGCGGGGCAGTGTAACGGGAAAAGAGATCGGGGTTAATGTTGGTGGTGGAGCTGTCTTCCCAGAAGATAAAGCCGTCGGCAGAGCTTTTCAGGGAAATTTCCAGGGACTCATTATCCTTTTCCGCCATAACGGCAAGGCACTCTTCCACAACTTCCGGGAAATCGCAAAGGGCGTAAACCAGGTTTTCCGTGCCGCACCAATGCTCCACAAGGGACTGGAACCCGGTCTTCAGGGAAAGTCCGATGACCGGAAGGTAAAGTCCGCCCTCTCCGATCGCGGCTTTGTCCGCTTCAAAGGAGGCGATGTTTTCCGTGAGCAGCGTGTGCTCCGTTATGTACTGCAGGACCTTGAAATCCTCCTCGGTCTCCACCGGGTGTTTGGTGAGGAACCAGGAATTTGCCCCTTCGGAAAGGGTGTGCTCTTCCTCCAGCGTTCCCACAGGGGTCTCGTATACGGTGTACCGCTTGCAGCCCTCAAGGCGCTCCGTACGGGTGCAGTTTTCCAGCTTCGTGTCAAACAGGGTGTGAAATCCCCGGAGAAGCGGGTCTGCCCCCAGCTGCTGCATATAGCGTACCTGTCCCGCTGCCTGCCGTTCGGCGCTCTGGTGCTCCCAGTAATAGGCAAGAAACGGCGACCATGGTACGCGGTCCGTCTCCTCCCCGCGGATGGCGGCAAGAAGCCGCTCACGGCTTGTCATTTCCATGGTGTTTTTCCTTTCAAAAAAGCATGGACCGGGGAAACCCCGGTCCATAAACGGATGATTTACAGCTGGATCTCGTGGCCTTCCTTGGCAGAACGGTACATGGCTTCCAGAATGCCCACCATGTTGTAGCCCTGCTGGGGCACGAACATAGGCTCAGCACCGTAAAGGACACAGTCCACGAAATGGCGCAGGTTCTGTGCATGACCGCCGTCCATATCCTTGGCGTTGGGGGTGATGTCCACGGTGTTGCCGAACTCTTCGGTGAAGATGCGCAGCTTTCCGTCATCGGTGTTCCAGATGGAGCCGGCCTTGTCGCCGCGAAGCTCCACAAACTGACGCTCCTGATCCACATTGGAGTTCCAGGAGACCTCTACCTGCAGGCAGGCGCCGTTGTCGAAACGGATGAAGCCCATGGCCAGGTCTTCCACGTCAAAGGTGCCGCCGGCCTTCTTATCGCCGAACTTTGCTTCGGTGGAGTCGGAAACGGAGCTTTCCGCAAACTTGCAGTAGGTGCAGCCGGAGACAGCCACGGGACGGGGGTTGCCCATGAGCCACATGGTCAGGTCGATCATGTGCACGCCAAGGTCGATGAGGGGGCCGCCGCCGGAGAGAGCCTTGGTGGTGAACCAGCCGCCCACACCGGGAGCGCCGCGGCGGCGCTGCCAGCCGCAGCGTGCGGCATAGACTTCACCCATACGGCCTTCGCCGATGAACTGCTTCAGATACTTTGCGGTCTCGCGGTAACGGTTGTTGCGCATGACCATGAGGATCTTGCCGGTTCTTTCGGAGGCATCCTTCATCTTTGCGGCTTCCGCAATGCTGACGGCATCGGGCTTCTCGCAGAATACGTGGAAGCCTGCTTCCATGGCGGCAACAGCGATCTCAGAGTGGAACTTGTTGGGGGTAATGATGTCGATGGCATCCAGATCGGTCTGCTTCAGCATCTCTTTGTAATCGGTGTAGACGCATTCGGGGGCAACGCCGTATTTTTCGGCAAGCTCCTCGGCACGCTCACGGATAATGTCGCAGTAAGCGGCGATCTCAACATCCTCCATCTTGCTGAAGGCGGGGGAATGCACACCGCGGCCCATGCCGCCGCAGCCGACGATACCAACGCGAAGCTTTTTGTTTTCCATATTCAGATCTCCCTTCAACGATTTGAGAGTGGTTACCTGCATTATAAGCGCAGAACAGAAGGATTGCAAGGGGTAAAGGCTGAGCAATATTATCCGAGCCCGTTTCTGAACCGCGAGGCCGCCCAGAACCTGCGTTACCGCTTTTCCCCGGGCGACAGCCCGTCTGCAAAGCGGTGCCTTGTCTCAGAACGGCCTCGCGGCTCAGAAATCTGCGACCTGAGCGGGATGGATGATGTGTTCAGACAATCTTGAGTGAAGCAGATGGGCTGACGCCCATCAATGAATAAAAGGAAGGCTGAGCGGATCAGACGCCCGCTCAGGCGGGTTCGGATAGTATTGCTCAGCCTAAGCAAAAATACGCGGCACAGTCATTGACTGTGCCGCGTATGATGTTGGTACAGATTACTCGGCGTGATCCACGGAGTACATGTACTTAATGAGCTCAACAACCTTGTTGGAGTAGCCCATCTCGTTGTC
>JAFQKD010000013.1 GCA_017397075.1 Oscillospiraceae bacterium | reverse complement strand
CGATTACGCCGCCATCTACTTCTCCTCCGGCACTACCGGCTTCCCCAAGGCCATCCTGCACAAGCACAGAAGCCTTGTTCACTCCTGCGCTGTGGAGCAGGCACACCACGGGCAGACGCACGACGATGTATTTCTCTGCATTCCCCCTCTGTATCACACCGGCGCCAAGATGCACTGGTTCGGAAGCTTCCTTGTGGGCGGCAAGGCCGTTCTCCTTAAGGGCACAAAGCCCCGGGATATCCTCAACGCCGTTTCCAGTGAAAAATGCTCCATCGTATGGCTGCTTGTTCCCTGGGCACAGGATCTGCTGAACTGCCTTGACAGCGGTGAATTGAAGCTTTCCGATTACGAGCTGAGCCAGTGGCGGCTTATGCACATCGGTGCACAGCCCGTTCCCCAGAGCCTTGTGAAGCACTGGCTCACCTACTTCCCCCATCATCAGTACGACACCAACTACGGTCTCAGTGAATCCATCGGCCCCGGCTGTGTCCATCTTGGTGTGGAAAATATCCACAAGGTGGGTGCCATCGGTGTACCCGGCTTCGGCTGGGAGGTGAAGATCACCGATGAGAACGGCGCCCCCGTTTCCGGCACCGATGTGGGTGAGCTTTGCGTCAAGGGTCCCGGTGTTATGGAATGCTACTACCGTGACGAAAAGGCAACCGCTGCCGTTCTGCAGGACGGCTGGCTCCGCACAGGCGATATGGCCATGCGGGATGAAGACGGCTTCATCTTCCTTGTGGACAGAAAGAAGGATGTCATCATCACCGGCGGCGAAAACCTGTATCCTGTGCAGATCGAAGATTTCCTCCACGGCTTTGCTCCCGTGGACGATGTAGCGGTCATCGGTCTTCCCGATCCCAGACTGGGTGAGATCGCAGCAGCCATCATTCAGGTGAAGGAAGGCTTTACCTGCACGGAAGAGGATGTGAACAGCTTCTGCCGTGCACTTCCCCGGTACAAGCGCCCCCGGAAGATCATCTTCGCCAAGGTTCCCCGGAATCCCACCGGAAAAATCGAAAAGCCGAAGCTTCGTCAGATGTACGGCGCAAGCGGACTTGTTGCTGCGCAGAACAGGGCGTGAACCATGGAGATGAAGACCCGTTGGCTTCGGCTTGCCGTAACGAGCATTGCCCTTCTGTTTTCCGGCATTCTCTACGCCTGGAGCGTGATCAACTTCCCCTTTGCGGACATAAACTTCAGCCCTGCCGCACTGAAGCTGAATTACACCATCACCATGTGCGCCTTCTGCAGCTTCGGTTTCTTCTCCGGTTTGCTGTCCAAAAAAATCGCCCCCCGCATCCGCATCCTCATTGCTGCTGTACTCACCGCACTTGGCTTTGTTTTGGCCTCCTGCGTTAACGCCGGCGATACGCTGCTGCTCTATGCGGGTTACGGCATATGCATCGGCGGCGGCATCGGCATCGTGTACAACGTAGTCATTTCCGCCATGAACGCCTGGTTTCCGGATCGGAAGGGACTGTGCACCGGCATCATGATGATGGCCTTCGGGTTTTCCACGCTTCTCATCGGAAACCCTATGGCAAATGCCATGACTGCTTTCGGCTGGCGGTATGTATACCGCATTGCGGGTGTCGTTCTTTTCGTCATTCTTCTGCTTGCCTCTTTCTTTTCCCTGCCTCCCGCTCCGGGAACGGCGCTTCCTGCGCCGAAGCGGAAATCCGCCGCAAATACTGCCGGGGATATCCCCGCTCGTGAGATGCTCCGCCGTCTTTCCTTCTGGAAGCTGTTCTGCTTCTTCGCTCTGCTTGCCGCCGTTGGCAGCACAGCCATTTCCGGTGCCAAGGGACAGTTTGAAGAAATGGGCTTTACCGCCTCTGCTGCTCTCCTTGCCGGGGCCGTCACCGTGGCAAACGGTCTCGGACGCATCGTTTCCGGCACATTTTACGATCGCTTCGGTCTGCGGAAGACCCAGTATCTCACAAGCGGCGTCGCCATTTGCGCCACACTTCTCACCTGGCTTGGCTATCTGCTTCCCGTACCGGGTATGTGCGCTGCAGGTCTTATGCTCTGCGGCTTCAGCTACGGCTTCTGCCCCACCATTTCCGCAGCCTTTGCTTCCGGCTTCTACGGCATGAAGCATTTCCCCCTCAACTTCAGCATTCTGAATCTGATCCTGATCCCGGCATCCTTTGTCCCCACACTGCTTTCCGGCTGCACAAGCAGCGTCACCTTCCTTGTCCTGCTGTGCGCCTCCTGTGTGGGTCTGGTTCTGAACCTGACTATCCGCCGGGCTTGAGATATATTTGAAAGGAGCTTTTGCTTTGAAAACACTGATGCTCGGCAACGAAGCCGTTGCCCGCGGTCTTTACGAAGCCGGATGCAGCTTTGTATCCAGCTATCCCGGCACTCCCAGCACGGAGATCACAGAATACGTCGCAAAGTATAAGGAAGTCTATGCGGAGTGGGCTCCCAACGAAAAGGTGGCCATGGAAGCCGCTTTCGGTGCCTGCGTAGCGGGAAAGCGAAGCTTCTGCGCCATGAAGCACGTGGGTCTCAACGTTGCGGCTGACCCTCTCTTCACCATCGGCTACACCGGTGTCAACGCCGGTATGGTCATCGGTGTTGCGGATGACGCAGGTATGCATTCCTCCCAGAACGAACAGGATTCCCGCCATTACGCACGGGCATCCAAGGTCCCCATGCTGGAGCCCTCCGATTCAGCCGAGGCTCTCGCCTTCACCAAGCTCGCCTATGAGCTCTCCGAACAGTTCGACACCCCCGTGTTCATCAAAATGTGCACCCGTGTTGCCCACTCGCAGAGCGTTGTGGAGCCCGGCGAGCGCGTGGAGTTCTCCAAGAGCTACGAAAAGAATCCCCAGAAGTACATCATGATGCCCGGCAACGCAAAAAAGCGCCATCCCATCGTGGAAGAGCGCACCGCGGCCCTTGCCGCATGGGCGGAGACTGCCGAAATCAACCGCATCGAAGACGGCAGCGATAGGTCTGTGGGCATCATCACCTCCTCCACCTCCTACCAGTATGTGAAGGAAGTCTGCGGGGATACCTATCCCGTCTTGAAGCTCGGCATGATCTGGCCGATGCCGGAACAGAAGATCCGCGATTTTGCCGCTTCCGTGGAGAAGCTTGTGATCGTGGAGGAGCTCGACAGCTTTATTGAAACCCACTGTCTGGAGATGGGTCTTGCCTGTGTGGGCAAGGACCGGTTCCCTTGCATCGGTGAGTTCTCCCAGAATCTTGTGGCGGAAAAGATGGGCGCCGAAACCGTTTGCGGCACTGCGTTGGATGCTGCAATTCCTCCCCGCCCCCCTGTCATGTGCGCAGGCTGCCCCCACCGCGGTCTCTTCTACACTCTGGCAAAGAACAAGATCACCGCTTTCGGCGACATCGGCTGCTACACGCTGGGCGCTGTGCCGCCTCTCGGCGCACTGGACACCACCATCTGCATGGGTGCCTCCATCTCCGGCCTCCACGGCTTCATGAAGGCCGGCGGCGGCGAAGGACGGAAAGCGGTTGCCGTCATCGGTGACTCCACTTTCATGCACTCCGGTATGACAGGTCTTGTGAACGTTGCCTATAATGAATCCAATTCCACCGTCATCATCGTGGATAACTCCATCACCGGCATGACGGGCCATCAGCAGAACCCGACCACCGGCTTCAACCTCAAGGGCGATCCCAGCACGAAGATCGACCTGGAAACCCTCTGCCATGCCGTGGGCATCCGCCGCGTGCGCGTGGT
>JAFQKD010000164.1 GCA_017397075.1 Oscillospiraceae bacterium | reverse complement strand
CAGATCGACCTGAACGGCACCTATTTCCGTGAATGCACCATCGCCGGCGCAGGATTCATCAACTTCCGCGTTTCCGATGCATGGTACGCAGACCTGCTCAAGGGCATTGAGGCTGACGGTGCCGATTACGGCCGTATAAACGACGGCAAGGGCGAAAAGGTCATGGTGGAGTTCGTCTCCGCAAACCCCACCGGTCCCATGACCATCGGCAACGCCCGCGGCGGCGTTCTGGGCGACACGCTGGCCACCGTTCTGGATTTTGCCGGCTACAACGTGTGGCGTGAGTTCTACGTGAACGATGCCGGAAACCAGATCGACCTTTTCGGCAAATCCATCGAGGCAAGATATCTCCAGCTCCTCTACGGTGAGGAAAACGTGGAATTCCCCGATAACGGCTACCACGGCGACGATATCCGGGAGCTTGCCCGCCTGATCTATGAGAAGGACGGCGACAAGTACAGGGATACCGAGCCTGCCGAGCGTCAGCAGATCTTTGCCGAGTTCGGCATCCCCCACAACGTGGCTCTCATGCGCAAGCATCTTGAGCGCTACCGGGTGAATTTTGACCAGTGGTTCTTTGAGAGCGACCTGCACAAGAGCGGCATGGTGGCCGAGACCGTAAAGCTTCTGCAGGACGGCGACCACACCTACGAAAAGGACGGCGCACTCTGGCTGCGGAACACCGACTTCGGCGCCGAGAAGGACGAAGTTCTCCGCCGCTCCAACGGCTTCTACACCTACTATGCCGTTGACCTTGCCTACCATCGGAACAAGTTTGTCCAGCGCGGCTTTGACCGGGTCATCAACGTCTGGGGCGCCGACCACCACGGTCACGCCATCCGTTTCAAGAAGTCCCTGCAGGATCCCGCCATGGGCATCAATCCCGATCATCTGGACTTCCTGCTGATGCAGATGGTGCATCTCGTGCGCAACGGCGAGACCGTAAAGGTCTCCAAGCGCACCGGCAAGGCCATGAGCCTTAATGATCTTCTGGACGAGATCAGCGTTGACGCCTGCCGCTTCTTCTTTAACGCCAAGCCCGATACCCATCTGGAGTTTGACCTTGCCCTTGCCGTCCGCGAGGACAGTGAGAACCCCGTGTACTACGCCCAGTATGCACACGCACGGATCTGCCGCCTTATCGAAACACTGGAAGGTCTCGGCAGCGCAGTGCCCGCAGCAGCGGATATCGACGTTTCCCTCCTCACTTCCAGCGAGGAGCGGGAGCTTCTCAAGCAGTTGGCTACCCTGCCCGAGCAGATCCGCCTTGCCGCCCGTGATTACGATCCCTCCCTCATCAACAAGTATGCCGTGGAGCTTGCTTCCCGTTTCCATCGGTTCTACAACGCCCACCACATCAAGGGCGAGGAGCAGAATGTGCTGAACGCACGTCTGAAGCTTGCCGCCACAGTAAAGAACGTCCTTGCCGTAACGCTGGGCATTCTGGGCGTCACCGCTCCCGAAAAGATGTAATTCTCCCGCAGGAGCCTTCCCCTGTCTCCTCTCCCCGAAATCCGGCGGCAGGATCAGGCAGCCGCACCGTTTTTCTCAGAGATCAGCCCCTGCACAGCATAAGCACAGCAGTGCCCTCCGGAATATCCGGAGGGCACTTTGTTGTTAACACGATAAGAATTCCAACAAATTGAAAAAGATATCTGTAGTTTTCCAGTAAGATTTATTATATACTCGGTGTATCAAATTTGTGTAAGGAGGCACAACTATGCAGTATTATTCCGTAGATCACCACGAGCCGTCTCTTCTGCCCGACGGTGATTGGAAACTGGTCTGGAACGACGAATTTGACGGTACCGAACTGAACCGCATAAACTGGGACTTCCGGATGTCCATGATGGGGCAGCCCTGGCCCGCATGGACGGATAAGGGTGTTACGCTGGACGGGAACAGCACTGCCGTATTCACGCTGATGGAAGAGGACGGCCGCCCCGTCAGCTCTCAGCTGCAAACCGGGTATAACTTCATGGATGAGCCTGTGGAAAAAACAGATTTCATGGGTGACGCGCTCCAGTGGAACATTGGAAAGCTTCACGCACCTCTCTTCCTGCACACCCACGGTTATTATGAGTGCCGCTGTCGGCTGCAGCAGAAGGAAGGCTGGCGTACCAGTTTCTGGATCCAGTCCCCCATCATCGGCGCATCTTTGGACAGCCGGTATACCGGCACGGAGATCGACATTATGGAAAGTTTTGAACCGGGAAAGATCCTCGACCATTGGGTCCACTCCGGCGGCTACGGTCAGGACCGCCAGAGCTTCGGTACCGGGGAGCCTAAGGAGCTTGACAAAACCGTGTTCCACCGCTTCGGTGTGCTTTGGGACACCAATGGCTACACCTTCTATGTAGACGGTCATGAAGCCGGACACACGGACAAAAATCCCTCCGACTGTCCTTCCTTTATTCTGATTTCCACGGAGGTACACGGTTACCGCAGAGCTGACCGCACACCTGTGCCGGAAGCATATGATGCCATCGGCGACACCTTCCTTGTGGACTATGTCCGGGTCTTTGATCAAAAATAAACTACTGCCCCGATTCACACACTGAAGTGAACCGGGGCAGTAGTTTATCCGTTTCCGTACCGTTCCGCCATGCTGCGGGCATATTCCCGGGGTGTCATCTCCATTTTCCGTTTAAAGGCAAAGCTGAAATAGGACTGGGAGGCAAAACCGCATTCCTGCGCAATGCGGGTCAGCGTCCAGTCCGTGGATAGAAGCAGCCCGCAGGCCTTGCGGATGCGCTGCTCCTCCACATACTCCCGGAGCGTCCTGCCGGTGGAAGCCTTGAAGCAGTTATGAAAATGGATGGGACTGAGTCTTGCAAGCTCCGCCACCGTTTTGAGGGACAGATCTCCGGTGAGATTTTCCTGAATGTGGTGGATGACCCCCTCGATCACCGTCTCATTGCTGTGGCGCTGCTGTTCTCTTTTCCGCTGCGCCTTCGCATCTCCCCGGAGGGTCCAGATCAGCTCCAGCATGGCGCTTTGCACCATGAGGGAATCCGATTTTCGATTGGAGTTGTGGTACCGGTCGATCTTTTCCAGAAGCGCAAGGTAGACCTCCGGCTTTTCCGTCTGCAGGAATGTGGGAAGCTCCATGAACATCTCCAGAAGCTCTCCCTCCTTCAGCATGAAATGCACATATCTGCACCGATAAGGCACTCTGCTGTGGCGCACCATCCCCGGCTTTGAGCAGATGAGGGTATCCGTACGGTAGGGTACGGCATCGCTGTCGATATAGCCGATGCCCCCCTCCGAAAGGGGGATCTCGATCTCCGGCATGGTGACTCTCCGCTTGCGGGTCTCGGTTCGATTTTTCACGGCAGCATCGGTATTGTAGATCCCCGCCGCCACGATCTCCGGCAGCTGCATTTCCATTTTGCTCACCAACTCGATAATATTTCAAATAATATGCCTAATATTTTGATATTCCTTCAATAAGATTTATTATACACTAATGACACAAGCTGTCAACGGCCCGAAAAAGGAGGACGCATCATGAAAGTTACCGACATCAAGACCTTCGTTGTGGACTGCTTCCGCACAAACTGGGTGTTTGTGAAGGTGTACACCGACGAAGGCATCGACGGCGTTGGCGAAGCCACACTGGAATACAAGGAAAAGGCGCTGGAAGGCGCTGTGGAGCACATTAAGCAGTATCTGGTGGGGGAGAATCCGCTGGATATCGAAAAACACTGGCACGCCATTTACCGCGATGCCTACTGGCGTGGCGGCGCTGTGCTCATGAGCGCCCTTTCCGCAGTGGAAATGGCGCTGTGGGACATTCTGGGTAAGCATCTGGGCGTTCCCGTTTATCAGCTCCTGGGCGGCAAGGTCAATGACAAGGTGCGTATCTACGTAAACGGCTGGTTCAGCGGCGCAAAGGAGCCGGAAGAATTCGGCGAAAAGGCACGCATTGCCGTGCAGAGGGGCGTCACCGCCATGAAGTGGGATCCCTTCGGCAAGAACTATCTCAACATCTCCAATGCGGAGCTGGATAAGTCTCTGCGCTGTGTCGCTGCTGTGCGTGAAGCTGCAGGCCCCAATGTGGATCTTCTCATTGAAGGTCACGGCAGATTCGATATCCCCACTGCAACGAAGATTGCCAAGGAACTGGAGCAGTTTAAGCCCATGTTCTTTGAAGAGCCTGTTCCCCCCGATAATCTGGAGGCGTTGAAGGCTGTGCGGGACAAGTCTCCCGTGGCCATTGCCGCAGGCGAGCGGCTCTATACCCGCTGGGATTACCGCAGGATGTTCGATCTCATGGCAGCGGACTACATTCAGCCGGATGTGTCCCATGCAGGCGGCATCATGGAGCTGAAAAAGATCGCTGCGGAAGCAGAATGCCGCTATATCCCCTTCGCGCCCCACAATCCCTCAGGCCCCGTGGCAAACGCCGCAACGTTGCAGATTGCCGCAGCCTGCCCCAACTTTGAGATCCTTGAGATCATGTACTCCGATGTGGATTGGCGCAGGGATGTCACAAATGAGTCTCTGGAATACAAGGACGGCTACATCACCATCCCCTCCATGCCCGGTCTCGGCATTGAGCTGAATGAAGAAGGCTGCCTCCGGCACCCCTACGTGCCCCACACCCTGCGGCATTACACCGGAGCCCTTACCGATATCCGTCCCGCCAAAAGTGAATTCTACTTTTAAGGAGAATAACCATGAAAGATTTCCGTATCCGTGATTTCGGCGCCATTGGCGATGGCGTGACCATGAATACCGAAGCCATTCAGCGCACAATCGATGCCTGCCATGAATACGGCGGCGGCAGAGTCATTCTGGACGAGGGTGTGTTCCTCACGGGAACCATCACCCTGCGCTCCAATGTGGACTTCCACATCTCCCGGGATGCCGTGCTTCTCGGCTCTCCCGACTGGCAGGATTACCCCGAACGGCAGCATCTCCGCCATATCGAGACGGACAAAATGTTCCGCAACCGCAACGCCTGTATGATCTTTGCCGAAGACGGAGAGAACATCTCCATTACCGGCATGGGTACCATTGATGCCCACGGCTCCGCCTTCGTTTATCCCCGTACCGACGGAGGCTCCGGCCCTCAGTACATCCGTATCGACGCCCCCACCCCGCCGAGAGTGGTGTTCTTCTCCGCCTGCCGTCATGTGCGCATTGAGGATATCACTATGACAAATCAGCCCTCCGGCTGGTCTTATCTCATGTATGACTGCGACGATGTGAAGTTTGACCGCTGCCGCATCTGGGCAGATGTTCAGTATCCCAATAACGACGGCATTGACATCGTCTCCAGCCGGGATGTGACCGTTTCCAACTGCTCCATCACCTGCGGAGATGACTGCATCGCCGTGCGGGCGAACAACGGACCTTTGAAAGAAACCAAAATCACCGAGCGCGTCTGCGTCACAAACTGCAATCTCACCAGCTACGCAAACGGCATCCGCATTGCCTGGATCAACGACGGCACCATCCGCAACTGCGTCTTCTCCAATCTGGTGATGACCGATACCAACGTGGGCATCTGCATCCAGTGTCCCGAGCGGCGGGAAGGCAAGCTCCCCGATGTGGGACGGGAAGCCACACTGGTGGAAAATCTCAGCTTCTCCAACATCGTTATGGACGGCACCT
>JAFQKD010000163.1 GCA_017397075.1 Oscillospiraceae bacterium | reverse complement strand
CATTGAGATCCAGCACGCGGCCCTCCGCCACCGCTTCGCCCAGTCCGATGGCCGCCAGCTCGCTCATGTTCTCCGCCACCCGGAGCATCCGATGCTGGTCATGCCGGAGCATGGCAAGATAGCGCCGTTCCTCTGTGCGGTCGCCCTTGGCCATTCTTCTGGCCAGAAGGTCTGCGGCCGCCATGGAGTCATTCAGCGCGTTGAGCAGCGTATTGCTGAGATTCTGCAGCAATACCGCAGTTTCCCGATCCGGCGTCTGCCCCATCCTGTCTCTCCCCTCCATGCATCGTTCTCCGGCGCGGTGCAGCTTGCTGCGGCGCCCGTTCTCTGCAAATACTATAGCAGTTTTCCGGCATCCGAACAAGTCTGCAACAGCAAAATATTACCATTTTTGTCGAAATGTGTCGAAACGCACGCCGCTTTGATCGCGCAGCGGCACTTGCGGCAGGAAAATGAAAAAAAGACTTTTCCCGCGTGCCGCTACGTGTTATAATGTGCTCCAGGCGGATATGATAGACTGGAAATCCATACCGCCGTCCCAAACTGCGGAAAGGAGGACAAGCTTCTTGGCGAATCTTGTAAAAAAGCCCATCACCACCAACCGAAAGGCGTTTCACGAATATTTCGTGGAAGACCGCTTTGAAGCGGGCATCTCCCTGGCAGGCACGGAGGTGAAGTCCATCCGGCAGGGCGGCGTGAATCTGAAGGACTCGTTCTGCACCGTCAAGGACGGGGAGATTTTCGTCCGGGGCATGCACATCAGCCCCTACGAAAAGGGTAATATCTATAACAAAGATCCCGTCCGCCCCCGCAGGCTGCTGATGCACAAGCGGGAGATCCTGCGTCTGGGCGCCAAGGCTGCTCAGGACGGTTATGCCCTGGTTCCCCTCTCCCTGTACTTTCTGGGGCCCCGGGTCAAGCTGGAGCTGGGCCTGTGCAAGGGCAAAAAGCTCCACGATAAGCGGGACGCCGATGCAGAAAAGAGCGCAAAGAGAGAAATCGACAGAGCCATGAAGGAAAGGAATTACTGATATGAGCAAGAATCCCCAGGTCACCATCGAAATGGAAAACGGCGATCTCATCGTCGCGGAACTCTATCCCGAGATCGCGCCCGAATCCGTCCGCAACTTCATCCATCTGGTCAGCTCCGGCTTCTATGACGGGTTGGGCTTCCATCGCATCATCCCCGGCTTTATGATCCAGGGCGGCTGCCCCAACGGCACCGGCACCGGCGGCCCCGGCTGGAACATCAAGGGCGAGTTCGCCATCAACGGCTTCGCCAATGAGCTGAAGCACAGCCGCGGCGTGCTGAGCATGGCCAGAAGCTCCATGCCCGACTCTGCCGGCAGCCAGTTCTTCATCATGCATGATGACGCGCCCCATCTGGACGGCAGCTACGCCGCCTTCGGTAAGGTCATCTCCGGCATGGACGCGGTGGACCGCATTGCCGAAACGAAGACCAACATCTACAATGATAAGCCCCTGCAGAAGCAGGTCATGAAGAAGGTCACCGTGGATACCTTCGGCGAAGAATATCCCGAACCCGAGAAGCTGAAGTAAGCTTCCCCCTCCCCCTTTTTGCCCAAGCGCCGCCCCGCTTCGGGACGGCTGATTTGGGGGCGGATTGGTTTCGACGGGGGCATGGAGGCTGGAATAGCGTGCGGATGCGCCTGGCATCCTTAAAACGGGCACTTATAAATTAAAGAACAACGATTCTTACGAACTCGTAGCCGCATAAGGCTGCGCGTCCGCCCCGGGAGGGCCACGGCCCGGGTGTCGGGCGTCATTGAGTGGCGGACGTGCGTGCGCTAAGCTTTGCGCGCACCATGCATCATGAAGCTACCTGACCTTTCGGGCGTGTCGGCTTGCCCACTGGAAGGGGAATCGGCGTAAGCCACAATAACCGTCTGCGCACGGAGAAGTTCCTGTTAAAGTGCTTTCGGACGGGGGTTCGACCCCCCCCGCCTCCACCATGAATGATCCCCGGACTGCTTTGGCGGTCCGGGGATTATTTATGGCGAAGCTGTGAGACTCGGAGAAAGCCCCCTGCAAATTGCGCCCCCGCGCAATTT
>JAFQKD010000162.1 GCA_017397075.1 Oscillospiraceae bacterium | reverse complement strand
TGAAGAATGGTCCCTGCGCTACATTTCATTTTTCCAAGGATGGCTGCCGCATGACGGAAGGCAGTGCGGGAGCCACCTGCAGGATGAACTTTGCAGCGCCGGAAAAATTCAATGCCTTGATTGATGACAGCAAACCCGGTTTTCCCGTAAAGCACCCTTTACAGGTGCTGTCCTTTCTTCTGGGACCGTTTACAAAGCTTACCGACAGGCTTACGGAGATCCTCCGCCCGAGTGAAAAGGCGATGAAGGATCCTGCGTTTTTTGATCTGAGCACAAGACTGACCATGTTTACGGTTGCGGGGGCAATATCGGCACTTGCAAATCATGATCCCATATCCCGTATTTCTGCGGGGAACACGGTGGACGGAGAGATCTCTCTTGGTATCAAGGACGATGTTCATGTGACCGTATCCGTGAAGGACGGCAAATTCAAAACCGTGAAGGAAAAGAGCAGGCATCCCCGCGCGGTGATGGAATTCGCCACCATCGATCTCGCAAACCGTCTCTTTAACGGAACAGCATCCAGCATCAATGAGCTTTGCAGCGGAAATATCTATCTTTCCGGCATGATATCCATGGTGGACAACGTAAACCGCATTCTGGACCGTGTAGCTGTGTATTTGGCATAGGCTGAGCAATATTATCCGAACCCGTTTCTGAACCACGAGACCGCCCAGAACCTGCGTTGCCGCTTTCCCACGGGGACAGCCCGTCTGCAAAGCGGCGCCTTGTCTCAGAACGGCCTCGCGGCTCAGAAATCTGCGACCTGAGCGGGATGGATGATGCGTTCAGACAATATTGAATGAAGCAGATGGGCTGACGCCCATCAATGAAAGAAAAGAAGACTGGGCGCATCAGACGCCCGCTCAGGCGGGTTCGGATAGTATTGCTCAGCCTAAGGAGGAACACATGAGCAGATATCCCGAATATGTGCATACAAAGAGCCGCGCATGGTTCGACCGTGCACTGAACGCGATCCCCTCCGGAATTTACGGGCATCTTGGACCCTCCGAGGGACTTTTCCTGCCGCTGGACAAGTGGCCTCTCATTTCCTCCAAAGCGGAAGGAACCTACTTCTGGGATATGGACGGAAACCGCTATCTGGATTTCATGTGCGCTTACGGACCCAATGTTCTGGGGTACGGCGATCCCGATGTGGATAGGGCTGCCATGGAGCAGCTGAAGGCCGGAAACTGCACCACAGCGCCGTCTTACAAGATGGTGGAATGCGCCGAGCTTTTGGTGGATACGGTGCACTGTGCCGACTGGGCATTTTTTATGAAAAACGGCACCGATGCCACCACCTTCGGCATTCTTACCGCGAGAGCCGCAACAGGGAAAAAGAAGACCATCTTCCTCAAAGGCTATTACCATGGCAATCAGCCATGGGCAATGAAGGCGGATTATCCCGGTATTCTCCCAGAAGAAGTGGCAAACAACATGATTGTTCCTTGGTTTGACCTTTCCGCTCTTGAGGAGGCATATCTGGAGGCAAAAGGGGACGTGGCCGCCCTCATTGCCCAGCCTTATGACCACGGGAATTTCTACGATAACCGTCCGGCCACAAAGGAATACTGGGCTGCCGTGCGGAAATTCTGCACGGAGCGGGGGATCGTCCTTGTGATCGATGATGTCCGGGCAGGCTTCCGTCTTGACCTTGCCGGATCCGACCATTATTACGGCTTCGAGGCGGATATTATCTGCTTCTGCAAGGCGCTTGCCAACGGTTACAATATGTCCGCAGCCTGTGGAAAAGATTTCCTGAAGGCGGCAGCATCCAGCCTTTCCTATACCGGGTCTTACTGGATGAGTGCAGAACCCTTCGCCGCCTGCATTGCCTGCATCAATAAGCTGAAAGCCATCGATGCCCCTGCACTTTTCCGCAGACAGGGGATAAAGCTTACCGACGGACTTAAAGCTGCCGGCAAGGCTCACGGTTTTGATCTTGTGGTTTCCGGAGAGCCTGCGCTGTTCTATCTCCGCACGGCAAATGATGACAGCTTAATGCTCCATCAGGAATGGGTGGCGGAATGCGTAAGCCGCGGACTTTTCATTACCAGCCACCACAATCACTTTATCAATGCCGCGGTGACGGATGAGGATATTGCCCTTGCGGTGGATATTGCGGAAGATGCTTTTTCCGTGGTTGCCGGGCGGCATCCGGAATTGGGATTTACGAAGTAAATGAAAGCGCTGAAGGTACTCTTTTTTGATGTTGGGTATACACTGATAAACGAAGACGAGGTTTGGCATCGGCGCTGTATTGAGCAGGCTGAGTCAGATGAAGCAAAGGCGCTTGGACTTACGCCGGAGCAAATCTATGAGGAGATTGTTCAGGCAAGTCTCATGCATCTCCCACAGTACAGGACGGTGATCCGAAAGTTTGGCTTCCGGAATCCTGCACCATATCGTCATGAGTTTGAACGACTGTATGAGGATGCTGTCCCGGCACTGGAAAGCCTTGCGGAAAAATATCAGCTTGGTATCATCGCAAACCAGACGGACGGATTGCAGCAGCGTCTGCGTAATCTGGGTGTGGACAAGTATTTTCGGTATGTGATCTCTTCATGGGACTGCGGCGTGATGAAGCCTG
Source organism: Oscillospiraceae bacterium (assembly GCA_017397075.1). Classification (GTDB taxonomy): domain Bacteria; phylum Bacillota; class Clostridia; order Oscillospirales; family Oscillospiraceae; genus RGIG1893. The sequence continues at coordinate 219 of JAFQKD010000162.1, read as the reverse complement.
ACCCGGAGATCTTCCGAATAGCGCTGAAGCGGGCAGAGTGTGCCCCGGAAGAAGCCATGATGGTCGGGGACCGTCTGGACAACGATATTCGTCCTGCAAAAGGGCTTGGATTTAGGACAACGTGGATCAAAAAGTGATTTGGAGGATTGCAATCGATCTCCTCCGACGGCTTCCGACCGGACTATATCGTACATTCGCTGCAGGAGATCGCGGAGATTC
>JAFQKD010000161.1 GCA_017397075.1 Oscillospiraceae bacterium | reverse complement strand
AGCAATATGGACGAGGTGATCCTCTGTCCCGAGCTGGGCTTCTTTGCCGTATCCGACGGCATGGGCGGCTTGGCAGGTGGAAAACTTGCGGCGGAGTTCGTCAGAAAATCCATGCCGGAGCTGATGGAACTGTGCATGAAGGAATACGCACAGCACGGCGATATTGAGAAAGCCGCCGAGAGCTTCTGCGGCATGGTACAGAAGATGAGCGATGAGCTGTACGCAGCGGGCAATATGCAAAACCGCTTTATCTACGGCGCAACCTTTTCGGGGGTGTGGCTGCTTGGCAATAAGGCCGTTTATGTGAATCTGGGCGACAGCCGCGGCTATCTTCTGCCCAAATACAAAAAACTGCCCCGACAGATCACCTGTGATCAGAACATGGCGGGACTGTATGTAAAGGAAGGGCTGATGACAAAGGCCGAAGCCAAGGATAGCCCCATGAGCTCCCGCCTTACCGCCTTTGTGGGGATGCAGGCTCCGGCTGCACCGGAGGTGTTCATTCGTGACATCCACAGCGGCGACCGCATCCTGCTCTGCTCCGATGGGCTGTACGGCATGATGGAAGAACGGGAAATGGCAAAGTTGATGCGCAGGAGCCGCAGCCCGGAACGGGTGTGCGGAAGGCTCATCGACAAGGCGAACGAAAATGGCGGTCGGGACAATATCTCGGCAGCGTATATCCATATTCAAGAATAGGAGGCAGCAGTATGGCATCCAATGATAAAACCGTATTTGACGGCGACGCAACGGTATGCGAGGACGATACCGTATTCGATGGCGATACCACCGTTTTTGACGGCGACGCTACCGTTTTAGAGGACGATAACGCCACGGTATATGAGGATGAGGGTGCTACCGTATACGAAGACGAAAACGATGCGGCGGCGGACAAGCCTCTGCCCAATGAGGAAATCGTAAAGGGCGGCAGCATCCTGGATACCTATACCGTGGAATCCGATCCCATCCACGGCGGCATGGGCAGCGTGTGGAAGGTGCATCACAGGAACTGGAACGCAGACCTTGCCATGAAGCGCCCCCAGCCCCACTGCTTTGCAACCGAGAAGAGCAAGGAACGCTTTATTGAGGAATGTAAGACATGGATCGATCTTGGATTGCATCCCAATATCGTATCCTGCTACTATGTGCGCGAAATCGGCGGCACGCCTACCATCTTCTCAGAGTGGATGGAATACGGCAGTCTTGAAAACCGCATCGAGGACGAAAGCCTGTATGCGGGAAGCGAAAAAGAACAGCAGATGCGCATTCTGGATATCGCCATTCAGTTTGCCCGTGGTCTGCACTACGCCCATGAACAGGGGCGCATCCATCAGGACGTCAAGCCGGACAACCTGCTTTTGACAAAGGCATGGGATGCCAAGGTGGCGGACTTTGGCCTTGCAAAAGCCCGCGCCATGCTGACCTATCTGGAAGTGGATGAGCTTGCCATAGACGGCAGTAAGACCATTGTTACCCCCTCCGGTGGACGCTCTCCCCATTACTGCTCCATGGAGCAGATGGACGGAAAGCCCCTCACAAGAAAAACCGACATCTACTCCTGGGCGGTCAGCGT
>JAFQKD010000160.1 GCA_017397075.1 Oscillospiraceae bacterium | reverse complement strand
CTGCTACACGCTGGGCGCTGTGCCGCCTCTCGGCGCACTGGACACCACCATCTGCATGGGCGCCTCCATCTCCGGCCTCCACGGCTTCATGAAGGCCGGCGGCGGCGAAGGACGGAAGGCGGTTGCCGTCATCGGTGACTCCACTTTCATGCACTCCGGTATGACAGGTCTTGTGAACGTTGCCTATAATGAGTCCAATTCCACCGTCATCATCGTGGATAACTCCATCACCGGCATGACCGGTCACCAGCAGAACCCCACCACCGGCTATAACCTGAAGGGCGATCCGGCAACAAAGATCGATCTGGAGACCTTCTGCCGCGCCGTCGGCATCCGCCGTGTGCGTGTTGTGGATCCTTACGATCTTGCCGCCTGCGATGCAGCGGTGAAGGAAGAGACCGCAGCAGACGAGCCCTCCGTCATCATCTCCCGCCGTCCCTGCGCGCTGCTCAAATATGTGAAGCACAAAAAGCCCATTCTTGCCGATGCTGATAAGTGCAAAAGCTGCAAGGCCTGCATGAAGATCGGCTGCCCCGCCATCAGCATGGTGAACGGCAAGGCCGCCATCGACAACACCCTCTGCACCGGCTGCGGTGTCTGCGCACAGCTGTGTAAGTTCGGCGCACTGAACCCCGCAAAGGAGGACTGAACATGAAAACAAAGAACATTATGATCGTCGGCGTTGGCGGACAGGGAAGTCTCCTTGCCTCCAAGCTGCTTGGCAGGCTCCTTCTCACCAAGGGCTATGACATCAAGGTCTCCGAAGTTCACGGCATGAGCCAGCGGGGCGGAAGCGTCGTCACCTATGTGCGTTTCGGCGACAAGGTCTACTCCCCCATCATCGACAAGGGTGAGGCAGACTATATCGTATCCTTTGAGCTTCTGGAAGCCGCCCGCTGGACGGAATACCTGAAGCCCGGCGGAAAGATCGTGGTAAACACCCAGCAGATCAATCCCATGCCCGTCATCACAGGTGCCGCCGAATATCCTGCGGATCTCACCGAGAAGATGCAGGCTGCGGGTCTGGATGTGGATGCCTTTGACGCACTTGCCCTTGCCGAGCAGGCAGGCTCTGCAAAGGCTGTGAACATCGTCCTTATGGGACATCTTTCCAGAAACTTTGACTTCACTCTCGAGGAGTGGATGGAAGCCATCGAACAGAGCGTGCCTTCCAAGTTCCTCGAGCTGAACAAAACCGCATTTACCCTCGGACGCAATGCCTGACCCAGGCTTGAAAGGAGATAAATCAGCAATGGCAAACTACTACCAGCCGGAAATCGAAACTGCCTCAAGAGAGCAGATCCTTGCATGGCAGAATGAACGTCTTGTAAAGCAGGTTCAGCACGTGTGGGATAACGTCCCCTACTATCGTGCCAAGATGGAGGAAAAGGGCCTCACCCCCGCTGACATCCAGAGTGTTGCAGACCTGCACAAGCTTCCCTTCCTCACCAAGGATGATCTGCGCGAGGCCTATCCCTACGGACTTCTCGGTAAGCCCCTGAGTGATTGTGTCCGCATCCAGTCCACCTCCGGCACCACCGGCAAGCGTGTTGTGGCTTTCTACACCCAGCACGATGTGGATCTCTGGGAGGACTGCTGCGCCCGCGCCATCGTTGCCGCCGGCGGCACCAAGGACGATGTATGTCAGGTGGCTTACGGCTACGGACTCTTTACCGGCGGCCCCGGGATGAACGGCGGCTCCCATAAGGTCGGCTGTCTCACGCTCCCCATGTCCTCCGGCAACACTGACCGTCAGCTTCAGTTCATGACGGATCTTGGCGCCACCATCATTTGCTGCACCCCCTCTTACGCCGCATATCTTGCCGAGTCCATCCACGAGCGCGGTCTGCGGGATCTCATCAAGCTCAAGGCCGGTATCTTCGGCGCAGAAGCATGGAGCGAAAAGATGCGCCATGAAATCGAAAAGTCTCTGGGCATCAAGGCCTATGATATCTACGGTCTCACCGAGACCTCCGGCCCGGGTGTTGCCTATGAATGCGAAGAGCAGACCGGCATGCACATCAACGAGGATCACTTCATTGCCGAGATCATCGACCCCAAGACCGGTGAAGTGCTCCCCGAAGGCTCCAAGGGCGAGCTGGTGTTCACCTCCATCACCAAGGAAGCATTCCCCCTGCTTCGTTACCGCACCAAGGATATCTGCGTTCTGAGCAGAAAAAAGTGCTCCTGCGGCCGTACCCACGTAAAGATGTCCAAGCCCATGGGCAGAAGCGACGATATGCTCATCGTCAAGGGCGTGAACGTGTTCCCCTCTCAGATCGAGACTGTGCTTATGGAGCAGGGCTATCCCGCAAACTACCAGATCGTTGTGGACCGCATCAACCATTCCGATACGCTGGAAGTCATGGTGGAAATGCCCGCCGAGCACTTCTCCGACTCTCTGAGCGAAGTGCATGAGAAGGAAGTTGCCCTTGTGAACGCACTGAAGTCCATGCTTGGCATTTACGCCAAGGTGCGTCTCGTGGCCCCCAAGACCATTGCAAGAAGCGAAGGCAAGGCAGTGCGCATTATTGACAAGCGGAACATTTGATGATTTGAAGGAGGAGAAAAGATGAACGTTCAGCAGATTTCTGTATTTGTGGAAAACCGCGCAGGCGGTCTGGCTGAGATCACGAAGCTTCTTGCCGAAAATGGTGTCGACCTTCGCGCCATGTCCATCGCCGACACCACCGATTACGGCATTCTCCGTCTCATCGTGGATAAGCCGGATACCGCTCTTACCGTCCTGCAGGACAGCGGCTGTCTCGTGTCTGTCACGCCTGTTCTGGCGGTGATGCTTCCCGATGTTCCCGGCGGTCTCGCCAAGATCCTTGGCCTTCTCAGCGAAAACGGCGTGGATCTGGAGTACCTCTATGCTTTCATCACCCGGAAGACCGAGCACGCATACGTTGTTCTCCGCGTGAAGGACAACGAAGCCACAGAAAAGGTTCTGGAAGCCGGCGGCATCACCGTTGCCTCCGCAGAAGATATCTACTCCGCATAAACGCAAGCAAAAAAAGCGCCTGTTCTTCGGAACAGGCGCTTTTTCGTGCTGTTTTACAGGAT
>JAFQKD010000159.1 GCA_017397075.1 Oscillospiraceae bacterium | reverse complement strand
GCGTTTTCACGCCGCGCTTCTGGAGCTGGAAACGTGACTTGAACACGCGACCTGCTGATTACGAATCAGCTGCTCTACCGACTGAGCTATTCCAGCATGATACCGGGATTTTCCCAACATGCCCGATTATGATACCACAAAAAATGCTTTCCGTCAATATCCCCGCAGGAAAAATCCACGAAAGAAATCTGCGGAAATCCCTGAAATTATGAGAATTCATAGAGCCTTCAAAAATGAAAGTTGCGGCGGAAAATCTTGCAGGAGAAAGCCCTTAAAAAGGCGGGAAAACCACGAAGCAGGGGCAAAATCAGGCATCTTTTTGCGGGCACCGTAATGGCTTCCGGTTACCATAAAAACAAAACCGAAAACCTTTTCGGAAAAGTTATGAACATTCTCCACAAACTTTTCCACAAGCAGAAAACCGTTGCGGTATAAGGGGATTGCGGAAAATAACGGCAGAATAAAAGAAAAAATCAACAGTATCCACAGAGTTGTCCACAAGCGGTCAGTAGACATAATCACACAAAATTCGGCAAGTGAAAAAGGCGGGGAATTCTGGCGGATTTCCTGCGGAAGCGGTTTTGGGAAAAACAGCATGAACGGCCGAAAAAAGCTTCGGTATCCGAAGGAAATGCCGTTGAAAAGTATGGCCGCCTGTGTTACACTATAAAAAATCGGAATGGAGGATAACGGTTACGGGCAGATGCATTCTCTGCGCTGTGCGCACAGCGGAACTTGACCCGGAGCACCCCGGGATCATGGAGCGGATGCCGCCTTTGCGGCGGGAAAAGCTTGCGCGGCTGAAGCGTGCAGAGGATCGGCAGCGTTCCGTTTGCGCGGAGCTTGCTCTTCAGGCGGCGTTTGCCCTGTGGGGAGCAAAGCCCTTGGCGTATGCCTGCGGCGAAAAGGGAAGACCTTTGCTTCCGGAGCCGTGGGATCTCTCCCTGAGCCATAGCGGCGGCATCGGACTTGCCGCTCTTGCAGACACACCTGTGGGTGTGGATGTGGAACGGATGGAAAGACCGTTTGGTTCCCTGCGAAGAAAGCTTTGCAGCTTGGCGGAGCAGGATGTCCCGGAGAAGGAGCTTGTTCAGCTCTGGACTGCGAAGGAAGCTTATCTGAAGCTTACCGGGGAAGGCCTTTCCGTGCCGATGAATATGCTTACCGCAGAAGGCGGCTGCCTTGTGCGGGATGGGAAAAAGGAAGCGGTGCTGACCCGTTTTTCGTATCCTCATGACTACAGCATTACACTTGCTTCACGGATACCCGTGGAGGCACAGCTGCATATATTCACACCGGATGATGTTTTGCAGCTTCTTTGCAGCAGAGAAAGGATATACCATGACTGACGAGATCCGCGAAGGAAAGCAGGAAAAATGGCCCGGCCATCGGCTGGGTATGCAGAGTATCTGGTTCGGAATCGGCGCAGTTGCCGCCGGTCTTATCCCCATTGCGGGGCTGGTGATCGGAAAGATCGCCATGGACCGGGGCGAAAAGAGCCGCAGGGAAAGTCCGCAGACGAAGCGCTGGCTTGGTCTTCTGGGAGTTCTTCTGGGGGGACTCGGCTTTTTCATGAACCTGCTTGTGATCGCAAGCATCATCACCGTTGCATTTCTTTTGGGCACAAATATCATGGAGCTTGGCGCCATGTGAGAATGAAAGGAGCACTTGCCATGGAAACGATCCCGATGCAGGAAAGATCCAACGAAGCAGCGCCCGCCCCCGCAGAACAGTATCAGCAGCCGGCTATGCCTGCTCAGCAGCCTCCGCAGTATGTACCCCAGCCTGCAGCTGCCTATCCTCCCCAGTATCCTCCTCAGGCACCCCAGTACGGCCGTCCCATGCCCCAGTATCCGCCGCAGCAGATGCCCCATGCAGCGCCCTGTGCACCCAAGGATCCTGAAGAGAAGAAGGGACTTGCCGTTACCGGCTTTGTCTTCGGCGTCATCGGTATGCTGCTCAGCGGTATTCCCGTACTGAACTTTATTCTTGCACTGGTCTCCATCATTTGCTCCGCTATGGCAAGAGCTAAGGGCGGCTGTGTTGCCCGCGCATACGGTGCGGCAGGTCTTACCACGGGTATTCTTACCGCTGTGGCCGTTCTGGGACAGATCATTCTTGCCTCCGTTATCGTAAATGCCATTAACCGACTCATGGAGCTCACCGGCGCCATGACCGATCTGGAAAACCTGCTGCCCTTCCTGAACATGATCTTTGAGGGAGGCATGTATTGATGCCTGCTGCCGAAAGGCGAAGAGCGCTGTACGGCCTTTTGGGGGACTTGCCCGCCCGCGATGGTGAGCTGTCCTGGCAGAGGGACTTTGTGCGGCAGGAAGAAGGCGTTCTCATTGAGCACGTCACCCTTTTCTGCAACGGCAGAGAGCCTGTTCCCTGCTGGTTTACCAAGCCTGCGGCAGCGGAAGGGAAGCTTCCGGTTATGCTCTATGCCCATTCCCACGGCGGGTTTTATGACACGGGAAAGGATGAACTGCTGAACGGGCAGGTGTATATGCAGCGTCCGGGCTATGCCAAGGCGCTGGCAGAGCGCGGCATTGCGGCCCTTTGCCCCGATGCATGGTGCTTCGGTGAGCGGAAGCACAACACGGAGGGGGAGCTTTTCCGGGAAATGCTCATGAAGGGGCAGACTCTGTGGGGCGGCATGGTCTATGACCATCTCCGGGCGTTGGATTATCTCTGTACCCGAGAGGATGTGGATCCTGACCGCATCGGCGTTATGGGGATGTCCATGGGCAGCACACAGGCATGGTGGCTTGCAGCGCTGGATACACGGCTGAAGGTCTGCGTGGATATCTGCTGTCTTACGGAATATCAGGCGGCCATCGACAGAAAAGCTCTCTGCGAGCACGGGGTGTATTACTTCGTGCCGGGGATCCTGAAGCATTTCGGCACTGCGGACATCAACGCCCTTATTGCACCCAGAGCCCATTTCGGTCTTGCGGGCACGAGAGATGCGCTTACACCTCCCGAAGGACTTGACCGCATTGATGAAGTCTTGAAGCGGGTCTATGCAGAGCAGAAAGCCCCCGAAAACTGGACGCTGAAGCGTTACGACACGCCGCACTTTGAGACCCCGGAAATGCGCCGGGATGTACTGGCCTATATTGAAGCGAAGCTTTGAAAAGCAAAAGAAGAGCATCATGGATCATCCATGATGCTCTTTTCTTGTCGGGTTTAATTGTTGTCGGCGTTTTCGTCGGATTCGGTGCCGGGATCCGGCGCGGCTTCAGCCTTTTCGGCAGCGGCATCCGCTCTTGCGGCTTCTGCTGCGATGTCGGCCTTGGCCTGT
>JAFQKD010000158.1 GCA_017397075.1 Oscillospiraceae bacterium | reverse complement strand
CGCGGCAAGCATCTGTTCTCTGGTACGGCTTCTCAATCAGGGAGGCGTGAAGCTCTATAACATTCATATCGACGGCGTTACCGATATCTGGCAGAGCGGGAAGCTTTATCGCAGAAGCCACGGAGCCGTGCGCCTCGGCGATATCCACCCCTACGGGAAAAGACCTGCCTTCCCGGAGGAGACGGTGAACATCACCATCGAAAACGTGATTTCCTGCGGCACCCAGTATGGGGTGAATCTTTCCGGCGGCATGACCGATGTTCTGGTGCGGAATGTGCGCCTTTGGAATGCTGCGCCGGAGGCCGAAGCGGTAAAAACAGATGAAGCAAACGGCACGGGGATTCGTGTGGAATAAGAAAGGAACAGGAAAAATGAAAAAAATCACCTTCGGTACCCCGGAAGAGCTGGTGCCTACGAAGTTCTGCAGGACACTGAATTACAAAGAGACGGAGATCTCCTACGATGTTTCGAAGATCGGCTTCAAGACCAATGCCAGAGGCTGCGTTCTCACCATGCCCCTTACGGCGGAGGAGCAGATCTACGGTTTTGGCCTGCAGATCACCTGCTTTAACCACAAGGGAAAGAAGATCACCCTGAGACCCAATGCCGACCCTGTGAAGCCCACAGGCGATGCCCACGCCCCTGCACCCTTCTTTGTCAGCACCGCAGGCTACGGCATCTTTATCGATACCCTCCGCAACGTAGAGTTTAACTGCGGCGTTCTGGAGGCTGCCACCTGGGTGCCCCAGCCTCAGGGGGAGGAGACCTATGTGCCCAAGGATGTGACCCAGGACAGCGTCATGCTGGTGCAGATCCCCGTGGCAAAGGGCGCGGATGTGTACATCATCGAGGGGGATACCATCACCGATATCGTAAGCCAGTACAATATGCTCTCAGGCGGCGGCTGCGATGTGCCCGAATGGGGGCTTGGCGTATTTTACCGCTGCTATATGCGCTACAACGATGAAAAGGTTCTTGCCATGGCGGACTACTTCCGGGAGAAGGACATTCCCTGCTCCATCCTCGGTCTTGAGCCCGGCTGGCAGACCCGCGCCTACTCCTGCAGCTATGTGTGGAACCCTGAGCGGTTCCCCAATCCCGAGGGAATGCTGGAGAAACTGAAGGACAAGGGCTTCCATGTGAACCTTTGGGAGCATGCCTTCACCCATCCCGAATCTCCCCTTGCCCCGGAAATGAAAAAGGGCTGCGGCGACTATATCTCCTGGGGCGGCTATGTGCCGGACTTTGCCCTGCCGGAGATCCGCACCGCCTTTGCGGAGTATCATAAAGCCAACGTGATGCATGGCATTGTGGACGGCTTCAAGCTGGATGAGTGCGACGGCAGCGACTATACCGGCGGCTGGAGCTTCCCCAACTGCGCCGAGTTCCCCTCCGGGCTTGACGGCGAGCAGTACCACAGCCTCTTCGGCATCCTCTATATGCAGACCATGCAGGAAGCCCTTGGCGGCGAAGCCACCCTTTCCGAGGTGCGCAGCAGCGGCGCTCTCGCCTCCACCTACCCCTATGTGCTGTACAGCGATCTTTACGGCCACAAGGATTTCATCCGTGCCTGTGCAAACTCCGGCTTCTCCGGACTTCTCTGGTCTCCCGAGGTGCGCCATGCCGTTTCCCGGAAGGACATGCTTCGGAGACTGCAGACCGTTGTCTTCTCCGTTCAGTGTCTCGTGAAT
>JAFQKD010000157.1 GCA_017397075.1 Oscillospiraceae bacterium | reverse complement strand
TGGCATCTGCGTCAGCATCCCAAAGTCATGGCGCTGCAGTTTGCTGCCGGTCTTACCCGTGCAGAGCGTGACAACACCATCGATGTGTACATCTCCGACGAGTACGAAGATGTTCTGGGGGACGATGTGTGGCAGAACTTCTTTGCTGTCCGCCCCGAACCCCTGTCCCGCGAAGAGAAGAAGGCTTTCCTTGCCACCGTTACCGGTGTTGCACTGGGCAGCGATGCATTCTTCCCCTTCGGCGACAATGTGGAGCGTGCCCGTAAGAGCGGTGTCACCTGCATTGCACAGCCCGGCGGCTCCATCCGTGACGACAACGTTATCGAAGCCTGCGACAAGTACGGCATCGTCATGGCCTTTACCGGCGTACGTCTGTTCCACCACTAAGGAGCGGCGGCATGAAGGTAATGGTTGTAGGCAGCGGCGGCAGAGAGCATGCCATCGTAAAAAGCCTGAAAAAGAGCTCTGAGATCGACACCCTGTATGTGCTGCCCGGCAACGGCGGCATGGCCCAGGATGCCGTCTGCGTGCCGGAGATCGGCGCTAAGGATATTGACGGGATCGTTGCATTTGCAAAGGAAAACGGCATTGATTTTGCCGTTGTAGCTCCCGATGATCCTCTGGTGCTTGGTGCCGTGGACGCGTTGGAGGAAATCGGCGTTCCCTGCTTCGGACCGCGGAAAAATGCCGCGATCATCGAGGGAAGCAAGGTGTTCTCCAAGAATCTCATGAAAAAGTACAATATTCCCACTGCGGCTTATGAGGTGTTTACCGAGACGGATGCGGCGCTGCAGTATCTGCAGACTGCTCCCATGCCTGCAGTCATTAAGGCAGACGGACTTGCCCTCGGCAAGGGCGTCATCATTGCAGAGAACTTGCAGGATGCACAAGCCGCTGTGAAGGATATGATGGACGGCGGTAAGTTCGGCGAAAGCGGACGGCGTGTCGTCATTGAGGAATTCCTCACAGGTCCGGAAGTTTCCGTCCTTGCCTTTACTGACGGCAAGAGCATGAAGCCTATGGTGTCCTCTATGGATCACAAGCGTGCCCATGACGGAGACGAGGGACTCAATACCGGCGGTATGGGTACCGTTGCCCCCAACCCCTATTACACCGAAGAAATCGCAAAGGTCTGCATGGAGACCATTTTCCTTCCCACCATGGAAGCCATGAATGCGGAAGGACGCACCTTTAAGGGCTGTCTCTACTTCGGTCTTATGCTGACACCCAAGGGACCCAAGGTCATCGAGTACAACTGCCGCTTCGGCGATCCCGAGACGCAGGTTGTCCTGCCCCTTTTGGAAAGCGATCTGTTCACCGTTTTCCGCGCAGTTGCGGAAGAAAAGCTGGAGGAAACGGAAGTTCGGTTTGCTGACGGTCATGCCTGCTGCGTGATCATGGCCTCCAACGGCTATCCCGAGGCTTACAAGTCCGGTTTTGCCATCACCTGTGATGACGGCCTGAATGCGGAAGTGTTCTATGCCGGGGCAAAGCTTGACGGGGAAGGTATTCTCCGTACTGCCGGCGGCCGTGTTCTCGGCGTCACCGCCACGGCGGAGAAGCTTTCCGATGCTATTGCACTTGCTTATGAAAATGTGGAGAAGATCCACTTTGAAAACGCCTATTGCCGGAAGGACATCGGCGCAAGAGCCCTTGCGGCGGGGAGGTAAAGAATGGTTTATCGAATTTATACGGAGAAAAGACCCGGGCTTGATCATGAAGCCTCCGCTCTTGCGGGGGATATCCGCACATTCCTGAACATCGCAGGGCTTGAGAAGCTTCGTCTTCTCAACCGCTACGATGTGGAAAACATCGAAAAGGATCTGTTTGAAAATGCGGTAAAGACCGTTTTTTCCGAGCCTCAGCTGGATCTGACCTATACGGAGCTGGAAGCTGACGGTGCACAGGTGGTCTTTGCGGTGGAATATCTCCCCGGTCAGTTTGACCAGCGGGCAGACTCCGCTGCGCAGTGCATCCAGATCATCTCCCAGAAGGAGCGTCCCCTTGTGCGCACTGCCAAGGTATACCTGCTCTACGGCGATCTGACGGAGGAAGCCGTTGCGGAGATCAAAAAGTATGTCATTAACCCCGTGGAAAGCCGGGAGGCAACCCTTGACACCTTTGAGACTCTTGCAGCCACCTATGAGCTTCCCACCACCGTGGAAACTCTGGAGGGCTTCTGCAAGCTGGACAGGGCGGGACTTGCCGATTTCGTGGTGAAATATGGTCTTGCCATGGACGAGGATGACATTGCCTTCTGCCAGAGCTATTTCGTTAAGGAAGGCCGTGACCCCACCATTACCGAGATCCGCATGATCGATACCTACTGGTC
>JAFQKD010000156.1 GCA_017397075.1 Oscillospiraceae bacterium | reverse complement strand
CGGGAGACACCTGCAGATATGCGCTGCCGGAAACCGTATTGTCATTTTCGTTCCACAGCTTCATGGTGACTTCGCCATGGCAGAAGCCGTCCTCACAAACGGCAAAGGGCTTCGTCACCTCCAGAGAGGTACGCACAAGCTCCATGGTGGGCACATTTTCCGGGCACTTCACGGTGACATTCTCCACGAAATCCATGATATTCACGTGGCACTGCTCCAGCGTGGAGGCATATTTTCCGTGATAGCAGAGGTTTTCCAGCGTCACATTGCGGATGCCCACTTCCTCGCTGTACCCCTGAATACGGCTGCGGGCAGGCAGAATGGGCTGATGCCCGTTGAGGCTCACGTTCCGCAGGGTAACACCGTCAATATCCCCCATGGTGCTGTCCGCGTTCCAGACGGAATTGGTAATGCGGAAATCGAAGATCTGGGCGCCGGGAGCATCCTCGATGCGGATATCGGAAAAAACAATGTTTCTGAGCTTGCCGCGGTCGCCGTGATGGATGCCCATTACGGGGTAACCGGTAAGGCTGTGGATAATGTCGATGTTTTCAAAGGTGATGTTCCGGGCATATTCCGCGCGGATCTCCACACCCACCTCCAGCGGACGGGCAAAATCGTTCCACAGGGTGGAATCCCGGAAGGTCACGTTTTCCAGATTGCCCGTATCGAAGGCCTTTGCCACAAAGCAGTCATCCCATGTGCGCATGAAGCACCGCTCCACAAGCACGTTTCTGCTGCCGCAAACATCAACACCATCGGAATTCCCGCGACAGCCGGCAATGTTGATGTTATCCACATGGACATTATCGCAGCCGTTTACCTTGCAGGTCCAGCCGCAGCTGTCAAGGAGGCTGAGATCCCGCAGCTCCACATCCCTGCAGTGATCCAGCAGGATGGCGTGGTGGAATTTCTCGTCGTACCGATCGTACCGCTCGCTGCAGATGGCGCCGAAGCCGCAGAGGGTAACGCCCTCCACGTTCACGATCTCCAGCTTGCCGTGGAGAATGGCATCCTTGTCGATGAACACAGACGCGTTTTTGCAGTCATGGATATCCACCCGTCCCTGCAGCTCCGCACCCGATCCCAGATGCAGCACGGCACCGTCTTCCGAAATATCCAGATCCTCCGCAAACTTCCCCGCACCGAAGCGGTACACCTTCCCGGAAAGATCAAGCTTCTCCTCATGGGCAGCGCTTACCCAGAGGACAATATTGTTCTGCCAGCCGCCGTTGATCTCCACAGAGATCTTCTCCGGCTTATCCATGGAAATGCGGATGGTATGCGCATCAAAGCTGACGGGAATATTCAGCCTCTGGGGGCGGATGGTCACGCTCTCCAGAGGAATTTCGCTTGTCAGCTCCAGCTCGCAGGCGCCCTCCGTTACCACCACCGCATAGGGCATTTTGATCTTCTCGTTATAAGGAGGCGGGAACACCGTGGTCTCATACACCGGTGCGGAAACCCCGTTTACCATCAGCGTATAGTTCATGCTGTTTTCTCTCCTTTACTTTCCCGTGGAGCCGAAGCCGCCTGCACCCCGATCGGTATCGCAAAGCTCCTCCGCTTCCACGTATTCTGCCATCATCACCGGCATGACCACAAGCTGAGCGATCCTGTCCCCCGGCTGCACGGCAACGGGAGCGTCGCTGTGGTTGTGCAGCGCGACCTTGATCTCTCCCCGGTAGTCAGCATCGATCACCCCCACCTTGTTTGCAGGCGCAAGCCCCTGCTTTGAGGCAAGTCCGCTGCGGGCAAACACAAAGCCGCCCCATCCGGAGGGGATCTCCGCTGCGATACCGGTGCCGATAAAGGCGGTCTTCCCCGGTTCTATGACAACTTCAGCGTCCATGCAGGCGCGCAGATCCGCTCCTGCAGCATCTTTTGTTCCGCGGCTTGGCAAAACCGCATCACAGCGCAGCTTTTTCACGCGAATAGGTTTCATTTCCGCTCCTCTCCCGGTCACTGACCGTGAAGTTTTGTTGCCTCATTTTAGCACGGAACGGCAAATCGCGCAACAACAACGGATTGACAGACGGAAAATTGGGAATATAATAGAGATAATCACACAAACAGGAGGTTATTCCATGGAACTCAAAGGATCCAAAACCGAGCAGAATCTGATGACCGCATTTGCCGGCGAATCTCAGGCCAGAAACAAGTACACCTACTACGCTTCCAAGGCCAAGAAGGACGGCTATGTGCAGATCTCCCAGCTGTTCGAGGAAACCGCAAACAACGAAAAGGAACACGCCAAGATCTGGTTCAAGCTCCTCCACGACGGTATGCCCGGCACCATCGAGAACCTGACCGATGCTGCAGCAGGCGAGCATTATGAGTGGACCGAAATGTACGCTCAGTTTGCCAAGGAAGCCAAGGAAGAAGGCTTTGAGCAGATCGCCGCTCTCTTCACCATGGTCGCCAAGATCGAGAAGGAGCATGAGGAGCGCTATCTGAAGCTGCTGGAAAACGTGCAGAAGGGCATCGTCTTCGAAAAGGACGAGGTCGTTGTGTGGCAGTGCTCCAACTGCGGTCACCTGCATGTGGGCAAGACCGCTCCCAAGATGTGCCCCGTCTGCGCACATCCTCAGGACTACTTCGCCATCCGCGCCACCAATTACTGAGTTTTCCATAAAAAAACGGGCTGCATCGCAGCCCGTTTTTTTATGCTTCTCCGATCTTTTTCAGGGTGTCCCAGCGGATCTCTTCCCTGAGGGTCTTGAGATATGCGGAAAATTCCACCTTATCCTCACCATAGGTCTTGTTCAGCTCATATTCGCCGGGGATCCATGTGGAAAGGTCGGAAATATTGTGCTGGATCACCGCTTCCAGACTGTCAATGGCCTTGTACAGTCTGGCTTCCAAGGTCTTCCGTTCCGCCATTTCCCGGTACAGCGCCGTCATTTCCCCGGATACGGATCCGGGCAGGGTGTCTACCCAAGCCTGCAGCAGATTTTCCTCCCGCTCTTCATTTTCCGCTGTCTTCTCAAAGGCAGGTATGTCCCCGGTAAACGCTTCTCCCAGATCATGTATGATGCACATACGGATAACTTTATCCATATCTGCCTCCGGGAATTCCTCCTTCAGCCAGAAGCCCATCAGCGTCATCATCCATGTGTGCTCCGCAACGCTTTCGTGTCTGCCGTTTTTGGTATAGCAGTGGCGGGTAACATCCTTCAGCCGTTCGGCAACCGCCATTGCCTCCAGAAGGCTTCTTGCGTCCATGTTTCTCTCCCCTTACCGTTTTTTCCAGTGTACCATTTCGGGCAAAAAATGTCCAGCGCAGACCGGATCCCTGTTGACAGCATTTGTCTACTGTGTTAGACTGATCGCAGATAGTCTAACGCAGTAGACAAGGAGCCTTACATGGATACACCGAAAATTTTTGAAAGCGAATACCGCTTCTGCCTCATTCTCTGGGAAAAAGAGCCAATCACCGCCGCAGAGCTTGCAAAGCTCTGCGCTGAGCAGCTCGGCTGGAAGCGCACCACCACTTACACTGTGATCAAGCGCCTTTGCGAAAGAGGTGTTCTGAAAAACGAACAGGGCACAGTGACCTCCCTGATTTCCAAGGCAGATGCACAGGCCTGCGAGATCGACGAGCTGATGGAAAAGAAATTCGAAGGGTCTCTGCCTGCCTTTCTTGCCGCCTTCACCAAACGCCAAAAGCTCTCCGAGGGGGATCTTGACGAGGTGCAGGAAATGATCGACCGTATCAGAAGGGGGCAGATGCCATGAGCGGGGTGTTTCTCCGGGTCGTCAACATGAGCATCTCGGGAGGCTGGCTGATTCTGGCCGTTCTGCTTCTGCGGCTTTTCCTGGGAAGAGCTCCGAAGTGGGTCAGCATTTTGCTCTGGGGCATCGCAGCAGTGCGACTCATTTGTCCGTTTCTCCTTGAAAGCACCCTCAGCCTTATCCCCAGTGCGGAAACGATCCCGCCGTCCGTTCTCTCCTCCACTGCCCCGGTCATTCACACGGGCATCCCCATGGTGAACAGCGCGGTAAATCCCATCATCCGCGATGCTCTTGCGCCTTCTCCCGGCGACAGTGCAGATCCTCTGCAGATCCTGATCCCGATTTTTTCCGCACTGTGGCTTGCAGGGATCGCAGCGATGCTGATGTATGCCGTCATCAGTGTCCTTCGGCTGCGCAAACGGGTGGAAACCGCCGTTTTGCTGCGGGAAAATATCCTGCAAAGTGAATTTATCCCCGCTCCCTTTGTGCTCGGATTTTTCCGTCCCCGCATTTACCTGCCCTTTGATCTGGAGCTTTCTGCAATGGCCCATGTAATTGCTCACGAGACGGCGCATATCCAACGGAAGGATCACTGGTGGAAGCTTCTGGGATACCTGCTTCTGTCGGTCCATTGGTTCAACCCGCTGGTGTGGCTGGCCTACAGCCTGCTTTGCCGGGACATTGAGCTTGCCTGTGATGAGCGTGTGATCCGCGGTCTGAACAATGAAGACCGGGCTGAATATTCCCGGGCGCTGCTGTCCTGCAGCATCAGCCGCCGAAGCATTGCCGCCTGCCCTCTTGCCTTCGGGGAGGTCGGGGTAAAGGCACGGGTGAAATCCGTCCTGCGGTACAAAAAGCCTGCCATTCTGGTGACCGTTCTTGCCCTTGCGGTCTGCACCGTGACGGCCGTATGCTTCCTCACGAACCCCGCAGACAGTACAAAAGAGCCTGATCTCTCCTTCCTGCATTATGAAAATGCAGCTTCTCTCGTGGCTGACCGGGAGAGCATCACGGTGATCTACTGTCCCCCGGATGTGGGTGAGATCCGCATCGGCAGCACTTCAGGTTCCGCCCTTGCCGCCTATCTTGATTCCTGTGAATGGACAGCTTGCCGCAAGCCTTCCCGCAGTCTCTATTCTCCCGGAAGTGTGGAATTCGTCATTTCCGACGATCACCGCATTACCGTCCATGATCGGAAGGACGGTTCCCTTCTTCGCTACGCGGTGGTGCAGTACGGGGATGAACTGCGGTACTACCGCACAGGGCGAAGGGACTACGATACCGCACTTTCCATCGTGGGCGCACCGTCCGTTCCGCCGACGGTAACAAAGTGGTTCGATTATACCGAGGATCCCGCCGCTCTGCCATGGGACAGCTCCGTTACCGCAGAGCTTGAGGCATTTCCCCATGTCATCTTTTCCGCTTCCTCCGGGGAGATCCGGGCAGAAGCCAACGGAGAAAGCACCGCCCTGATCTACGGCATGCCCATCTGGAGCTGTTACTTTACCGATCTCACCGGGGATGATCTTCCCGATCTTTGCGCTGAGCTCAGCATGGGTTCCGGCGTGATCGACCAGAGGATCGTGATCTGCGATTATGCTAACGGCGCAAGCTACGAGCTTTCCACCCGCGGAGCTTACGACTTCTCCCTGCGGTATGATGAAGACGACGGATATCTCCATGTGGAAAAACGGGATCACCGCACCCATGAGCTTATTGCCGAAGGCCGGCTTATCTATACAGACGGCTGCATTACCGCCGAGTTTCCCGAAGAGGAAGAACAATATGGTGCCGCCCTCTCCGTCACTGTAAATACCGGTGCAGATTCCCTTCCCCAGACCTTCTTTCCTGCCGGGTATCCGGAGGGATTTGATTGGGACTACGGCGCGCTTCCCTCCGGTACGATTGCTGACGAAGGTACGCTGATTTTTGATGCTGCCTGGGATACCGACACATTGGTCATCAGCGAGGATTATTATCATGACTACGGCGACACCGGCTATATCGAAAAAGAGACCTATACGCTGACCCGGAACAGCAGCGGGCAATTTGAACTGAAAGCTTCTCACCGGGGCGAAAATCCGGAATACGCGGTGTACTTCATTCGGGGTGAAGCCGGAGTATACGTGATGAAGATATTCTTCGGCGCGATGGACGAACCGGCTGTCGGGTAAATTCAATATTTCGGAAAACGCCGGGCATTGCTTTGGCGTTTTTCTGCCGGAACAGTTGCAATAGCTCCATTCAATGGTAAAATATAGATGTCCATCACACAGAAAGGAGCAATCCGCATGGAATTTACTTCTCTTCTTTACCGCCGCAGAAACGGCGATACTGTCACGGAAACATACCGGGACGGCGCATGGCACATTGCGCTTTCCCAAAAAGAGGAAACCGCTGTCCTTGCCATGTATGACTGCGCCGATCTGCAGAAGTCTGTGTCCCGTGAGCTTTACGCGGGCATGGATTTGGATGCTTTGCTGGATTCCGGGAAAGATATTCTGGGAGAAAAGCTTCTCCGGCAAGGCAATTTCACCTATGCCGATGTGGAAACGCTTCTGCCGCCGGTGAGAACCGATGCCTACTGTTTTCTCAGCGGGCCTGCGGCATGGGGCGGCGTCACGGTGAATATTGTAGGAGAGATCATCCCCGGTCTCAGCGGTGCGCAGCGAAAGCCCAACCCCATTTTTGCTCCCGCGGAGGTTGACCCGGATCTGGGAAGCCGTATGCCGAAGCAGATGCTTTTAGGCAGAAAATACCCGCTCCTTCTTTCTGTTCACACGGATGGGGAAAACGTACTTGAATTTCTGTATTTTGTTGAGCCGGGAGATCCCGACCGTGACCCCATCGTTTGGATCAGAATCAAAGAATACCGCCTCACAAGCCCCGACGATGCCGGAATCACCTATCGCATTGCCTCCCTCAGCCGGAAAACCGGACGTGTCATCGAAAAGGAAACCTTCCTGAATGCCCTTGCGGAAACGGTAAGCTTCTGGGTACGGTTCGGAAAGCAGGGCACAGCGTTTGATTTGCCGGAAAAAACGCCGGAAATTGCCGCAGAAGGCTTAATGATGGCTGCCGCCCACACCTTCACCGGTCCTCACGCCCATTACGGACACCTCTGGTACGGGGACGAGGTGCACGATAATTTCCCGCCCAACTATCTTTGGACGCTGGAAGCCGCCTGTCTTCTGGGCAGAGAAGCTTGGGCACGGCAAATCCGGGAACATCTGTTCACCTATGTACTGAACGACGAGGGGCGCTTTGTCTACCGACAGGGCGAGCACGAGATCTACGGCGCCAGCGCCGAAGAATACGGCGAGCTTCTGTTTATTCTCTGCCGCTATCGGGAAAAGCTGGACTTTGCCCGGTGGACAGAAGAAGATACGGAAAAGCTCATGGGCATCGGTGAGCTTATCCTCGATGTGTGCGTCCCCTGCCCCGAATTTGATGACCGTGTTTTTGTACGCATGTGTGCCGAAGCGGACACCAACACCCGCGTTCATGTATATCTCAACAACAATCTCTGGGCCATCCGGGGTCTTGAAGCGCTGGATACGCTGCTGTCTCTGAAAGGGCTTGAAGGCAAACGTTTCTCTGCGATGGCGGCACTATTGCGGAAAAATGTTACCGAAGTTTTGGCCTCCGTCACGAAAGAGACCCGGTTTGGATCTCTTCCGCCTTTCCGTCTTGGCTATACGGCAGAGCCTGCCACCCTGTCGAACTGCCGGGACACCTTCTCTGCCATGACCGACAGCGAATACAAGGCCTACATGACCGTGAGCCACATGCGCGCACAGGGAAGCGATCAGGATCTCACGGAAAACACCTACGCAAACTACCGCTACTATCCTGAAGCCCTCAGCGCCATGCTGCTTAGCGAAGAGCAGGCAGAGGCAATCGTAAATATGCGGGAAAACCTTGGCGGCGAATTTCTCGCCATGACCCGGTTCTACCGCTGGTTTGATGACTGGCCGGTGCTGCATTACGCCCGGTATCTGCTGGAAACGGGAAAGACGGACAAATTCCGCCTTCTTCTCTATGCCCACACCGCCCATCAGGGTCACCCGGATCTCATGTGTTACTACGAGCAGACGGATGCCGTTGGGGCTGTCCGGGCACCGGACTGCATCCCGTCCCTTCTCACCACGCCCATCATGACCGGATGGATGTTTGCCTATGAGACGGTGGAGACCGGGGAGCTACGGCTTCTCTCCGCTGTTCCCCACAGCTGGTATGAAAAGCCATTTTCCGTAAAGAATCTTGGCTATTCCGGCGGCAGCTGCGATATTCTCTGGGACGGCAAAACGCTGGAGGTCAGCTTCTCCCGGCCGCTTCATCAGCGCTGCGTGATCTGCGGTGTTACCGCGGTTCCGGACGATTCCGGTGACGCACCTGAAAATGCCGTCACGCTCCGGGAAGGAATCACCCATATTAAGCTCCGGCTGAAATTTTGAGGAATTTCACGGATTCTTAACAGTTTATACGCAATTTGCTTTCGATTTTCTTTTGTATTTCCCGTATAATCACACTGGGAGCAGGAAACATCCCCGCTCCTTAGGCTGAGCGATATTATCCAAACCCGCCTGAGCGAGCGTCTGATCCGCTCAGCCTGCCTCTTATTCATTGATGGGCGCCAGCCCATCTGCTTCATAAAAGATTGTCTGAGCGAACCATCCATCCCGCTCAGGTCGCAGATTTCCGAGCCGCGAGACCGTCCTGAGGCAAGGCACCGTCTTGCAGATGGGCTGTCGCCCCTCAAAAGGCGGTAACGCAGCATCGGGGCGGTCTCG
>JAFQKD010000012.1 GCA_017397075.1 Oscillospiraceae bacterium | reverse complement strand
TCCCATGGCCTTTATGCCGATAACGGAGAAGGTCTGCATATTAAAATGCGTACACTTGAGGAAGAAGCGCTTACCGTTGAGGAAGAAGAATCCGTTGCGCATTTCCAGCTCGCGGAAACCGATGCGTACGGTCTTCTGCTGTGCGCCGTCAAGGGCGATACTGCAAATGTAAAGCACGGGGCAATCCATTTCCCACAGCTTATGCCCCGGCACGGTGAAGCTGAACTTCTGCACACTGATCCCCTTGGGCGCGGTAACGGAGATTTCCTTAAAGGCTGCGGGAAGTCCTGTCTTCATTTCCGCAGTGGAGACGGAAAGCTGCAGGTTCTTTTCCTCGCCCACGTTTTCCAGCGTGATCTCACACTGCACTTCACCTGTCTTTGCCATGGGACGCAGATACGCCTCCGACACGCGGACGGTTGGCACGATCACAAGCCGCACCTCGCCGAGGATGCCGCCGGCATGGTCGCTTTCGTAGTTTGCAAAGCCGCGGATGCCGTTGGGGATCTCCCGCAGGGTGTAGCCGTCAATAGGCTCGTGCATGGGGGCAGGCTCAAAGCAGCGCACGGCAACAAGATTCTCCCCTGCCTTCAGCACATCGGTAATGTCATAGGAGAAGGGGTCTTCGTGCTGCTCATGTCTGCCGAGGAACACACCGTTGAGAAACACCTCCGCCACGTGTCCCGCATCGTCAAACTCGATGCGCGCACGCGCTCCTGCGCCGGGAAGGTTTTCTGCTTCGAAGGTACGGTAGTACCAGACATAGCCGTGATAGCCGGGGAACACGGAGGAATAGGGCACTTGCAGATACGGCACCTCGTCCTGCTTCACCGTACCGGGAATGCGGATTTCGGAAAGGGTCAGCTCGGGCATTTTCTCCGCCCATCCTTTGGCTCTGCCGTTGTTTTCTTCGTCCTTCACGATCTTCCAGAGACCGCCAAGGGAGTAAAGCGTTTGCTCCATTGTCATATTCCTTTCTTATCTTACACAGGAAAATTGTTCGGTGTTCTGTTCTCATGGATTTTCCGAAAGATACTGCGCCGTATCCGCAGCACGCCTGTCGGCTATTTTTTTGTACCGAAGAATTTCACTCTGACACATCCCGGTCAACGCAAGGCAAGGACGCTGGCGGGAGAGCCTGTTCAACAGTGCGCCAAACTCCTTCATGAGCGCCAGTTCTTCTTCCAGAATTGCCCGATACGCTTTGCGCAGTGCGGGAATTTCTGCAGGCTCACCGTCGCGCATGGCAGTCAATGCGATGACCGCTTTCACAAGATGCGTTTTCTGGCGGCACAGAAGATAAGACATTTCAAGGGGCGCAAGGTTAAGCTTTGCATATTCCTGCATTGTGTGGCGCTCAATCCCCTCAAAACCGCCGGTATAGTGGCAAATCCCAATATATTCTTCGTCGGATGCCAACTCAGCCAGTTCTCTTCCGGCATTCACCGCCTGTCTCAGCGCTTCACCCATCGCCTCAAACCGCCTAACGCACTCCGCGGTGGCATAACGGCGGTAGTCTTCCGCGTACCACGGTTCGACGTTCGTAAGTGTCCCAAACACAAAATCTTCGAACACATCCAGAACAGAAGGCAGCATGAGTGGGATTTCGATCGTGCCGTCCCCCATATTCGAAAACAACCCCATCCGCAGCATAAACTGGCTGCCTCTGAGCGGATTCATTTCAAAGCCATTCCAGCATTCATAGGCGTCCCGGGTGTGCCGCCAAACCTCAAGGGCCTTCTCCGCTGCATTGGCGCCAAACTGGCGCTGGGCAAGCTTTTTTGCCCATGCATCCACATCCGTATCGGGATCGGTCTGGAACTGACGCATCGCGATGGCATTCAGCTGATTCAGTGCCGGGGTAGGCCCGGTTACTTCCATCAGATTCCGAACGCCCCACCTTTTGAAGGTTTTGATGGAATCCGCTACGATCAGCGGATTGGGAAATCCGGTCTGAATGGCTTCCAGCTTGTTATAGGCATAGTAGATGTAAACCGGAATGTTCTGCCGTTTCGCCTCTTCCAGCGTATCCGCTGCCGCAGGACACAGCTTATCCTTCACGGAGACATACAGATCGTGATCGGAACCCATGGCGCCTGTGGTGAAATAATCGCAGCCGTTGGCCGATGCATACATTTTTCGGATCGCATCCCCGTGAAAATGGACCGCTCCCCAAAAGTTAAAGGTAAAGGTGGGATCTTCTTCGTGGGCAGCTTCTGCCAAAACCGTTGCAATCTTCGCCTGCGACTCCCAAGGATTATGCACGGAAGGATCGGAATCCACAAGATTCTCCGCACATCGGGGACATAGTTCCGGCGTGCAAAGCCAGGAAGAACCATCCAGATTGTAGAAAAAAATGCCGCGGACATGGGGATATTCTTTGACAAATTTACGGGTAAGATCCCGGTAGTATTCCTGAACAAGCGGGCTGTTAACACACAGGGTCGTATCGAGATGATTCTCATCCCCTCCCCAGGGGCGGCGCACTTTGCCAAGCGCTTCGGGAGGATACTGATCCAGCGGTGCAAAAATTGCAGGCAGCACAGGCTCCCACAGCATCATAATGAAATCAATCCCGTACTTTGCCAGAATCTCGGAAGAATGTTTCAGCGTGTTGATTGCCTCAAAAGAGGGATAACGCTGGAAGGTGAAAACATCGCTGTGTACAAAGTCTGCCATGTGGTTGCCAAAGGGAGACCCGTCAAAGCAGGCGCAGAACTGATTGATTCGAAGACGGGAAAGATATTCAGCCTTTTTGGCATCGATGGGATCATTCCCGAAGTGAAAGGTTCCGCCGTTATGATAGTGCCCCAATGCATCTGAACGCTTGCGAAAATGCGGAACAACAAAAGTATCCGGTGTTCCTTCCATTCCGGCCAGAATCCACTCCTCCAGAGCATATACCCCGTGAAGCACTGCCCGTGGATTTGCACCTGCAATGACGATATCCTCCCCTGCGGTTTTGATTTCAAATCCGTCATCCTCTTCGCAGACCCCGGTAATTTTGAGTTCACCGCTTTCGCACAGGCTGCGGATGGCTTCGCTGTTGCAGGCACGGCCGATGATCAGTTTTTGCTGCCGTCTGTTTTGTAACCGGCAAAGAATTTCTGCAGTTCGCCGGCGGCTGTCTTTTCCGCCACATCCAAATTTAAGGGAAAAATAACCCCGCCAAGCTCTTTGCAAAACGCTTCTATGAATTTCTGTTCACTCGGTGTATACATATTCAAGTCTCCGATATTACGGCAGATTGCTCTTTTGTCAGCTTCCCCCCATGTCTGCTGCAGCCATCTGCAGACCGGAGAGGCTCGTCAGCTTCTGCTTCACGTTTATGCTCCTTTCGCATTTACTGAAACGGTTTAGTTTTCCGTATCATACAACAGTGATTTTCTGTTGTCAAGCATCTTCATTGATGGTATACTAAGCAAAAATCCGTTCTGCAGGAAGGGGCATTTTCCATGAAAAAGATCGGTATCGGTTTTGTCGGCTGCGGCTGTATCAGCGGCATTTATCTGAAAAATCTGACCAATATGTTCCGCGAGGTGGAGATCATCGGCGTGTGCGATCTCATCCGTGAGCGTGCGGAAAAGGCTGTGGAGGAATACAACATTCCCAAACTGTACGAGGATATGTACGAGCTTTTCCGTGACCCGGATGTGGACATCGTGCTGAACATTACCCGTCCCTACGAGCATTACGAGGTCACAAAGCAGGCACTTCTCCACGGAAAGCACGTCTATTCCGAAAAGCCCCTCTCCCCAGACCTGAATGAGGCACGGGAGCTTGTGGCTCTCGCCGCTGAAAAGAACCTCCGTCTCGGCGGCGCACCCGATACCTTTATGGGCGCCGGTATCCAGACCGCCCGCCACCTCATTGACAGCGGCTTCATCGGCACCCCCATCGGCGGCACCGCCCGCTTCGTTTCCAACGGTCCCGAGCGCTGGCATCCCGACCCGGAATTCCTCTATCAGTACGGCGGCGGCCCTCTCTTTGACATGGGTCCCTACTATGTTACCGCCCTCATCAATCTGCTGGGTCCCGTGGCAGAGGTAAACGGCATGACCGCAAAGTCCTTCCCCACCCGTCCCATTCTCAGCCAGAAAAAGTACGGCAACATCATCGATGTGGAAGTACCCACCTTCTCCATGGGCACCATGCGCTTCAAGAGCGGCGCTCTGGCAAACATCTTCACCACCTTCGATGTGACCCACAACGATCATGACGTCCTGGAGATCTACGGCTCCGAAGGCACCATCTATGTTCCCGACCCCAACTGCTTCAGCGGCGAAGTGCTTCTGCAGCGTATCGGCTCCACAGAGAAGGTCTCCATGCCGCTCATCTTCGACTATCCCGAAAACTCCCGCGGTCTCGGTCTTGCCGACATGGCAAAGGCACTCACCACCGGACGGGATCACCGGGCAAACTGCCATCAGCAGCTTCACGTGGTGGAGGTCATGTCCGCCGTCTGCACCAGCAGCGAGACCGGAAAGACCGTTACCATCGAATCCGCCTTTGAGCGTAAGGCACCCATGAAAACTTCCGCCCTTACCGGCATTCTGGACGATTGATACCAAGCAAAACCGGCCTGCTTACGCAGGCCGGTTTTCAGCTGTTTCTGAATTTTTCCGGCGTTACGCCAACCACGGACTTGAACTGGCGGATGAAATGGGGCGTGTTCCGGTACCCGCATCTCTCTCCGATCTCCCCAACGCCGAGGTCACCGCTAAGCAGATATGCCTTGGCAAGGCCGATCCTTGCTGCGATCACGTCCTCCATACAGGGAACGCCGAAAAATGCCTTGTACAGGTGCTGCAGACCGGAACGGCTCATACAGGCGTGGCCGGCAAGGATTTCCACCGTCCAGTTTTCCTGCGGTTCACGGTAGATCTCCTCCCGCAGCGCCATCAGCGTATCCACGTGCTTTCGCGCTCTGTTATGCACCGAGGCATATTCCAATCCGCTGATCACCCGGCAGAGGAAGACCGTCCCAAGGGCAGAAAGCGTTTGCGCTCTGCACCGGGGAAGGCCGCTTTTCAGTTCCTTTACGATCTCCGCCACCGCCCGCTCCACCTCTCCGGCTGAAGTTGGACGAAAGACAGTTCCCTTGGGAATCTGACGGAGCAGGGTTTCCTCCTCCATGGTTTCCGTATCGAAATGCAGATAGTCATGCAGAAAGCAAAGTCCCAGCCGGGGGTGATAGCTTTGCTTTTCATGCCGTCCGAAGAGAATGCAGTCTCCGTCCTCCACATCGACATAGGTTCCCTTCACCCACACCCGGGCAGGAGAACGAAAATACACAAACAGATAATCGGATCTTCCGTTTTCCCGGTGAAGACGGAAGGTTTCCCGCTGTTTATTCCAAATATTCCCGTCTGCAATGGTCATATTGACACCTGCCGTTACATCTTTTTTGCACAATCCATCAATTTTCTTTCATTATACAGCATTGCAAAGCAAATGCAAGGGCGTATAATGAACACAGTATCCGATTGTGGGAGGTATCTGTCATGCTCTACGAATCTGCAAGAAACGAAATGCGCGTCTTTTACCGTGCCCTTGACCAGCTGCGCCCCTGTATTGAAGCGGGGCACACGCCTGTCCCCGGTTCTCTGGTGGAGCGCACGCTTTCCGTCCGTCAGGGGATCTACGAGGAGATGGATGCCTTCTGGGCAGAACATCCCGATACCCCTCCCGTGCTGCTGAAAAGCAGGATCCATCGGCTTATGGCAGAGCGGTTCATGCCGCAGATTTTCCCCTCCAGCCCCTTCTTTTTCGAAATGGGCATCCTCGACCCGGACAGCTGGGGGCTTGCTCCTGCCCCCGCATCTCACTGGATGTGGGATCGGGTGAACGAAGGAATCTTGAAAGAGCACCCTCTCATTGCGGATATGTACCGGCATTTTGACAAGCTTTTCGATTTTCAGGATATCGGTCTGTGCGGCATTCACGCAAGCTTCGATGTAGATCATCATACTTTGGGATACACCACGCTCTTTTCCCTTGGGGTCAACGGACTTCTCGAGAAACTATCCGAAAAGCTTTCAAGCCTCAGAAAAGGCAGCGAAGCGCATGATTTCTGCACCGCAGCCATGGAAAGCCTCAACGCCCTGCTTCTTGCCGCAAAACGGTTTTCCGAAAAAGCGGAGGAACTTCTCCGGGACGTTCGGGACGAAAAACAGAAACTTTTCCTTTCCATGATTGCCCGCACCGCAAAGAAGATCCCCGCCTGTCCTCCGGAAACCTTCTATGAGGGACTTTGCATGCTGCTTTTCACCCGGGAGGCCACAGCCGCTCTGGAGAATATCGGCATTTCTCAGCTCGGCCACATGGACCGGCTTCTTGGTCCCCTGTACGAAGCCGATCTTGCCGCAGGACGCATCACCGAAGAAGAAGCGCGGGAGCTTCTTGGTCTCTGGATGCTCCACACGGACATCAAGTTCCATCTGGATGACAACGCATGGCCGGAAACCAGCACCTGCATCCAGCTTGGCGGCTGCGACAGAGAGGGAAAGGCTGTATATAACCCGGTAACCCGGATGGTCATCGAGGAACATCACCGCACAGGCTGCGTAAACCCCAAGCTGAACTGCCGCTACTGCAAAACCTCTCCCGATGAATATCTGGAGGTCATCGGCGCAGCTGTCCTTGCCGGGCACAATAATTTCGTTCTCATCAACGATGACATTGTGATTTCCGGTCTTGTGCGCTCCGGGGTAAATCTGCTGGATGCCCGGATGTATGTCAGCGGCGGCTGTCAGGAGACCATGATCGAGGGATTCGGACATACGGAAGGCGCAGGACTTTACGTTTCTCTGCCCCGGCTTCTGGATCTTTCTCTGCGGTATGACCGGGGCACAGAATTTCTGAAGCCCATCGAAAACGCCGCAAGCTTTGAGGATTTCTACGGTCAGTTTATCGCCACCGTCACCCGGTTTTTCCGCGTGATGATCGACCAGCGCAACATCTCTCAGCAGGTTTTGAAGGAATCCATCCCGGCACCTCTGTTCTCCTCCACCCAGCACGGCTGCATCCAAAACGCCCGTGACTACACAAAGGGCGGCGCCAAATACAATTTCTCCACCGTTGCCCTTGTGGGTCTCGGCACAACTGCAGATTCTCTCTATGTGCTGAAAAAGCTTGTCTTCGAGGAAAAGCGGCTGACGCTTTCCGAATTCAACGCTGTTCTTGCCAAAAACTGGGAAGGATACGAAGACCTGCGCCAGACCGCCATTGCCCTACCCAAATACGGGCACGGGGAAAAAGAACCGGACGCACTGGCGCAGCGCTTCCTCAGCGACATTGCAAAGCACATCTTCTCCCTCAAAAACGAGCGGGGCGGAAGACATATCCCAAGTCTTTTCGTATACTATTACTATTCTTATTTTGCCGATGCTCTTCGGGCAACACCAGACGGCAGACGGGATCACGACCTTGCAAGTCCCGGCTGCGCTCCCAGTCAGCTGCAGCCCCTCACCGATGTGACAGCGCCTCTGCGCACCATGGCAAACATGAATTTTACCGTCACCGGCGGCGGAAGCGCTGTGCTGGATCTGAAGCTCCCCCTCTCCGGCGGCATGACGCCAAAGCATTTTGCCGCCTTCGTCCGCGCCTGTGAGGCTTCCCGCTGTCCAACCCTGCAGCCGAACTTCCTCTCCCAGAAGGAGCTTCTGGATGCGAAAGCGCACCCTGAGCAGCACAAGGATCTCATGGTGCGCATCTCCGGCCTTTCCGCTTACTTCGTTGCCCTCACCGATAAGGTACAGGATGAGATCATCGCAAGATACAGTGTAAATGCATAACGCAAAAATTATGCTATAATATAGACTGACATCAATAGCGGCATTCTGCCGCAGCAAGCCCTGTTTGGCGATCATCGATTTTTTTCGGGAGGTATACATGATAAACATCAAAACATTCGGCGCCATCGGTGACGGAAAGCATAACGATTTCACGGCTCTGCAGTCTGCACTTTTTGCCGGCGAGCTGGATATCTCTATTCCCTCCGGCACATATACGGTGGACCGTCCGCTGAAAATTCCTTCCCACAGACATATTCACGCAGAGCCGGATGCACGGATCATCTTCATTGCCGCAAAACCCATGACGGAATCCGATTTTCTGCTGACCAATGCCGATACCGAAGACGGAAACGAGGACATCACGCTGGAAGGCGGCATCTGGGACGGCGGTTTCGGCCACGAATACAATCAAAAACCCGGTGATATTTACACCATCAATTCCACCGGCGGTGCCTGCATGAACTTTGTCTCGGTCAAAAATCTGAAGCTTTTGAACCTTACGGTGGCAAATCCCATCGGGTACTACATCCGTATGGGAAGGCTCAATCAGTTTGAAATCAAAGACATCACGCTGACTGCCGATGCCATGAATTTCAATCAGGACGGCATTCATTTCAGCGGTTACTGCCGAAACGGTGTTGTGGAAAATATCCGCGGCTTAAACGGTCAGCCCAACGATGATTTGCTGGCTTTCAATGCCGATGACGGGAACCAGCGGCAAGAAAACCGCGGTCTTACCTGCGGTCCTATCGAAAATATCGTTTGCCGCAATATCTATGCCGAAGATTGCCACACTGCCATCCGTATGTCTTCCATCACTTCCCCGATCCGCAATATCCGCATCGAAAATCTTTATGCCGGCGTGCGTGCGTATGCCATCAATATGGACGGTCTGCGGTATTGCAGAGTCCCTCTTTTTGCCGAAGACGCCGCTCCCAACGGTGTGGGCAACGTTTCTGATGTCCGCATAACCGACATGACCGCGTTCTTTACCCGGCGCGCACATGACCCATCCTGCCTCATCGTATTGGAACAGCACTGCGACAATGTGGAGCTCATCAACTTTTCCAGACCCATGGACAAGGATGCCTTCCCCGATACTGCCACTCTGCAGGCCCGTTATCTGATCCATCAGTCCATCGAGGCCGACGGAAAGGTCACAGAGCTGACGGCAAAAGAACAGACCTGCGTTGTAGAGGGCGATCTTCACGCACTGAAGCTGTGCTCTTTAAGCTGACTATCCCCGAACTGCAGATAAGAAAACAGCCTGCCAATAGGCAGGCTGTTTTCTTATGCATTTACAGATCCGAATAGAGGTCTTCCCGATATACACCGTCCGAAATGAGCTTTCGGACGCTCTGTACAACAGTCTCACGATCCTCCTGATAGGTAACACCGAACCACTTATCTCCGGTTTCCAGCACCTTTACGGATACTTTCTGTTCAGAAAGCAATTTCCCGATAATGATCGGCAGCAGATATTCCGCTTTCAGCGGATTTTCCTTCACTGCCGCAGACAAAAACTCTCCGAATCCCAGCTCCAGCGTTTTGAAAAACGCAGGCGTCAGTCCCCACATATTCATGGAAACAATGGACTGCGGGGACAGTGCCTTGTCCCCTGCAAATACGCCGCCTTCTTTCCGGACAACATCGGATGTCTCGACCACATCGGTAAGATATCCGGCCTCATCCACGCGGCATACGCCCCGGGTCACCCCGCCGTTTTCTGACAGGGTATTCTCCAGAATGAATCCCGCCATGCAGAAAGCGCCGTCCGCCGCTTCGGTATTCAGAAAACTCCGCAGGCTGCGGAAAGCCTGCTTCCCGTAAAAGTCATCTGCATTGATGACGGCAAAGGGTTCTCTGACCAAACCTTTTGCAGAAAGCACCGCCTGTCCGGTACCCCAGGGTTTCTTCCGTCCCTCCGGCACAGCATAGCCTTCCGGAAGATCCTCTATAGACTGAAAGGCATACCCCACTTCCACGCCATGCTCTGCACAGAGCTTTTCCATCCGCTCCCCGATAATGCTGCGGAAATCCTCCTCAATATCCCGGCGGATGATAAATACTATTTTTTCAAACCCGGCTTCAATGGCGTCATGAATGGAATAATCCATGATGATATGACCGCCGTCATCGATCGGTGCAAGCTGCTTTATGCCGCCGAATCGGCTGCCAAGCCCTGCAGCCATGATGAGTAGTGTTGTCTTCATGTCATAGCTCCCTTTCCTCTTTTTTCCCGGAGTATCTAAAGCTTTTAGTTACCATACTACACTTCTGCTGGATTGTCAAATTACCGCTCTACGATCTCCCGTGTTACCGCCTGCCGCAGTCCCCAGCTGAGTCTGTGGGCAAAGGTCTCCCCCTCCTGCAGAAAGTCGAATCTCTGCACCTCCCGCTCCAGAAGCATGCAGCAGCGAAGCACAAGCCGCAGCGTCTGCCGCTGCGGAGGCTGACGGCGGATCACCCCTGCCGTAAAGGGTAAATACCCCTCAATGATCCGCGTTTTTGCCGCTTCATCCCCATTTTTCATGGCTGCGGCAAGGACTTTCTCCTCTTCTCTTGTGAGCGGCTTTACGCTCTCCGCCTTGCGAAAAAACTCCTCCACGGTGTAAAAGAGCATCCCGTCCCCTTTCTCAGAACACCCGGATATTCTTCAGGCGGTAACCCTCGCCGGTGACATTCACCGCAACTCTGTGGGCGGCAAGATGAGGCAGGGGGCAGATGACCTTATGGCCGATCTTCCAGCCCCGGAAAACCTTTTTGGCTTTTGTCCATGGATCTACATGGACGGCGATATCGAAATCCGTGACCTTGTCCCCATCGGTAAGGTCTTCCTCAATGACCACATACTTCACAAGCTTTCCTTCCGGTACAGGAGCAAGGAAGGTATCTCCTTCACGGGTGAAATCCTCAAAGGTGCAGATGGGCTCCGCAAATTCACGGCGGATCTTTTCCCCAAGCTCCCCAAACCGCTTTACATCCTCCTCCGGAAGAAGACCTCTGCGGTCAGGCCCGATATTGATGAGCATGTTGCAGCCGTGACCGACGGAGGAGAGATAGATCCCCCAAAGCTCATCCAGACTCTTGAGGTACGGCGCATCTGCGTCGCTGTAGAACCACTGACGGCGGATGCGCATATCGCACTCAGCAGGCAGGAACACATCCTCATCCAGTGCGTCCACACGATCTGTCTGGATGGAAAAGGCAAGATCGTTCACCACAGGACCTTCATCCATGGAGGCAATGCCCCCCTCGTTTCCGATCCAGCGGGTATCGGGATCCCACATATTGAAGATGATGACCTCAGGCTGCATGGAGCGGATGGCTTTGGTGACCCGGTCCGTATCGTACTTGTGGTTTTCGCTTCCGCAGCCGTCAAACCAAAGGTAATCGATCTTGCCGTAATTGGTGAGAAGCTCCCCGATCTGGCTGATGAAATAATCGTCATATTCCTTGGGCGCCATCTTCACGGAACCGAACTGTGCGGGGGAATAGTAAAGCCCTACCTTCATGTCATATTTGCGGCAGGCATCCACAAATTCCCGCACCACATCGCCCTTTCCGTCCTTCCATGGGGTTGCAGCAACGGAGTAATCCGTATATTTGGAGGGCCAGTTGGCAAAGCCGTCATGATGCTTGCAGACCAGAATGGCATAGGCGGCTCCCGCTTCCTTGCAGCTGCGGATCCACTGCTCGCAGTCCAGCTCCTTCGGATCAAAGGCCGAAGGATCCATAGGCTTCATGTCCCAGTCCTGATGTCCCTCATAAAAGGTGCGGATGCCGAAGTGGAAAAATACGCCAAGCTCCCAATCCAAAAAATCAATTCTTTTCTGCGGCACGTTCATGACGATACCTCCTTTATGTTCTGATTCCATTATATAAGCAAATTGCAGAAACGCAATACGGCATCACAGCTGTTTTCGGTATTGCCTTGGGGATACGCCGTACTGACGGTGAAAGGCTTTGCTGAAGGCATAGACGGAAGCGTAGTTCAGCATCTCCGCGATCTCAGTGACCTGCAGCTTGTTTTCCAAAAGCAGAAGTCTCGCCGCCTCAAGCTTTTTTGCATGATAATACCCGGAAAGGCTGTTTCCCGTGGTTTTTCGGAACAGATCAGAGAGATAACCGTAGCTGTAGCCTGTAGCCTCGGAAAGCTCCTCAAGATGCTTCATGGAGTACAGGTGCGTGTCCACATAATTCATGAGCCGATAGCACAGTATCTCCGCCCGTGTCACATTCTCTCCCCGAAAAGAGGGCCTTTTATCCCGAAATCCCCGCAGGATGTAGATGACCAGCTCCCGAAACATGGCAGAAAGCAGCGGATGGGCATAGGCATCCCCGTCTCCGATCTCCCCGATGGCATTTGCCAGAAGCGGTGGGATCCTCTCCTCACGAAAGACCCGCATATCCCCGCTGTGATAGGTCTCTGCAACCCTGTCCAGCGCAGTGCGGTATGTTTCCTCCGTGGTATAAAAGGCAAAATAGTCAAATTTCAGCGGATCGTCCAGAGAGGAACAGATCCTGTGCACATCTCCGGGCATGGAAAGATAGATATCCCCCCGCTGCACAGGGGTGCCCTTCCCGTTTGCATAGATCACCCCTTCACCGTCTGTGACTGCGGTGATCTCATAGAGCTCAGTATGTACATGGGGATGGATCTCCAGACCGCTTTTACAGTAAAGCCTGCCAAGCTGCGCCACAAAGATCCCCTCGTAATCCAGAGGCTGCTGCAAATAAAGGTTATCCACCTGATAGTTTTCGTACACAAGCATCACCTTCGGTTTCATTGTAACGGCATCGTTTCATTATGTCAACCGAAACATGAAGAACAAACATTTACTTTCCGTAAATTTCCCGGTATATCTGAAAAACGGATATCTTTTTCCGAAACTTTCGCTATTTACATTTCCGCTCATGGCTCTATAATAAACATATCATGCTGCAAAAAAGGGAGGCTTTACCATGAACACAAAAGTCATTGCCATTATCGGCTGCGGCCGCATTGCCAGAAACGCCCATTTCCCCGCACTGACTCAGCTGGAAAATGTCCGCATCAAGTATGCCTGCGACCTTCTGCCCGAAAAGGCGGAAGCGCTGAAGGCAGAGTATCCCGCCGTGGAACAGGTCATCACCGACTACCGCATCGCCCTGAATGACCCTGAGGTGGAGGCTGTCTGGGTGCTGACCCCGAACTTCGCCCATTACACGGTCACCATGGATGCCCTCCGTGCAGGAAAGCACGTTTTCTGTGAAAAGCCCATCACCGTGAACTACGCCCTCTCCTGCGAAATGGCGGAAGAGGCCGCAAAGCAGGGAAAAATGCTGAACATCGGCGTCTGCAACCGGTATCACAAGTCCGTGGAAATGTTGGAGGAGCTGAACCGGGAAGGTCGTTTCGGAAAGCTCTATCATGTGTACTGCTCCTTCCGTGCATTCCGCTCCATTCCCGGTCTCGGCGGCGCGTTTACCACAAAGGAACAGTCCGGCGGCGGCGTGCTCATTGACTGGGGCGTGCATTTCCTTGACCTTATTCTCTACATTCTGGGCGGCGCAAAGCTTGTGAACGTGACAAGCGACGCCTACTGCGAGATGGCAAAGGACATGAAGGCCTATAAATATACCTCCATGTGGGCAGAGGACACTGCCGACACGGAAAACGGCACAAACGATGTGGACGATTTCATTTCCGGCTACATCCGCACCGATAAGGCAAGCATCTCCTTTAACGGCGCTTGGGCGCAGAACATCAATCAGCCCGAAATGTTCATTGATTTTCTGGGGGACAAGTGCGGCGCACGGCTCACCTACGGCGGCAAATTCGAGCTTTACGACGGTGAGACCCTCGAGACCATTCAGCCGGAATATGACATCCCCAACATGTACCTCCGCGAGGATAAAGCATTTCTGGAATCCATCGAAAGCGGCGTAAAAGACCGCAACAATATTGAAAACGTTCTGGAAAGCGCAAAGCTGCTGGATACCCTGTACCGCTCCGCGGAGGCAAAATGCGAGGTGGCGCTGTAAATGAAGCGCATCGGATTTATCGATTACTACCTCAGCGAGTGGCACGCAAACAACTACCCGGCATGGATCCGTGAGGCATCCGCAAAGCTTGGGTTGGAGTACGAGGTTTCCTACGCATGGGCGGAACGAGATATTTCTCCCGTGGACGGCGTTTCCACCGACGGATGGTGCAAAACCATGGGTGTCACCCTCTGCGATACGATGGAGGAGCTTTGCGAAAAAAGCGATGTGATCCTCATTCTCGCCCCCTCAAACCCGGAGACCCATCTGCGCTATGCCGAAACCGCTCTCCGCTACGGAAAGCCCACCTACATTGACAAGACCTTTGCCCCGGATACGGAAACTGCGGAGAACATTTTCGCCATCGCAGAGGAATACGGCACGCCCGTCTTCACTACCTCCGCCTTGCGTTATGCTTCGGAGCTTGAAGCGTTTTGCGGCGCAGAAGACCTCATCATCACCGGAGGCGGCGGGAATTTCCCGGAATACATCATCCACACTGCGGAAATGGCGGTAATGCTGCTGAGGGATCCCGTTGAGGATGCATGGGCGGAAACACTGGGCGCACAGCGCGTTTGCCGCATCTGTACGCAGACGGGCAAAAAGGCACTCATTCTTTACTCTCCCGCACTGAGCTTCTCCATCACCGGAAAGCTCCCCGACGGCACCTATGTCCGCAGGGAGATCACCTCCGACTTTTTCGCCGTGCTCATGGAGGAGATCCTTCGCTTCTACGAAAGGAAAACCCTTCCCTTTGATCCCGCTCAGACCTTGGAGGTCATGCGGCTTCGGGAAATGCTGCTTTCGCAGGAGTAAACGACACAAAAACAGCTCAGGAAAGATTTCCTGAGCTGTTTTCTGCTGCGATTTATTCTCCGAAGGCCAGAGCATCTGCGGGCGCTTCCTCGGCAATAAAGCCGCTGAAACCGAGCAGAGGCATCTCCATGAGGGTCTTCATGTCCTCATCGGCGATCTCAAAATCAAATACCTCTGCGTTTGCTGCCATACGGCCGGCATTGGTGCTCTTGGGCAGGGGCAGGACCTTGTTTTCCAGCGCAAAGCGGATGCAGAGCTGAGCCACGGACTTGCCGTATTTCGCCGCCATGGCATTGAGCATTTCATCCTTCAGCACAGCACCGCAGCCAAGGGGACTCCATGCCTGCGCCACCATGCCAAGCTTCTGGCTGTAGCGGATGGTATCGATCTGGGTGTAACCGGGGTGGAACTCCAGCTGGTTTACCATGGGCTTCACTTCGGCAGTCTTCCACAGAGCATCCAGATGCTTGGGCTCGAAGTTGCTCAGGCCAATGGCGCGGATCTTGCCTTCCCTGTACATCTTCTCAAAGCCCCGCCAGGTCTCGGCGTTCACTTCTTCCCAGTTGGGTGTCCGCCGTGCAACGGCAGGCCAGTGGATGAGATACAGGTCCAGATAATCGGTCCCCAGATTCTTGAGAGAAGCTTCCACAGCGGCAACTGTCTTGTCATACCCCCGCTCGGTGATCCAGTGCTTGGTGGTGAGGAAGATATCTTCCCGCTTCACGCCGGCAGCACGGATGCCTTCTCCGACACTCACTTCATTGCCATAGGCAAAAGCAGTATCGATATGGCGGTATCCGGCCTCGATGGCCATCTTCACGCAGTTTTTGGTGGTCTCTCCATCGGGAGTCTGCCATGTGCCGTAGCCAAGGCAGGGAATGGTCACGCCGTTTGCAAGGGTAAACACATCGGTAAGCTTGTTCTGTTTGATCATCATCGGATATAAGCTCCTTTGCATTAGGTGTTCTTACCTGCATTATATCAAAGCGCCGCCGAATTGCAATGCCCGAATTGCATTTTTTCCTTCAGGGGTGTATAGTAAAATCAACAAGCTACTTGGGAGGTCTATTTATGGAACGAACCCGGCAGCAGCTGAAATACGGCTACGCATTCCGTCTTTTCCCCGACTTTGACGCACCGGAAGAGGTCTGGTCCCCTGCTTACGATGACAGCAGCTGGGAAACCGTCCGTGTGCCCCATGACTGGGCGATCGGCGGCGTTTTTGACGAGCACAATGACTGCAGCTATTCCGCCGTATCTCAGGACGGCATCACCCGCCCCATTGAGCACAGCGGACGCACAGGCGCTCTTCCCATCCTCGGGCAGGGTGTGTACCGCCTGCCTGTGGAGATCCCCGAAGAGGCCAGAGGCCAGCGGCTCTTTCTGGAGTTTGACGGTGTCATGTGGGAAGCGGACGTGTATGTAAACGGCAGGCACGCTTTCTTTAATCATTTCGGCTACAAGTCTTTTTCCGTGGATATCACGGATTTTGCGGAGTACGGCAGAACGAATCTCATTGCCGTAAGCGCAAAGGTCTACCATGATTGCTCCCGCTGGTATCCCGGTGCGGGCATCTACCGCAATGTATACCTTGTGACAAAATCTCCGGTGCACATTGCCTATAACGGCGTATGGGTCCGTCAGCTGGAAGCGGCAGATGGAAAGGCAAGCTTCCTTCTCTCCGTGGACTATGTCGGTCCCGAATCCGTTTCCTTCCGTGCAGAGATCCTCTCCCCGGAAGGCAATGCTGTCGCCGCCCCGGAGCACGGGACCTATCTCGGGGAGCTTTCCGATATTTTCGAGATCGAAAATGTGAAGCTCTGGGATCTGGACACCCCCAATCTGTACACCGCGAACATCGTTCTCATGGACGAAATCAAAACGGTCTGCGACAATGTCTCCGTCCGTTTCGGTGCGCGGAATATCCGCTTCACCCCCGACGGCGGCTTCTTCCTCAACGGCAGGCAGCAGAAGCTGAACGGCGTTTGCAACCACCACGATCTCGGCTCTCTCGGCGCTGCGGTGAATACTGCCGCCCTTCGCCGTCAGCTGCGTCTCATGCGGGAAATGGGTGTAAACGCCATCCGCACAAGCCACAATCCTCCCGCTCCCGAGCTTCTGGATCTCTGCGATGAGCTTGGCTTTGTGGTGATGGACGAGTTCTTTGACGAATGGTATCTCCCCAAGGTGGCAAACGGCTATGCCAAGTATTTCCGAGACCACGCAAAGCAGGATGCCATCGATGTGATCTGCCGCGACCGCAACCATCCCTCCGTCGTACTATGGTCCATCGGAAACGAGATCAACGAGCAGCAGGATCCCGAAGGCTGGCGGGCTGCGAAAATGCTCAGCGATACCGTGCACATGACCGACCCCACCCGTCCCGTCACCGCAGGTCTTGACCGGGGCTGGGCAGGCTTTGAAAACCATCTGGCAAACTTCCTTGATGTTGTGGGTCTCAACTACAAGCCCCACCTCTATACCGAAGCCCACGCAAAGCACCCGAACATGGTCTTTGTGGGCACGGAAACCGCTTCCTGTGTATCCACCCGGGGCATCTATCATCTGCCCGCACAGATCGATATCCCCGCAGCGCTCCATGAGGATCTTGCCGTTTCCGACTACGACATGGCCGCTCCCGGCTGGGCATACTATGCCGAACGGGAATTTGCAGCTCAGGATGACCACCCCTGCTTTGCCGGCGAATTTGTCTGGACAGGTATGGATTATCTCGGCGAGCCTACCCCCTATTACAACCAGTGGCCTTCCCGTAGCTCCTATTTCGGCATCGTCGACCTTGCGGGTCTGCCGAAAAACCGCTTCTACGGCTACAAAGCCCACTGGACAACAGAACATGTGCTCCATATCTTCCCCCACTGGAACTGGGAAGGCATGGAAGGCAGGATAGTTCCTGTCCACGTATACAGCAGCTATCCTGAAGTGGAGCTCTTTGTGAACGGTGTTTCTTACGGAAAGCGCAGCTTCCTTAAGGAAGGCAATGCTCCCATGGAGCAGCTTCTGCGCTACCGTCTCATTTGGGAGGATGTGGTCTATGCTCCCGGAGAGGTAAAGGCTGTTGCCTATGATGAACACGGAAATACGGCTGCGGAAGCTTCCGTGAAAACTGCAGGCGCTGCCCATCACCTGACCCTGACGGCAGACCGCTCTTCTATCCGTGCCGACGGGGATGATCTTGTGTATCTCACCGCTGCCGTCACCGATGAAAACGGAACAGTCTGCCCCCATGCGGCAAACCGCGTCACCTTCTCCGTAACGGGAGCAGGCGAGCTTCTTACCACCGATGCGGGAGATCCCCGGGAAACGGAATCCTTCGCCCGTCCCGACAAGAAGGCACTGGCGGGTTTCTGCGTTGCCTGCGTGCGGTCTCTCCCCGAAAGCGGCGGGATCACCGTCACCGCCAAAGCGGAAGGTCTCATTGATGCTTCCGCAGTCATCTGCGCAAAATAACGCTCAGCAGTGTCTGTCCTCACGGCAGGCACTGCTTTTTTCTCTGTTCACTTTCCAATCCGGCGAAAACTGTTGAATAACGTGGGCAAATATGGTATAGTGATACGAATAATAGGTATATTGTGACCAAATGCATAATGCAGAAAGCGAGCTGAACTATGGGTACGAAAAAACACGGCTCTCTTGCCACCTCAACGCTTGCAAGAGCGATCCTGATTGCCATCATAGATGCAGTATCCATTGCGGCATCCTTTTTCTTTGCCCTGTGGATGCGTCACGATTTTGAATTCAGCAATATCCCCGTACTGTATCTGCAGTGCTACAAGCAGACGATTCTGCTCTGGTGCGCCCTCTGCATTATCGTTTTTACTTTGTGGCGGCTCTATAACAGTATTTGGGTATTTGTCAGCACCAATGAGCTTCTGCGCATCATCGCAGCTTTTCTGTGCCTTGCCGGATGCGCCGTGATCGTCAGCGGCTTTATGCCCACAAGGATGCCGGTTTCCTACTATATCATCGGCTTCCTTGTGAGCTTTCTGTGCGTTGTAATGATTCGTTTTGCCTATCGCCTTGCTCGGAATCTCCGCAATCAGCTGGAGATCAACACAAAGGGCAAAAAGCTGCGGAATGTGATGCTCATCGGCGGCGGAGAATCCGGCCGTGCGCTCATTACAGAGTTCCAGACCAGCCAGTTTGTGCAGGACCGCGTGGTCTGCGTCATTGATGACAACCCCTTCAAGCGCGGCCGCCGCATCAGCGGTGTTCCCATCGTGGGCGGACGGGAGACCATCCCGGAAATGGTGAAGGAATACGAGATCAGCAAGATCGTTTTCGCCATCCCCACCTGTACCGCCGCAGAGAAAAAGGCCATTCTGGATATCTGTGCCACCACCGGCTGTCCTGTGCAGACCCTTCCCGGGATGTATCAGCTGGTGAACGAGGAAGTTTCCGTCAGCAAGCTGAGAAATGTGAACCCTCAGGATCTTCTGGGACGCGATCCCATCCGCGTAAATGTGGATGAAATTCTGAATTATATCTCCGGCAAGGTGGTCATGGTCACCGGCGGCGGCGGAAGCATCGGCAGCGAGCTTTGCCGCCAGATCGCAAAGTCCGATCCCAAACAGCTCATCATCTTCGAGATCTACGAAAACAATGCTTACGATATCCAGATGGAGCTGCTGCGCAGATATCCCAAGCTGAATCTTGTGGTGCTGATCGGCTCTGTCCGCAACACCGCGCGGCTTGACTATGTGCTGGGTACCTACAAGCCGGATCTGGTGTTCCATGCCGCTGCCCACAAGCACGTCCCCCTCATGGAGGACAGCCCCAACGAAGCCATCAAGAACAATGTTTTCGGTACCTACAAGATGGCCAAGGCCGCGGCAAAATACGGTGTAAAGCGGTTTGTGCTCATTTCCACGGACAAGGCCGTGAATCCCACCAACATCATGGGTGCCTCCAAGCGTCTTTGCGAAATGATCGTGCAGATGATGAACCGGGAATCCGAAACCGAGTTTGTGGCCGTACGCTTCGGAAATGTTCTGGGCAGCAACGGCAGCGTTATCCCCCTCTTTGCAAAGCAGATCGCTGACGGCGGCCCCGTTACCGTGACCCATCCGGACATCATCCGCTATTTCATGACCATTCCCGAAGCTGTAAGCCTTGTGCTGCAGGCCGGCTACTATGCCCGGGGCGGCGAGATCTTCGTTCTGGATATGGGCGCCCCGGTAAAGATCGACGACATGGCGCGGAATATGATCCGTCTTT
Source organism: Oscillospiraceae bacterium (assembly GCA_017397075.1). GTDB lineage: Bacteria > Bacillota > Clostridia > Oscillospirales > Oscillospiraceae > RGIG1893. The sequence goes on along the minus strand of JAFQKD010000012.1, from coordinate 5,780 downwards.
CCGGCTACGAACCGGATGTGGATATCAAGATCCTCTATACGGGACTTCGTCCCGGCGAAAAGCTTTATGAAGAGCTCCTCATGAAGGAGGAGGGCATGCAGGAAACCGCAAACAAGCTCATCCACATCGGAAAGCCCATCGAAATGGACGACGAGCTGTTCAAAAAGCAGCTTGAACGGCTGGAAGAAGCTTACAAGGTGGAAGCCTGCGACATGAAGCAGATCGTGGCGGAGATCGTTCCCACCTACCATCCCTATGTCAGAAACTGACTCAATTCAGATAAAGGAAGTTCGTACCATGAATATTCCCTTTTCTCCTCCGGACATTACCGAGCAGGAAATTCAGGAAGTCTGTGAAGCCCTTCGCTCCGGCTGGATCACCACCGGCCCCCGCACCAAGGAGCTGGAGCGTCAGGTGGCTGCATACTGCGGCACAAAGCGGGCCGTCTGCCTCAACAGCCAGACTGCCTGCGCGGAGATGGCTTTGCGGATCCTTGGCGTAGGCCCCGGAGATGAGGTCATCACCTCCGCCTATACCTATACGGCCAGCGCTTCCGTCATCTGCCATGTGGGCGCAAAGGTCGTCTTGATCGATACGCAGAAAGACTCGCTGGAAATGGACTATGACGCACTGGAAGCTGCCGTTACCGAACGCACCAAGGCGATCATCCCCGTAGATCTTGCGGGCATTCCCTGTGATTATGACCGGATTTTTGCCATTGCGGAAAAGAAGAAGGCTCTTTTCTGCGCCGCCTCTCCCCTGCAGGAGGCTTTGGGCCGCATCGCCGTCATGGCCGATACCGCACATTCCTTCGGTGCCAGCCGCAAAGGCGTTATGGCAGGCAGCATTGCCGATTTCTCTTCTTTCTCCTTCCATGCAGTAAAGAACCTCACCACTGCGGAAGGCGGTGCTCTCACCTGGCGGGAGATCCCCGGTGTGGAAAGTGATGATCTTTACCGTCAGGTGCAGCTTCTCAGCCTTCACGGGCAGAGCAAGGATGCCCTTGCAAAAACGAAGCTGGGCGCATGGGAATACGACATTGTCGGCACATGGTACAAGTGCAACATGACCGATGTTGCCGCGGCTCTCGGTCTTGTGCAGATGAAGCGGTATGCTTCTCTTCTGCAGAGAAGACGGGAGATCATTTCCCGGTATGACGCAGCGCTTCGTCCCCTGGGCGTGGAAACGCTGGAGCATTACACCGATACGTACGCCTCCTCCGGACATCTGTACCTTACCCGGATCCCCGGGATCACCGCCGAAGAGAGAAACGACATCATTCTCAAGATGGCTGAGCGCGGCGTTGCCACCAACGTCCATTATAAGCCGCTGCCCATGCATACCGCCTATAAAGCGCTGGGCTTTGACATTGCGGACTACCCCAACGCCTATGCCCATTTTGCAAACGAGATCACCCTTCCCCTGCACACCCGGCTTACCGATGAAGAGATCGATTACGTTGCCGCCTGCTATGCGGACGTGCTGAAAGCGTACCGGAAATGAAAAAGTGGGAAGAGCTTCCGGAGGCGCTCCGGACGGAAGAAGTGCGCCCCTATTATGAGGCGCTGAAAAAGCATCGGGCAGGACTTGCCCTGAAGCGGGTGTTTGACGTTTTTGTTTCCGCGGTGATGCTGCTTGTCCTCTCCCCTGTGTTTCTGGTGCTTGCCATTGCCATTAAGCTGGACTCCCCCGGACCTGTCTTCTACCGGCAGGTGCGTGTGACCCGGTACGGCAAAGAATTCCGCATTTTCAAGTTCCGCAGCATGGTGTCCGATGCCGATAAAAAGGGCAGCCTTGTCACCGTGGGCGGCGACAGCCGCATTACCCGGGTAGGTAAGCTTATCCGCAAGTGCAGGCTGGACGAAATCAGCCAGCTCATTAACGTGCTGGACGGCACCATGACCTTTGTGGGCACCCGCCCGGAGGTTCCCAAGTATGTTGCCGCCTATACGCCGGAAATGATGGCAACGCTGCTGCTTCCTGCCGGCATCACCAGTGAGGCCAGCATCCGCTACAAGGATGAGGACCGGCTTCTGGAAGGCGCGGAGGATGTGGATAAGGTGTATACCGAGGAAGTCCTCCCCGGCAAAATGCGCTACAATCTGGACGCCGTGAAGCGCTTCAGCTTCTTTGGCGACATTGCCACCATGTTCCGCACGGTCTTTGCCGTGCTGGGGAAGGATTACAACTGATATGAACATCTGGCTCATCAATCATTATGCCGTTCCGCCAAAGTATTACCCATTGGCGCGGCAGACCAATTTTGCAAAGTACCTCATGGCCATGGGACACACGGTGACCATCTTTGCCGCAAGCACCGTCCATAATTCCGACAGGAATCTGATCACAGATGGTTCACGCTTCCGGGAAGAGACTGTTGACGGGGTACACTATGTGTACATCCGCTGCCTCGATTATCAGGGCAGCGGTCTGAAGCGGGTGTACAACATCTGCGAATTTGCGTGGAAGCTTCCCGGGGTATGCAAAAAATTTGCAAAGCCGGATGCGATCGTGGCCACCTCCATGCCTCCCACCTCCTGCGCAATGGGAATCCGCCTTGCCAGGAAGTACGGCTGCCGCGGCGTTGCGGAGATCGCCGATCTCTGGCCGGAATCCATCGTAGCCTATGACATTGCCGGCCCGAAAAATCCCGCGGTGATCGCCCTGCGCTGGCTGGAAAAGTGGATCTACAAAAAGTCCGATGCCGTTGTGTTCACCATGGAAGGGGCTTACGACTACATCCTTGAGCAGGGCTGGGAAAACGAGATCCCCCGCAGCAAGGTGTTCTATATCAATAACGGCGTAGAGCTGGAGCAGTTCCGGGAAAACGCAGAAAAGTTCCGCATTGCCGATGAGGATCTGGATAATGCCGATCTTTATAAGGTGGTTTATACCGGCTCTATCCGCAAGGTAAATAATCTGGGTCTTCTTCTGGATGCCGCAAAGCTGGTGAAAAATCCATCCGTCCGCTTCCTTGTATGGGGTGACGGGGATGAGCTTCCCGCCCTCCGTCAGCGGCTTGAGGATGAAGGGATCACCAATGTGATCTTCAAGGGACGCGTGGAAAAGAAATATGTTCCCTATATCGTAAGCAGAGCAGATCTGAATCTGGCGCACAACACCCCCTCAGAGCTGTTTCGTTTCGGCATCAGCTTCAACAAGCTCTTTGACTATTTCGCGGCGGGAAAACCGGTGCTGTCCGATTTCCCCTGCCCCTATAATCCCTCCGTCCGTCTGGAAGCCGGTCTTCAGGTGGAAGAGCCCACCGCCCGGAACATTGCCGAAGCCGTGGAACGCTTTGCCGCCATGTCTCCGGAGGAAACTGCCCGGTATGCGGAAAACGCCCGCAAGGGTGCGGAAGAATACAGCTTCCGGAATCTGACCATGAAATTACTGGATATTTTGAAATAGAAGGTGAAACAGTATGGAATTTATTGATCTGAAAGCCCAGTACAGAAAACTGAAAGACGAGATCAACGCCAACGTGCTGTCCGTTCTGGAATCCGCTAAGTTCATCGGCGGCCCCGAAGTCAAGCAGCTGGAGCAGGAGCTTGCCGCGTTTGTCGGCCGGAAGCACTGCATCACCTGCGCAAACGGCACCGACGCTCTGCAGATCGCTTACATGGTCTACGGGATTGGTGAGGGCGATGCTGTTTTCTGCCCGGACATCACCTTTATTTCTTCCACGGAACCCTCCAAAATGTTCGGCGCAGCCTCCGTGTTCTGCGACATCGATCCCAGAACCTACGATCTCTGCCCGGAAAGCCTTGAACGGCAGATCAAGGCCGTTCTCGCCGAAGGGAAGCTCACGCCCAAGGCAGTTGTGGCTGTGGACATTCTGGGAAACCCCTGCGATTACGATGCCATCGCTCCCATCTGCGAAAAGTACGGCCTGATCCTCATTGAGGATGCTGCCCAGAGCTTCGGCGCAAGCTACAAGGGAAAGATGTGCTGTGCTTTCGGCGATATCGCCACTACCTCCTTCTTCCCGGCAAAGCCTCTGGGCTGCTACGGTGACGGGGGCGCGATTTTCACCGATGACGATGAGATCGCAGCGGTGATCCGTTCCATCTGCGTTCACGGCAAAGGCCCCCGGGGCAAGTACGACAATGTCCGTGTGGGTGTGAACTCCCGTCTGGATACCATTCAGGCAGCCATTCTCCTGCCCAAGCTGAAGGCTATGGGCGATTACGAGATCGACGCCCGCCAGACGGTGGCAAAGCGGTACAACGAAGCCTTTGCCCCGTATTTCACCACCCCCTTCGTGCAGGAGGACTGCGTATCCATCTACGCCCAGTACGCCATTCTGGCCAAGGATACCGAGACCCGCGACCGGGTCATTGCCCACCTGAAGGAAAAGAACATTCCCAATATGATCTACTATCCCACCCCCCAGCACGCGCTTCCCGTGTTCGCGGAGGAACCCGGTTACAGTGAGAGCTTCAAAAATGCCGATGACTACTGCGCAAGAACACTGTCTCTGCCCATGCATCCCTATCTGGAGGCTGAAGAGCAGCAGCTGGTCATTGATGCCGTGCTGGAGGCGCTGTGATGGAGAAAAACTATTTTGTCCATGAGTCCAGCTATGTGGACGAAGGCTGCGAGGTTGGCGAAGGCACAAAGATCTGGCACTTCTCCCACGTGATGAAGGGCTGCACCATCGGCCCCAAGTGCAATATCGGGCAGAATGTGGTCATCTCCCCAGGCGTGGTGCTGGGTGAGGGCGTGAAGATCCAGAACAACGTGTCCGTTTACACCGGCGTTATCTGCGAGGACGGGGTTTTCCTGGGGCCCAGCTGTGTGTTCACCAACGTCATTAACCCCCGGGCATTTATCGAGCGCAAAACCGAATACCGGAAGACCACGGTAAAAAAAGGCGCCAGCATCGGCGCCAATGCCACCATCGTCTGCGGTCACGATATCGGACGCTACGCATTTGTGGGCGCAGGCTCCGTTGTGACGAAGGATGTTCCCGACTATGCCATGGTGTACGGCAGTCCCGCACGGATCCGCGGCTATGTATGCCGCTGCGGTGAGAAACTCAGCTTCACAGACGGGGCAGCCTGCTGCAGCGCCTGTGGAATGAAATACAAAATGAACGAAAATTCTGTTGTAGAGGAGATCGAGTAATATGTCTATCAAGCAGCAGCTGATTAAAAAAATTCAGAGCAAGACCCTTTCCATGGGTGTCTGCGGACTCGGTTATGTGGGCCTTCCGCTGGCTGTGGACAAGGCAAAGCACGGCTTCAAAACCATCGGCTTCGATGTGCAGCAGGCCAAGGTGGATATGGTCAACGCCGGCAAGAACTACATCGGCGACGTTGTGGATTCCGATCTGGAAGAGCTGGTCTCTTCCGGTATGCTGAAGGCCACCACCGATTTCAGCTTCGTGAAGGATGTGGATTTCATCGCCATCTGCGTGCCCACGCCTCTGGATGCCCATCAGCAGCCCGATATCAGCTATGTGAAGAACTCCGCCATTGAGATCGCCAAGTATCTCACCGCCGGCACCATGGTGGTTCTGGAATCCACCACCTATCCCGGCACCACCGAAGAGCTTCTGAAGCCCATTCTGGAAGAAGGCAGTGGCCTCAAGTGCGGTGAGGATTTCTATCTTGGCTTCTCTCCCGAGCGTGTTGATCCCGGCAACCTGATCTACAAGACCAGCAACACCCCCAAGGTGGTGGGTGCCATCGGCGCGGATGCCGCAGAGGTCATCTCCATGGTCTACTCCGCCATTCTGGACAGCGACGTGCATACCGTTTCCTGCCCCGCCGTTG
>JAFQKD010000155.1 GCA_017397075.1 Oscillospiraceae bacterium | reverse complement strand
TCCTTGCCGAACTGTTTATCGGCATAGAGCATACCGTAGGAGCGGATCTCCCCATCCGGCATGATGCACACGTCCCTTCGGGAATCGGAAAGGGGCACCGCAACCACAACAGGCGCCCAGATCCGCTGCAGCATATCCTTCCGGTCTGCCGTAAGCCGCGCTTCCATTTTCTTGAGATAGGATGTCATTTCCGAAACACCTCCGGGCGAAGTCCGTGATTCACAAAATCATCGTTGCGGACAAGTCCCTGCCCGAAGCCAGCGGGACGCATATACTTTTCAAAGGGATCGATCACGGCGGAAACGCTGCCCACTGCCTTCCCCATGTCCTGAAGGATCTCACCGTTGGGGGCAACGATCATGGTGCAGCCGCCCTTTTCGTCGCTCCCCATGGAAAAGGAGGAGCGGGCAACAAACGCATTGCAGCGGAAGGCGGTAAGCTTTGCCTGTGCGCGGATGATATCCGTCCGTTCTCCCCGCTGATAGCCGGGAATGAGGACGATGTCCGGCTTTTGGGATGCGATATATTCGATCTGCTCGTTGTAGTACACATCGTAGCAGGTCATGAAGCCGAAACGGATACCGTCAGCCTCGCAGACGCAGGCGCCATCGCCGTAGGCCACGCCAAGCTGCACCTCGGAGGGGGGAAGGTGGATCTTGTCATAGACAAATACCGCTTTTCCGTCTTTTCCGAAGAGATAGGTGCTGTTGCGGATGCTTCCCTCCCGCTCTTCCAGAACATTGACCGCCACGAAGGCCGCCTTTTCCCTTGCCGCTTCCGATGCCGCGGCAAGCATTTCCTTTGCCCGGGGCAGTGCACGCAGTTCGCTTTCCGCATCGGAAAGTCCCCCTGCATTGGAATATTCCGGCAGAACCATAAGTCCGCCCTGCGCAAGAGTTTTCAGCTGCGCCTTGAGAAATTCAGCCACCTTTGCATCCGGATTTTCTCCCATATAATAGGCCGGCTGTACCACCGTTACATTCAGCATAATCTCCGCCTCCGGTTTTTTCTTCAGTATAGCACAACGGGTTTCCTCCATCAAGAAACGGATTGACAACAGTGCTTCTTCATGGTAAAACAAAGCCACAATCATGAAAGGAACTTTCGCCATGAACCGAATTTTGATCGTTTCCGACAAGGAAAATGACCTTTCTTCCCTCATTCGGCGAAGCTGTCCGGGTTCCCTCTTCTGCAGCTTTGACGATGCCGCAGATGCCGACTGGGAAAGCTTCGATGCCGCCGCCATCCTCTGCGGCAGCAAGGAGGAGCCCTATCCTCTCCGTCCCCCTGTCCGCTGCAGGCTGGAGCGGTTTATGGCCGGGGGCAAAACGGTATTCTGCGAGTTTATTGCCTCAGTAGAGGATATCTATACCGGAAAGCAGCTGAACGGCATCACCCATCAGCGGCTCATTTATCGGGATGACGGGGGCACGATCCCCGGTCTTACCCCCGGGGATGTTCTGGACGGGCATTATAACGACTGCACGGACTACACCTTCCGTGATCCCGGCGTAAAGCCCGTTCTCGCCTATCACGAGTATATCAACGCCCACGACCGTGTTGACCCCAGGGATCCCCGGTACGAAAAGGGCTTTCCCGCCCTGTGGATGCTGAATGACCGCACCATGATCTGCGGCTTCCGTCTCTGCAACTTCCGCAAGGCGCGGTTTGCCCCTCTGGAAAGCTGGAAATGCGTGCTGCGGTACGTGGTCTCCTTCCTTGCGGGAGAAGATACGGACTGCGATTTTCTTCCCCCGGTGTGCACCCACAAGTCCGTTTCCGCCTATTCCGATGGGGAGCTTGAGGACACTGTCCGCGCAGGACTCAAATGGTTCGAACAGGGCGAGATCCTCATTGACGGAGGCAAAGGCGGCACAACAGAGGGCTACCGCAATCATATCCGGGCAAAGGACGGCTATCAGCAGCCTGCCGACTATGTCCGCACAGACTGCTGCAGTGAGGTCTCCGGCGCGTATATGATGCACTGGCTTGCAACCGGCAGCGAGGAAAGCAAAGCCCGCTTTGAAGCGCTGGAGGACTACTGCTACACCTATATGCAGGTGAAGGACGGCCCCCATCGGGGCATGATGCGCTGGACGGAAACGGCATGGCGCAGCTGCTATAACGATGATACCGCCCGCGTGATCCTGCCCACCCTGCTGCTGCAGAACTTCTCCGAAAACGGCAGCCGCCACTTTTCCGACGCAGTGGATGCCCTGCAGTATCTGCTGGACACCACCTGCCCCAACGGTCTGCGCTATCCCGTAACAGAGTGCAGAAACCTGACGGACGAGGGCATCCGCAGGATGCGGGAAAGCATCAACACCCACGAAACCAAGGCCCACCACAACGCCTTCCACCTTGCCATGTTCCTTCTTGCCTGGCGCAGGGGCGCCCCGGATGCGTTCCGTGAGGCGGGGATCCGCGGGCTCACCACCCTTATGGAGCTTTTCCCTTACAATGCATGGGAAACCAGCGAAACAGAGGAGCTTTGCAGGCTCGTCATGCCCCTTGCGGTGCTGTACCAGACCACCGGGGAGGAAAAGCACAAGGCATGGCTCTATGACATCACCCGCAGACTTGAAACGCTGCACCATCCCTCCGGCGGCTATCGGGAGTGGGATTCCGACTACCACGCGGATTGCTCCCGCAGGCAGAACGGCGAATGCGCCCTCCTTGCGGAAAACGGCGACCCCGTGGCAGACCTGCTTTACTCCAACAACTGGCTGCCTCTCGGATTTGCCTATGCCTACCATGTGACGAAGGACCCCATGTTCCGCCAAAAGTGGGAGGACAGCGCCCGCTTCTTCATAAACAGTCAGATCCAAAGCGAGGACAAGCTGCTTTGCGGCACATGGGCAAGAGCCTTCGACCTTGACCGGGGAGAGATCTACGGCGTGCCCCACGATATCGGCTGGGGTCCCTGCTGCATCGAAAGCGGCTGGACCGTAGGCGAGATCCTTATGGGGCTGCAGTTTATGGCTGTGGCAGAAGGCAAAAACAGTTGATTTACGCAAAAAACGAGCGTCTGCACAATGCAGACGCTCGTTTTTTCTGCTTTTAGTCCAGAATGGCCTTTGCCACCCGCACACAGGTGGAGGTACCGTAGGGGTAGCCGGTGGCGTACAGGGACAGGGTGTTTTCCGCATGGCGGAATTCCAGCTCTTCCCCGTTATCCATCCAGCTGATGCTTCTGATCTTTTCGGGTACGTTTTCAAACACAAAGCCGCTGTCGCAGCCGCCTTCCACGGTAACATGGGCGTCGCCGCCGATCTTCAAATCGTGAATGAAGAAATAGAGGCAGCCGTCTGCCTGCAGCACGAAGTTCTTCGCATTTCCGCAGGAGGCGCCGTGGGGCTTACCGGCGTAGATCGCTTCGCCGTAGATGGCCATCCACTTGCCCATGATGTTCATCAGCTGCTGCTGGAAGGGATCCACACCGCCCTGAGCGGTAGGTCCGATATTCAGCAGCAGGTTTGCCCCTACCCGACGGCAGGAGCAAAGGGTCTCGATCAGCTCCGCGGGAGATTTGTAATTAAAGTCGTTGACGCCGATGCCCCAGTGGTCGTTCAGGGTGTAGCACATCTCCGCCGCCAGATACTTGGACATCCCTTCCCGATCCATGGGCGTGGGTCTGCCCTGCTCAAAGGTGACGGAGTCGATCTCCGGCTCGCCGACCTTGCCTCGTGCCTGAAGCCCGGTGTTGTTCACAATGATGGCATCCGGCTGGTGCCTGCGGATGGTGGCATACAGCTCGCTTTCCTTCCAGTCCGCATCGGGCTTGCTCCAGTTGCCGTCAAACCAGAGACCGCCGATCTTTCCGTAATTGGTGCAGAGGATCTCCACGCTCTGCCGCAGATATTCCAGATACTTGTCAAAATCGTTCTGGAAATCGGGGTTATACCAGTCAAGGGTGGTGTGATAGAAGAAGGGAACGATCCCGTGCTTATTGCAGGCGTCCACAAATTCACGGATCAGATCCCGCCCCGCAGGAGAGTGGGGCGCATCGAACTCGTTAAGTCCCTTTGTGTCAAACAGGGAAAAGCCCTCATGATGGCGGGTGGTCAGGGTGATGTACTTGCAGCCGGCATTCTTTGCGGTAAGCACCATCGCCTCGGCATCGAAATCCTCTGCGGTAAAGGTCTCCTTCAGCTTTTTGTACTCATCCATTTCCCGCTTGTGGATAAAGTAGGTCCACTCGCCCATACCAAGCTGAGAGTACAGGCCCCAGTGCACAAACATGCCAAAGCCAAGGTTTTCAAAGTCTGCAATTCGTTTTTCCGGTACAGGGATCATTTCTTACACCTCACAAAATCATTATTCTGTCATAAAGCGGGGCTGCTCCAGAAGTCCCGCTGCGGGGATCACCATAAATGCGGAGAACTGGTCGCGGATCTTGTTTGCAAGGGTGTTGGAGACCTCGATGACAAGCCGGTTTTCTCCGTTTTTCACCTTCCCGGTGAGATCGTAGATATACGGTCTTGTCACGCGGATGCCAAGATCCTCACCATTGAGATAGAGATGGGTCACGCCGCCGACCTTGCCCAGATCCAGCGCCAGGGCTTCCGCTTCGGGCGCATCCGCCGCATCAAACTTTGCCGTGTAGCGGATCCTTCCGGAGAAGGCGGGCATCCGGTCCAGCGCCGTCACGCTGAAAAGCGCCTCCGCGGAAACGCTTTCCTGCAGGAGGGTGTAGTCTGCCAGAGCCTCTGCATCGGCGATCTCCATGCGGAAGGTGAAGGGTGCCTTTGCCGCCGGCTTCCAGTTCTTCTTCTCTCCGATGCCTTCCGCGTTCCCTTCACCGAAGACGAAAATACAGGACTGGTTGGGTTCCAGAACAAGGGGCATTTCCCCGTTTTGGAGCGTCACCCTATACACCGTATCGTTGAGGAGATCCAGACATACGCCCTTGCTGCTCTGTGCGCCGTTCAGCCGCACCGTACAGTCCGCCTTGAGAGCGGTGCTCTCGTTCACAAACATATAGATATCGTTTCCGCCCTCTGCATAATGGCAGACACGGAGGAATTTCTTCTGCCCGAAGATCTCCACATCGGGAGTGAAGCTCTCGTTCAGACGGGAGAGCAGTTCTTCCGTTTTGCAGTCCTCCCCGATGCGCAGCACCGTGACTCCGGCTTCCCGCAGCGCATCAAGCCGCCGCTTCAGGTTCTCGGGAATGATCGGCGCCTCCGGGATAATGAGGACGCGGTAGGTCTCTTCTCCCACCTTCAGAAGTCCGTTTTCCGTCTCTGCAGGGAAAAGGCGGGCATCCTCTGCCCCGAGGATGCAGTCGATGGGCAGGATATCAAAGTCAATATTCGCATCATACAGCAGCTTTGCCGGCACCTGCATGAACTGGATAGGGGTATCCCCGTTCATCCACTCAAATTCCGCATCATAGAGGATGGCGGCATCCGCAACATGTCTCCCGCCGCTGAGAAGATGGGCTGCCTTGTTGCCGTAGCGCATGAGCTTCCCGAAGGCTTCAAACTGGGGATCCATATCGTTTGCGCCGAAATGGGGCGGGCAATCGGGATCAGGGAAGGACGGAGAGAAGGCATGAGGCACAAAGTAGTTCATGCCACGCACCAGCAGGTGGTCAAGGATCCACTTCATCTCGCCTGCACCCTCTGCCCAGCCGAAGGCGCCGAACATTTCGCACATGGCTCTGCCCTTCATCTCTGTGCCGATATGACCGAGAGAGGAAGCCATTTTCCCCAATGTATAATCGAAAAATTCGGGGTCCACATTGTTTCCGTAAAGGCTTGCGGTATGGATGTGGTCGCTGAGACCGGGCATCAGCTGATGGAGCACGATATCCATGCCGCTCATGTGCTGACCGTCAAGCGCGCGGAAAAAGTGTCCCGTACCGCCGCCGGTGCGCTTATGGGCGTTCATGTCCTCAATGACATGCCCGATATACTCCACGCCGTGTCCGCTGCACCATGCACCAAGCTGGCGGGTAAAGCTGTCTCTGCGGATACGGGTCACCGCATCCATATAGGCAAGGCGAAGCTTCGGCGTCACTTCCCCCAGATCCGTCCACAGTGCCGCAAGCCAGGGCATGGGATCAAACCCAAGCTGCGCCTGCATTTCCTCCAGAACCGTCTGATGCCAGGGATAATCCATGCCGAACATTCCCAGCCGTCCTTCGTAAAAACCGGGATCCACAGCATGGCGTCCGTCATCGTGCCACCAGTTTCCAAGCTGCGGCTCATCGGAAAAGAAGCCTTTAATGACCGTTCCGAAGTAGTCTTTATAGTGGTCATAATGCGGCTCATACACAGCATCGATCAGCACCCGCACGGATGTGGGGTCCAGCATATCGATATAGTC
>JAFQKD010000011.1 GCA_017397075.1 Oscillospiraceae bacterium | reverse complement strand
GTACAGGTATCGAAGAACAGCACATCCGCATATCTGGGTACCGCTTCAATGGTGTGTGCGGTGATCTCCCCGCTTTCTCCGCAGATAGTCATATTATCTACGCCAAAAATGCTCAGCTCCGGGCCGTCATGGCGCTCGATCCAGTACCAGTATGTTCCCCGCGCTTCCCCATACCCGGTGGCAGTGCTGAGATCGTAGGTCTCCGAGGTAAGAATGATCTTGCGGTTCGGCCCTATGGCATCCAGAAGCTCATCCACATTGGATACCCGAATCTCCTCCTGCGCAGGCAGTTCATCCTGCGATGCACTCTCTGCATCCACCTCCGTTTCCGGGTTTCCGCTGTGATTTTCGGTCTCTGCCGTACCGGGTGCAAACCAGTGCGGCATATCATTTTCCGTAAACCAGTTTGTATCCAGATGGAAATCCTCGCTCATTACGGCAAAGCAGGCGGAAATCAGCTTATTATTCTGTATTGCACTTCCGGAAACCGATACTCTGTCTGCTGTCCCGGACACCAGAGTTTCCGCCGTGTTATCATAGAACTCACAGCCGACAAACTGAACACTTTCCGCATCCGTAAGCAGCACCGCAGCCTTTGCAGGTTCCTCACTTGTCCCGATGCCGAATATTTTGCAGCCGACAAAACTAATTTGCTCGCTTCGAACAAACTCAGCCGCACTTTGTGCACATTCATAGATCTCACTATGCTCAACAAAAACATCGGTGCAATCCTCTGCCCTGAGCCCCACGACCCCGCAGCCAAAGAGTCCCATATCGTGAAGGTACACTGTTTCGCAGCGGTTAAATTCCACGATATTCCCGCTGCAGCTGCCCACAGGCTCATGCCCCAATGTTATATCCGACAGTACAATACCGCTGCTGTCCTCCACTTCAAGAACGCTCACCGAAGAGACCGCCGTAAGCAGCTGCGTTTCTTCCTTTCCCTCCCCGCGGATGGTCAGATTCTCCACCCCTGTGATCACAAGTCCGCTGCCTCCGTCGTTTTCCTCCCAGCGGTAATGCTCTCCCGCAATCCCGTACAAGGCGGCATCTTCCAGCCGGTATGTTCCCGCCTTCAGCACGATCTCCCGGTCAGAGCCGATAGCTTCCAAAAAGGCATCGGCACTGTCGACCCTATAGATGCCATCTGACGGCACAGCCGCCGGAACAGGCGCTTCCGGTCTTTCCGCAGAAGTCTCCTGCTCGGATGCTGCATCGGGCTCTTCCGCAGGTTCCTCTTCCGCCTTTGCGGGGGATGTCAGCAGAAAGACCGCCACAAACAAAATTGACAGTACGCCGATAATGCTCAGCCAAACAGCAGGCTTTTTATTTTTCATAACAGACATGATTCGCTCCTTTACACTCACTTCGGCAAAGGCTACCGGGCAGGATGCGAAATATGCCTTCGGTACGCTGCACTGCAGCAAAGCGGCGGAATACGCCTTTCTCTCCTGCAGTTTCATGCCTCGCACCACATCTTCATCGCAGGCCAGCTCGATATCTCTGCTCAGCAATACATACGCGAGCCAAACAAGCGGATGATACCAATGAATTGACAGTACCAGATAGGCAGTAAGCTTGAACCAGTGATCACCCTTTTTGAGATGCGCCCGTTCGTGGGCAAGAATGTACCCGCAGGTGCTCTCGTCAAGTCCCATGGGCACATAGATCCTGGGATGCAGATATCCGAGAATGAATGCGGTTTTGATCTGTTCGCTTTCCCAACCGCCTGAGATCTTCACTGCTTCCCGAACACGGCTTTTCAGCCGGATATAGCTTACCGTGCTGTACGCCAGCAGAACCGTCATGCCGGAAAGCCAGACGATCGGCAAAACAAAGCGCCACGGTATCCGGAACTGCTGATTTGCGTTGCTTTTGTTATCGGATATCTGCGTTTCGCTGCTTCCCTCTTCTGTCTGGAAGCTCTGCTGCCTGTCCGGGATCTCTTCAACATCTTCGGGATTTCTGTCGTAGGCTTCCTCACGGATAACTTGTTCCTGCTGCAGGAGCACTGGCTCCGGCTGGAGGCTGATCGGATTTGGGATCTCAACAGGAAGAACGAGCCGAAGAAAAGCAAGCATCCACAATATGCGGACATACTTTTTCGGCGCCATCCTGAGAATAATGCGGAGCAGAACCACGGCAAGGATCACAATGCCGCCGTGAAACCCCGCTTTGAGCACGCCGTAGAACAGCTCGGTCATTTCAGTCCTCCCCGTAGCTTTCAATCAGCTGCTTCAGCTGATCCACCTCCTGCTGCGTCAGCTTCCTGTTTCTGGAAAATGCCGCGATAAACGCGGGCATGCTGCCCTCAAAGGTCTCTTCCACCATTTCCTGCAGGCGTGACTCCTGCGCTTGTGCTTTGGAGATCAGGGCGGTCACGATGGTGTTTTCGTTTTTCACCACGCCCCTGTCAGACAGTCTTCGGATCACTGTGTAGGTGGTGGCTTTGCTCCATCCCAGCTGCTGACTGCACAGCTCCACAAGATGCCGGGAGCTCACCGGCTCATGTTCCCACAGGATCAGGCAAAACCGATACTCGCTTTCAAAGATCTTTGGTGTTTCCATCATGATGCTCCTCTCTGGTCTAACGCGTTAAACCTACCGCAAGTTCAGTCTAACGCATTAAACCGCATTTGTCAAGCCATATTTCCAAATTACATACAAAAAACGCCCGGGAATTTCCCGGGCGTTTCCGCAATTCTGTTACGCTCTGTAGAATACCTGTACGCCGTTTGCGTAGGTGAGGGTCAGCACATCATCCTTCAGACCGAAGGTGATGGACTCCTCAACGCTGTCGCCGGTGATGATGCAGTAGATCTTGTCGCCGGATACACGGCAGGTACCGGTCTCAAAGGGTTCGGCAAGCGCTGTGTAATCATAGGCGTTTTCCACAAAGAGGTTAATAAGCTCATCAGCCGTTGCGCAGTTATACAGTCCCGCATAGAAAAGCATGAACTCTTCCATGGTCATGGCATCGAAAGTCTCGCCGTAAACATCGTTGAGCGTTGTGCGGTTTTCATACAGAGCGTCAAACGCACCGCGGTAGAATTCTGCCACGCAGAGCTTCGTGCCCTCGATGTCACAGCCGAAGCGGTAAGTACCGTCAGCGGTGAATTCCACGGTATGGATGTAATCCAGAGAGGTGAGATCCACGCAGGCGATTTCTTCCTCGTAGAAATCCACATTCTCCAGCAGGATCAGCGCCTGTTCCTCGGTGTCATCCACCGTGCGCTCCCACGTGCCTGCAATGTCCTCAAGGGACATGCCGCAGCCGGAAAGCAGCGCTGCCATCATGACGCACACAAGCATCATTGCCACAAAATTTCTTGTCTTCTTCATGTTTTTGCTCCTTTTTTATGCTGAATTTAATAATCCACAATTCTGTCTTCCCCCGCACCGAAGCGGAAGAAATAAAGCTTCCGTGCATCACGGTCAAGCACAACACTGTCCCAGCAGTCCTGATCGGGCGTGCCGAGGGTTCTGGGGCTTGGGAACTTCCCGTAATCCAGAGACCACAGCTGGGGGATATACGCCGTCTGGCTTGCGGTGGAAATGAGGGTAAGGTCTTTGTACTTCCGCTGCGTATCGCCGTGGATATCCCCGAAGAGCCATGCGGCAACGCTCACATCCCGGTTTTCGAAATCCACTTCTTCCCCGCCGATGACAGCCTTCTGCCTGTTTATCATGGCGCAGAGCACATCGCAGCAGTCTCTGCCGTGCTTTTCCGCAAGACCGCCCTCATCAAGATCCTCTCTGTGGATGGCCACAGGCGGGATATGGCTGCAGACGATCACCGTCCACCCATCGGGTACCTGCACAGCCTCCCGGCAGAACCATTCGTATTGCGCCTGACTTACCGCATTCCATGTTTTCCACTTCTTCTCTTCCGGCAGGAAGGTGTTATCCAGAGAGCACATGCAGATAAGCCGCAGCTTATGCTCCGCAATATCCGCATAGTAAAACGGATCATCACCGTGGTGGGTGGTCTCCCCATAGGCATCGATAAACCGGGTCTGTGCATGATACCAGTCATTGGGCTTTGCATCGGGGATATTCTGCCCGTACCATGTTTCATCCCGGAAGCCGTCATGGTTTCCCTGCACCACAAAAAGCTTGTTTGCCCTGATTGCCGCCGCATAGGCAGCGGTTTCTTCCCGATAGAGCCGTTCGGTAAGTTTTGGGGGATTGAAGCCGTTGAGGAAATCCCCGAGATGGATAACAAATTCGTACCCGATCTGCGCATCCGCTTCCTGCATGGCAGCACGGGTATCGTCACCTGTGTCGCTGAGATGGGTATCGGTCACAAGCGCAAAAGCAAGCGCACCCGGTGTTTTCACCCCAAGGGTATCCCGAACCGTCTTTTCTGTTTCCCCGGGAAATCGGTTCATTTGGCTTCCTCCATGGCGATCCTCAAGACACCCTGATACACAAGCGCGCCGCTTGTTCCGTACCAGAGACCGCTGAGATCGGTGGTCTCGATGTTCTTCCACTCAAAGGGAGAGCCCTGTTCGGCATATTCCCGGGTATGACTGCAGTAGTCGCAGACAGCTTCCTCCGCAAGTGCGGGGTCTGCCAGATACAGCGCCCAGAAAAGCCAGCCTGTTGCAGTCGCCCAATAGCCGCCGTTCTGGTACCAGTCGTACTTGCCGTGGTAGAAGGTCAAAGCCTGCCAGGCAAGCTCACCCGGCTTTGCATCATCGCTGCGGAGGATCTGCCGCACATAGCCGCGGGAGACCATGTTGTTTCCGTTTTTGTATTCCGCAGCCACAGCCTTTGCCGTCTTTGCCGCATCCTCTTCGGAAAGGATCCCGCTCCAGAGAGCGTAGAGCGTTCCCCAGACATCCCGCTGATGGCAGCGTTCCGTTGCGGCATAGAACCAGCCGCTCTCTTTGTCATACAGTGTCTCCACGATGGCCTTTCGGAGGATTTCCGCCTTCTTCACATATTCGGAGGCATCTTCCCCCTGCTCTTCCAGCAGCACCGCAAGAGTAAGCCCTGCGTTGTACCGCAGAAGAGAGGAAAACAGCAGCTTCCCGGACTTATGGATAGTATCGGTAAAGCCCCAGTCGATGGCATACCGCTCGTAATCCGATGTGGTCATGCCGATTTCCGGATCGGTATTGTACCCTTCCCATGCATGGATGAGCCGCTCCTTCAGACGATAGCCGGCAAAGACTTCATTCAGGATATCCTTATCTCCGGTCTGCAGCACATACTGCCCCACAAGCAGAATAAACCAGTAGTTATCCCCAAGGGGCGGATAGAAGCCGAAATCGCCCTTTCCCTGATCGTCCCCGTCATCGTATGTGCCGGGATACCAGACACCTCTGCCGTTATAGTTAATGTGATCGGCAAGTGTCCATGGGGGGATCTCAAGTCCGTTTTTGAGATACACGGTCTCGGGACCGTTCTGCCCGCAGGAAGCCATAATGGTGATATAGCGGCGCATATCCTCACCGCTCACCAAACCGCAGAGGGTATTCATGCAGCAATCCCGCACCCAGAAGCTGGGGTACTTGTTATCCCCGCCGGGAATGAGCAGCGCCGTATCCTTCTCTTCTCCGGTATAGCTTGCCTTCATCGTAACGGTGCAGCGGCGGAGCACATCCTCCGCAATGTCCTTCAAAAACTGAAGCTCGTTCCAGAATCGCTCGTTCATCTTAACCTCCCACATCGGAGAATTCTCATGTTTATTATACGGCAGATGCTCCGTTTCCGCAAGACAAAAGGCGTGCCGCAGCACGCCTTTGCCTTTTATTTACCCGGATCTGTGAAAACCGTCCCATCCACGATCTCCATGACTCCGGTCTCATATTCGCTCCACCAGTCTCTGACCTGCTGGGTCATTGCAACAAAACAGCCTTCTGAGGCGGGATAGCTGATGAACGTCCAGAAAGGATCGTCGCCATAGATCGCCATGAAGCCTTCCCCGTATTCTTCGCTGCGCATTCCTGTCCCGCAGACACCGAACCACTTCAGATACTGCATGTGCACCCAGCCGTCTTTTCCCCCGGGACGGAAGCTGACAGCCATTTTTTCCGCTTCTTCGGAATACTCCGTGATCCTGTACTCCCAGCCTTCCACATAGGGAAGGCTCACGCCGAACCCATCATGCTCGCAGGAAATCCGCAGTCCTTCCGAATATTCCATCAGTTCAAATTCCGCGGTATAGATCTTTGTGTCAAAATCTCCCGCTTCACGAAAGTCCATGACCTCTTTGCTGATGCGATAGATTCCCGCCGTAAGCGTACCGTAAAGCCACTGCCAGTCGATCTCCCACAAGGTCGTCTCTCCCGTGGGGATCAGATACGCAACGTCGTCCCAACCGAAATCCGTGATAATGTACTCCACAGGCTGCCATACACCCTCTTCCAGCCGTTCAAGGGTGTATTCCGTTCCCGTCTGTAAGGTTCCCGTAACGGCAGATGCCGCATCCTCACAGCGGCACGCAATGGTAAGGCCTTCGGGCGTCACATCCCGCACAGTAAGCTTCACACCCCAAGGATCCTCATAAGCCTCCGTTGCCTCGGTCCTGCCGATGCCGATGAGGGAAGCAGGTTCTTCCCGCGGTAAGGAAATCCCGCTTTCCGATATATCCGCAGTCCCAAACGGGTCTTTTTCCGCTTCATCTGCAGGCACAGCTTCCCCGCAGCCGCAAAGCAGCAGACAAAGGATCACCGCAAACGCAAATATCCGTTTCATGGTGCAAGGCTCCTTTCCTGTCCTGATGTTGAGACGCATGAATACCGAAAAAGTTCCGCGAAAAACGGCACCCGAAAACATTCGGGTGCCGTAGCATTATTGTTTCTTATTCTTCTGGTACAGGATCGCAAGTCCCTTCAGCAGCAGATCCCCGTCGTAGCGGATCTCATGCCTGCAGTGAGGAATGACACGGGCAGCCAGACCGCCTGTTGCGATCACGGACGCCTCTTCCCCAAGCTCTTCCTCGATCCGGGATACCATGCCGTCGATCATGGAAGCAGTGCCGAAAACCGCACCGCTCTTCATGCAGTCAATGGTGTTGCGCCCGATACATTTTGCAGGGGCTTCAATGGGGATATCGGGAAGCTGGGAAGTTCTCTCCGCAAGGGCGGTAATGGAAAGACCAAGCCCCGGTGCGATGGCACCGCCCACAAATTCCCCCTTGCCGTTAATGACAGAGATGGTGGTGGCTGTTCCCATGTCCAGAATCACCAGAGGAGGCTTGCACTCATGAAGCGCAGCCACAGCACCCACAGCAAGGTCTCCGCCCAGCTGGGCAGGGTCGTCGATGCGGATGTTGAGCCCGGTTCTGATGCCGCTGCCCACAACAAGCGCCTCTTTCCCCGTAACGATCTGAATGGCAAGCTTCATGGTACCTGTCAGCGGCGGCACAACAGAAGAAACGATGGCGCCCTCAAAGCCGTCTGCCGGAATGCCTTCAAAGGCAAGCATCTGCCGCATGAGCACGGCGTATTCGTTCTCCGTACGGAGGGGATCTGTGACAAGGCGGGCGATCTGCCGCACATTTGTCCCCTCGGCAGTACCGAGACAGATATGTGTGTTGCCGATATCCACTGCAAGGATCATGGAATCACCTTTTCTTTCCGATCTGTACCAGCCGCACGATCAGCGGACTGAGGATGAGATTCACAAGCACTTCAAAAAGGAAGTTTGCCCCGACGAGACCGAGGATCATGTAGCTGCCCACATTTTCAAATCCCGCGGCTGCTCCCCATTCCCGAATGGTGGGCAGGAAGAAACAGAGACAGCCCAGCAGGAACAACCCTGTGTTCACTACGGGGCATACGACAGCGGAGACCGCGACACCCATATCCACTCGCCAGCGTTCCTTTGCCTTAGCCTCAACGATGAGGTACACCCCTGTCCTGCTCAGAGGACGGTAGATGAGCCCCGTGACAAAGCCTGCAAGAGTTCCCTTCAGCAGTACGGTTATGATGGTGCCCAGAGGACTTATCACCATAAACGCTGCCGAATCCGTAATGAGCACGGCAACGCTGAACACAAAGCCCAGCCACGCACCGGCCCATGCACCGTAAAGCGCAGCCCCCACAACAATGGGGATCAGCACAAGTGACACGGAAAACATGCCGAAGCGGACAAAGCTTCCCAGCATCTGCAAAACGATGACGATTGCGGTAAACAGCGCCAGCACTGCCAGACGCCGAACACCGCTGTTTTTGCTGCGGTCAATCATATTCAATTCCTCCTGCTGTCGCTCCTCTCATGGAGGATGCGGCGCAAATTTTGGATCGCTCCGCAGTTATTATACCCGAAAAACAATATTTTTGTAAATTTGCTATCTGACGAAAAATTGCGCTGTCGGACAATGTTTTTCGCTGATTTTCACTTGAAGTGCAGGAAATGCCCCGGAAAGCTTTGCCTGCAGCACAGGGATCACTGTATTTTCCGTGCAGAAATGCCCCGCGTCGATTAGATTGATCCCGGCTTCCTTCGCTTCCAGCCAGACATTGTATTTCACATCCGCCGTGACAAACGTATCACAGCCGTGCCCGATCGCCTTTGCAAGGTCGCTCCCCCCGGAACCGCCCACAACGCCCACTTTACGCACAGGTCTTCCCGCATCATGGTATTTCAGTCCCGGTGCCTTCAGCTTTTCCGCGGCAAGGCGCAGAAATGCATCCACGGTCATTTCCCCGGGAAGCACACCGACTCTTCCGATGCCGTATTCCCTGCCTTCAAACACACCGTCCACAGCAATGGGAAACGTATCTTCAAGACCAAGCGCCTCTGCAAGGGCATCGTTCACGCCGCCCTCGGCAGCATCCAGATTTGTGTGCATGCAGATCGCGGCAATGCCGTTTTCCGCCATGGTGAGAATATGCCGCCCTTCAGAAGTGTCTTCCGTTACGCTTTTGCAGGAAAACAGCACCGGATGATGGGACACGATGAGCTCAGCCCCCATCTCCTTTGCCTCTTCAATGACCCAATCGGTAATATCCAGCGCGGTGAGCACCTTGGTAACAGGCTTTTCCCGTCGCCCCGCAAGAAGCCCCACATTGTCAAACTCCATCTTCGTTTCCGTTGGGGCAAACCCCCGCAGAAAGGCAAACACATCCTGTACCGTTACCATGCTTCCGTCTCCTTTCGTATGGCTTCCAGAGCGCAGATCAGGCGCTCCATTGCGGCAGCGCGCTCCTTTACCGCCTCTCCGCCCCTGCGCATGCCGCAAAGGGCATCCCGATACATATTCAGCCGCTGCTCCAGAAACTCCCGCAGAAGCGGCTCCCGTTTTTTCACAAGTGCCGAATACACATCCAGTTCTCCCCAGCATTCTCCGCCGGCCTTCCGTTTTACGGAAAAGAGCGGATAGATCCGTCCGGCATCCTTAGCCATGGCAGTATCACAGAGTCCCCACCCCTCATGGCTAAGCCATTCGGCAAGCTCCTCCTGCTTGGATTGCGGCTGCAGCACAAGGACGGCATCGCTGTGCTTCAGCCACGCTGCCCGCTCCAGTATGCCGCGGATGGTCTCTCCCCCCATACCACAGATGACGATCCAGCCGAGACCCTCCGGCGAAACATGTTCAAGCCCGTCCGAAAGGCAGAATTCCAGCTTCCGGGTCACTCCGTACCGTGCTGCGGTTTCCCTTGCCCTTGCAAGCGGGCCTTCCCGCAGATCTGCGGCAACAAGACGCCCCGCTCTTCCCATAAGCGCAAGCGCAGCCGGGAGATAGGCGTGATCCGTACCGATATCTGCAACGCCGCCATCAGGCCCGATCAGACTTACCGCAGCCTGCAGACGGGGTGTAAGATGCAGTTCCATGCTGTTCCTCCTAAAAAAATATGCCGCGGACCGCAGGATCCGCCCGCTGTCCGCAGCACACTTTCGATTCGGCTCTTATGCCTTTTCCTTCTGAGCCTTGACGGCCTCGGCAAATGCGTTCAGCTCTTCAAGGAAGCTGTCGCAATCGATGCCGTGCACCATACAGGCTTCTTCCAGAGTTTCGCCGCTGGCCATTGCGCAGCCAAGGCAGTGCATTCCGATTGCCTGGAACAGAGGAGCAGCCTCAGGTGCTCTCTGCAGAACTTCAGCGATAAGGGTCTCTCTATTGAACTCGGCCATATTACAGCCCTCCTGATGGATTTCGAACGTTTTTCGTTCCTTTACAGTATACCCGACTTGACGCAGAATTTCAACAGGGAATTGATTTTTTCCCGGGATATCTGCAGAGAAAATCGGTTTATTTGCCGCAAATATCCGGAACTTATTCCTCAGCACTTGAGTTTGGCGTGCATTTTTGGTAAAATAAAGAGAATTCTGTCAACAGGCGCACTGCCTTTTGCAGGAAAGGATGATTATCATGGGAACTGCCAAACGCATGACTGCCGCTCTGCTTGCTCTGCTGCTCTGCTTTTCATCAGCTGCCTGCGGCAAAACCACCCCATCTTCCGGTCATGCCGATGCAAATACTGCCCCTGCGGAACCAGATGGCGAAGAATCCGCCTGCACATCCCCCGCTCCGGAGATTTCTTACACCTTTGCCGCTCCGGGAACCGTGACACTTACCTGGACGAGTTCTGAAGAGCTCTACTACGAGGTAGCATATCTGGATGATTTTACCGGCAAGCGGCATGTTCTTGCCCTGCTTGAGCCGGGTGACACGCCTTCCTTCACCGATGCGCGGAGCGAACACTTTTCCGGTATCTACACAGTGACGCCGTATGTGAGTCTTGAGGCAAAAGCCGCCGAAGACAAAGCTGCGGCAGCCGGTGAGCTCCCGCTTCGCAACGGCCTTATCAACACCGACGGTTATCTGTACTATTATGTAAACTGCGAGCCCGCCAAAAACGCAGAGATCAACGGCCTTTCCTTCGACGAAAACGGACGGTATTCCTGCGGCGACGAGGAACTTGACGAGATGATCGCAGAACGGATCTGCACATACACCACGCCGGATATGGCTCCCGTTGACAGGCTTTATGCGCTGTATGTCCACATCATGGACAAGGAATTCTTCAATTACGGCGCTGAACCTCATGTATTTCCCGGCACTGAAGGCTGGGAAACGGAATACACAAAAAAATTTCTGCAGACAGGGCTTGGCAGCTGTTATTCCTACGCAGCACTGACCATGCTGTTCGCCCGTGCCCTCGGGATCGAAAGCAGCGCGGTCATCGGCGACTGCTATCAGCACATCAACTGGGTATGGCATTGCTGGACCACCGTGATCCTGGACGGTGAAACCTATATCTGTGACGCGGAAATGGAGGGTATTTTCGCCCCCAACCACGGTGCAAACTGGGATCTTTTCATGGTCCCCATTGACGACACCCCCATCGTCTATGTTCCCCACGAACAAGCTTCAGCGCAGGAATCCTGATCGCCGATGGGAGGATTACACCAGATGCATCTCGCTTCACGGAGCATTTCCCTGCTTCTCGCTGTTTGTGTGTGCCTTTTTCTCTCTTCCTGCGGCCTGCCGGAGCTTTTTAGCACAGCGCACAGCAGGAAAATCCCGGTATTTCCCGACTTCCAAGGTTCTGAAGGCGCCGTAAACAAGGATCGTCAGTTCACCGCAGAATATGACGGCAGCACAATAACCGTTACGTGGAACGGGGATCCCGAGCTTATTTACAGGATCACCCGCACAGACGAGCTTACCGGGCTGGCGGAAAGTATTGCGCTCGTCTACCCCGGGGACGCGTTTCTCGCCGAAGACAAACCGCTGTCGGAGGATTTCCATTATACATATACCCTCCGCGCTTTTGCGGATTCCGCCTCCCTTCAGCTCAGCGAGCCTGCCTCTCCCGGCGAGACCTTTGTGCTTCGCAGCGGTTATCTTCTGGAAGCGGGATATCTGCGCTTCTATACGGATAACTCCCCCGTCGCCGGCATGTCGGCAAACGGTCTCACCTTTAACCCAAACGGCTATTACACCTGCGGAGATGCGGAGCTGGATAACATGATCGCATCTCTTATCATCACCCTCACCACTCCCGAAATGAGCAGGCTTGAAAAGTTCGATGTCCTGTACCACTATCTCACGGACAGCGGGAACTTTTCTTACGGCGCAGCAAGATTTATCACCGACGACATTACCGACTGGCAGACAGATTCGGCCAAGGCATTTTTATCCTCGGGGATCGGCAACTGCTTTTCCTATTCCGCCGCAGTGATGCTCTTTGCCCGGGCGCTGGGCTTTGAAGCCGACACGGTCATCGGGGAATGCACCCAGCTTTATGAGCTTGTGGACCATTGCTGGACCGAGGTCACCGTTGACGGAAAGGTCTATCTCTGCGATGCGGAAATGGAGGGCATCTATGCCCCCCACCATCACGTGGAATGGGATCTTTTCCTGAAAGAATACGGCACGACCCCCACCGGCTATTATTTCACGGAGGTCTCACCGTAACATGGTATTTTCTTCCGCCATTTTCCTGTTCGGCTTTTTGCCCATTGTCTTTCTTGGGCATCTTCTGCTGCCCGGTATTCGGGCGAAAAACGCCCTGCATCTCCCTGCAAGCCTGATTTTCTATGCCGCCGGGGAGCCTGTCTATATTATTCTGCTGCTGATCTCCGTCCTGATGAACTGGTTTTTCGGCCGCATGGTCACGGGAAAGCGGGCAAAAGCATGGCTTGTCCTGGCTGTGATGCTGAACCTTGCCATGCTTGGTGTATTCAAATACACGGATTTTTTCCTCGGAAGCCTGAACAGTCTCTTCTCTCTGAATATCCCCCTTCCCGGGATCCGGCTTCCCATCGGCATCTCCTTTTTCACCTTCCAGGCGCTTTCCTATGTTGTGGATGTCTATCGGGACAAAGCCCTGTACCAGAAGAGCTTTTTCAGCCTTGCCCTTTATATTTCCTTCTTCCCTCAGCTTATCGCAGGCCCCATTGTGCAGTACGGGGATATTGCCGCTGAGCTTTCCGAACGAAAGGTCACGGTCACCGATGTATCCGAAGGTTTAAAGCGGTTTATTTTCGGTCTTTCCCGAAAACTGCTCATTGCAAACACGCTGGGAAAAATCGCCGATGCCGTCTTTGCCATAGAGGGCGGAACAGCGGCTGTCGCATGGATTGGTCTTCTCTGCTACTGCCTGCAGATCTATTACGATTTCTCCGGCTACAGCGACATGGCCATCGGTCTCGGCAGAATGTTAGGTTTTCATTATCTGGAGAACTTCCGCAATCCCTATTCCGCTGCCACGGTGCAGGAATTCTGGCGGAAATGGCACATTTCCCTTTCCTCCTGGTTCCGCAATTATGTGTACATCCCCCTTGGCGGCAACCGCAGGGGAAAGCTCCGCACGTTTATAAATCAGTACATTGTTTTTTTCCTCACAGGCCTCTGGCACGGTGCAAGCTGGAATTTCGTCATCTGGGGGCTCATCCATGGTACAGCCATGACTGCGGAAAAAGCACTGGATGTAAAAAACCGCATCCCCCGCCCCATAAGCCGTATCTTTATGCTGCTTGTGGTCGCCCTTGCCTTTGTGTTCTTCCGTGCGGAAACCTTCCCCGATGCCATGCACTACTTCGCCGCACTCTTCGGCGGGGGAAGCGCTTCCTCTGCTGAGCTGCAGAGCGTGTTCCGTCTTTTGACGCCTTGGACAGGCGCAGCCGCATTGATGGGCATTCTTTTGTGTTTTCCTGCTCCGAAGCGGCTTGCGGAAAGCTCTGCGGCAGAATATCTTTCCTACGCTGCAGCGCTCATTCTCTTCTTCCTTTGCGTGGGAAATCTCTCCGCCTCCACATTTAATCCGTTCATCTATTTCCGCTTTTAGGTGCCGATATGGGAAAGAAACTGAAACTTGTTTTTTCTGCGCTGATCCTCGGGCTCTGTTTCTGCGTTCTGCTGTGCACGGTTTTGCTGCCGAAAGCGCCTCTGCGGGGCAATGAGACCGCAGTTCCCGCGCCAAGGATCATGCTCGGCGGCAAACTCAATACCGCATTTCTGGACGAGCTTACCGATTGGTATGCCCAGCGCTTTGCTTTCCGCAGCGAGGCCATCACCATGGATTCACTGGTGCTTTCCGGTGTGTTCCGCACAAGCAACACAAACGAGGTGATCGTAGGGAAGGACGGCTGGCTCTACTATTCCAGCACTGCCGATGATTACTGCAACGAGCAGCGCCTCACTGACCGGGAGATCGGCAATATTGCCATCACCCTCTCCCTTCTGGAAGAGGCGGCGATCACACAGAACGCCCGGTTCATCTTTGTGCCCGCACCGAACAAAAGCACCGTATACCCGGAATACATGCCGGACAGCTACAAAGTTCTTCCCCGTGAGGGAGATCTTGAACGGCTTTATACAGCACTGGACCGGGAAAATGTCACCCACACGACGCTTTCTTCTCTTTTCGCGGCATCCGACGAAATCCTCTATCACAAAACGGATTCCCACTGGAATAATCTTGGCGCAGCCATGGCAAGTCATGAGATCCTGCAGCTTCTGGGGCTGAAATGCGAAGACCTTTCCGCACAGCCTTACACCTTGCGGGAGGATTTCCCCGGTGATCTTGCCGCAATGCTGTATCCCGCCATATCTGTCCCCGAGAGCCAGCAGGTATTCGACCTTTCCGGCCTGACCGAGTCCGGCGCAAGCGAGGATGTGCTCTATGAAACCGCCTGCGAAACCGGGACCGGGACCCTATACTGCTGGCGGGATTCCTTCGGGAACGCTCTTTCTCCTCTTCTTGCGGTGAATTTCCGCGAGGCTTTGTTCTCCAGAGCAGCCGCCGTCGATCTTACCGCAGCCGCTGAAATCAACGCCGGGTTTGTGATTTGGGAGATCGCAGAACGAAACATCGGAAACATCACCCTCAGCGCCCCTGTATTTGAGGCGCCTGTGCGGGAGATGGAGCTGCCTGCCGACAGAACAGATACCGCAGTCACCGCATCTGTGTCGGGAGCAGACGGACTTCTGCGTGTCAGCGGAAGCTTCGATCCGGCATCCGTCGATGCAGGAAGCCGTATCTACGCCGTCATCGGCGGCACGGTCTTCGAGGCAACACCTGCCGGCGGCAATGACGGCAGCTTTACCCTGTTTCTCCCGGAAAACGCATCCCCTGATTCTCTTTCGCTGATCCTCACGGAAAGCGAAATTCCCGTACTGACAGCACCAATCCAACTCTCCCCGGCAGAATAACCGGGAAATCATGAAAGGCAGGCAATCAACATGAAAAAGCTCCTTATCGCGTCTCTTCTCCTTCTGGCGTTTGTCCTTTGCGGCTGCGGCGCACAGGATCCCGCCGAAACGGCGGAAAGCTACGTTGGCCGTGAAGTCTCCGAGCTCATTGAAGCCATCGGCGAACCCAACGAATCCTTCTATCAGACAAGCTGCGCCATGGCTGACGCCATGGACGGTTTTCTGGAGTATGACGGCTTCACCGTCATCACCCTCCAGCAGGCGGATTCCGAAACCGTTCAGCGTGTGGATATAAAGTAAAGCAAACGAAAAAGAAGCTGTCCGGAAGGACAGCTTCTTTTTTCTCTTTGCGGAAATGCACGAGGCATCTCTTAGCGGCAATCGATCAGAAAATTACTCCTGGCTGCGCTTTGCAAAGCACTCGCTGCAGTACACGGGGCGATCGCTCTTGGGCTCGAAGGGAACGCGGGCTTCGCGGCCGCACTCTGCGCAGATAGCGGTGAAGTACTCACGGGGGCCCTGAGCGGCCTTCTTGCGGGCGTCACGGCAGGCCTTGCAGCGCTGGGGCTCATTCTGGAAGCCGCGCTCTGCGTAGAACTCCTGCTCACCGGCGGTGAAAACGAACTCGTTGCCGCACTCTTTGCACTTCAGTGTCTTGTCCTCGTACATGTGTTGAATCCTCACTTTTTGACTTTTGCCCTTTGGGCTTTTGTATTTGCGTTCAGTGTATCACTGAATTCGCCGAAGGTTGCTCTCCCGTCGGGAGGGATGCTGGGGTCACGTCAGTTTCCGTCTGATCCGCTGAATGGCGTTGTCCACGGATTTTTCCGGCTTTCCCAAGATCTTTGCGATCTCATCATAGGAACAGCCGTCAAGGTACAGCTGAAGCACCTTGCTCTCCATGGCGGACAGGGAACTTTTTGCGGCTTCCAAAACTTCAGAAACACGCTCTTTTGCTAAAATAATCGCCTCAGGATCAGTCAGAACACCGGACGTTCTGGTCTGGCTCTCGTCAAATTGGGGGGATTCGAAAGAAATGTACCCATTGAGCGGAGTATGCTTCGAGCGCAGCGCCGATTTGATTGCGGTGTAGATCCGGTTGCGGACACAAGTTTCTGCAAAGGTTTTGAATGTGGTGTCTCTTTCAGGATCGTACTGCCGGATGGCGGAGAGAAGTCCGATCATCCCTTCCTGCAGAAGATCCTCACTGTCGCCGCCAACAAGAAAGTAAGGACGGGCAGTTATCCGCACAAGACGGACATACCTTTCAGCAAGGAATTCCTCACTGAAAAGGTCCCCGGCGGAAGCCTTCGCCCACAATTCCTCATCTGCGGCAGTGATTGGAGTTTCCATGTGTGAATTCACCAAAAATGACCCTTTTTGAAAAGAAATATGTGCTTATTCATTATATTTCCATTATTTTCATGTGTCAAGTATTTTCTGAAAAATAATGAAATAATTGTGAACAATTCTGAATGAGCATCAAATCGGAAGCCTTGTCTGTCCGTGTTCCTCGGGAAGAAGGTTATCCAGCCCCAGATGCTCATAGGCAAGCCTTGTCACGCAGCGGCCTCTGGGGGTTCTGGTAAGATACCCCTGCTGCATAAGATAGGGCTCGTACACATCCTCAATGGTGACAGACTCCTCATTGATGGTGGCAGCCAGTGTTTCAAGACCCACAGGTCCTCCGCGGTACTGCTTGATGATGCTGGTAAGGAGCCGTCTGTCCAGTGCATCAAGACCTTCCTTGTCGATCTCAAGCCTTGTCAGCGCCACATCCGCCATCTGGCGGGTGATGGTGCCATCGCCATAGACCTGCGCAAAGTCGCGCACGCGGCGGAGAAGGCGGTTTGCGATACGGGGCGTTCCGCGGCTGCGCTTTGCGATCTCCAAAGCGCCTTCGGGATCCACAGGCGCACCGAGGATCTCCGCAGACCGCTCAACAATTTTCTTGAGCTCCTGCGGGGTGTACAGCTCCAGCTTCAGATCAATGCCGAAACGGTCGCGCAGAGGATGGGAAAGCTGACCGGAACGGGTTGTGGCTCCCACGAGGGTGAAGCTCTTCAGCTCCAGACAGATGGAGGTCGCCGCAGGTCCCTTGCCGATGATGATGTCGATCTGCCGATCCTCCATGGCCGGGTATAAAATCTCCTCCACGGCAGGATTCATCCGATGGATCTCATCGATAAAGAGGATGTCGTTCTCGTTGAGATTGGTCAGCAGCGCGGCAAGATCCTTGGGCTTTTCAATGGCGGGACCGGAGGTCTTACGCAGAGTACCGCCCATCTCGTTTGCAATGATGGCCGCAAGGGTAGTCTTGCCAAGTCCCGGAGGTCCGTGGAGCAGCACATGATCCAAAGACTCGTTTCGCTTCTTTGCACCTGCGATAAAGACAGCCAGATTTTCCTTCGCCTTTTCCTGCCCGATATATTCGGTGATGGTTTTCGGGCGCAGACTTCCCTCTCCATCATCCTCGGGGATCACGGAAGCGGACAGAAGCCCTTCTGTACCCGCTTCAAACTCCCGCTCGTCACTGTAGTCGATAGCCATAGTATCTCCTTATTTGACGGAATTTTTCAGCACGATGCGGATAATCTCTTCCAGAGAATAGGCTTCCACATCCACCTGCCGCAAGGCTGCTGTGATCTCTGCCGGGGTATACCCCAAAACAGAGAGAGCCGCGGTAACATCGTTGAGCTTCCCGCCGGCAAGATTCTGCGGTCCGGGAACGGAAACGCCGGCTTTCTGGGTAAGTCCGGTCTCCTTTGCGATCTTATCCCGCAGCTCAAGAAGGATCCGCTGGGCAAGCCGCTTACCGATCCCCTGAGCAGCCGTCAGCGCCTTTTCGTCCTCGTTTGCCACAGCCATGGCAAGGCCTTCCGGAGAAACCGCCGAAAGGATGGAAAGCGCCGCCTTGGGTCCCACGCCGGAAACACCCAAAAGCATATTGAAGCAGCGTTTTTCGCTCAGATCCCAAAAGCCGTAAATATCAAAGGCGTCCTCCTTCACCACGACCTGCGTGTAAAGATGAGCCTTCTTCCCTTTTTCCAGATGGGACAGGGTATTCATGCTGCACTGGCAAAGATATCCCACGCCGCTGCAATCCACAACGGCGATGCCGGGTTCCATGACTGTAATATTTCCATCTAAATAGTAGTACATTCGGAGCTTCTCCCCTCTATGTTGAGCAGTGAAACGGCGTAATGGGCATGACAAATGGCAAGGGCAAGCGCATCTGAAGCATCATCCGGTCTTGCCACGGCATTCAGATTCAAAATCCGTCTCACCATTTCCATGACCTGCTTTTTCTGCGCTCCGCCGTACCCGCAGACAGACTGCTTTACCTGCATGGGCGTATACTCATAGGCAGGCACACCGCAGCGCTGTGTGGCAAGAAGGATCACCCCTCTGCCGTGAGCCACAGGAATACCGGTGGTGATGTTCTTGGAAAAGAACAGCTCTTCCACAGCAACAGCATCGGGTTTAAAGGTATGGATCAGCTCCGTCACATCGTCAAAGATCTGCCCCAGACGGTGAGACAGCTTCTGCCCTGCCGGGGTGGTCACCACACCAAAGCGGATGGGCTGCAGCCTTCCTCTCTCTGCGGTAATGACACCGAAGCCTACCGTTGCGATTCCGGGGTCAATGCCAAGGATCGTCATGCTTCCGCCTCACATTTCATAATCTGTTTCTATTGTATCACACACTTCCTCCATAAGCAAACCTTTGTTCGCCCATTGACAAATCCGTTTTCCTCTTGGATAATGATATTAACCTGTTTGGAGGTGTTCCGATGCTCACCGAACGCGTACGATATCTCATGAACGAAGTGAATGCCGATGCCTCTGTTTACGAAGGCACAGCGTTTCAGGGGCAGCCTCTGCCTGCGTATACGGGGGAAGAGCCTTTTCATGATACATGGATGGCAAACGAGGGAAAGCCTTTTGATATCCGTCTTGCCCTTTCTCAGGCGGCATGGCGTTCTTCTGTGCGTCCTGCGGCAGAGCCCCACCAGCTGATTGCCGGCAGTCTTCTTCCCCAGTCCATCATCCACTACGCCACAGGGGTTTTTACGTGGGACTTTATCCTGAACGAAGAGCTTGTTCCTCTCCACCCAAAGGGACAGGAAATTGCCTCTTACTGGAAAGAATATCTTGCAAACCGCCCTCCCCGGGGAAAATACGAAAATCCCAGCGATGCCTTTTACCACACCTTCCAGATTTTTCATATGTCCTGTCACTCCACCATGGATTTCTCCATGGTCATGGAGGGCGGCATAAACGGACTTCGTGACAAGGTACGGAAACATATGCCTCTGCACCCCGAAAGCGCCGATTGGTACGAAGCGGTGCTCATCGCCCTTGAGGGTGCCTGCGGATATATGCGCGCTCATGCAGATGCCTATGAAGCGGCCGCTGCGGCAGAGTCTGCTCTTCGCGATGATTATTCCGCCATTGCAGCCATCTGCAGAAATCTCGCCGACGGAAATGCTCCCGCAAGCTTCCGGGAAGCCTGTCAGCTGTTTTGGTTCCTGTTTTACCTCAACGGGCACGATTCTCCCGGGCGTATCGACAGATACCTCGGCCCTGCACTGAAGCGTGATCTGGAGGCGGGCATTCTCACCATGGAGGCTGCACAGGAGATCTGCGACTGTCTCTACTGCAAAATGGCAAAGCAGGTGGCCTACGGCTCTACCCTCGGCGGTCAGACCCCCGATGGGGAGGATTCCACCAACGAAATGACTCTGCTCTGTCTTTCCTCCATCCGCAGGCTTAAGCTTCTCTCTCCCCGCACAGCTCTGCGTGTGCACAACAGCACGCCGCCGGAGCTTTTCCGCGAAGCTGTCCGTACCTGTGCCGAGGGGGCTACTTACCCAACTTTCATTAACGACGAGGCTGTGATCCCCTCTATGGTCAGCCGCGGCTCCTCCCCGGAGGATGCCCGTGACTATACCTTCTGCGGCTGCGGTCAGGTGGTGCATAACGGCAAAGCCTTCGGCGGTCACGAGGAGCTGGTGCTGAATGCCCCGAAGCTCCTGAATCTCACACTGCACCGCGGACACGATGAGCTTACCGGAGAAGCTATGGGTCTCGACACCGGCAGCATTTCCATGTTCAGGACTTACAAAGATCTGGAATTTGCCCTTTTGCGGCAGATCACCCACGCGCTTGCCCTGATGACCGAAGAGATCCGCCTTGCAAGACAGTGGGGCGCACGGTACATTCCCGATTTTCTCCGTTCCGCCCTTGTTCACGGCTGTGTGGAAAACGGAAAGGATTTCCGTCGGGGCGGCGCAAAATATCACGCCGGAATGATCGATGTGGTGGGCGTTACCACCCTTTCCGATTCCCTTGCCGCCATCCGCAAGGTTGTCTTTGAGGATCGTCTGTGCAGTCTGCAGGAGCTTTCCGATGCCATGGACGCAAACTGGAAGGGACATGAGAAGCTTCGGCAGGCCTGCATCCATGCCCCGAAATTCGGCAATGACGATGACGCTGCCGACAGTCTCAATGCAATGCTTGTACATTACATTTCCGACGATCTTTTCCGCAGGGATACCCTCTTCGGCGGTCACTGGGGCATCGACATCAACGGTTGGTCCGGGGCTGTAGAGCTCGGTGCATACACCGGCGCAACCGCCGACGGAAGATTTTGCGGCGAGCCTATCGCCGACTGCGCAGGCCCCGCACAGGGGCGGGATCAAAACGGCGCTACAGCTGTTCTGCACAGCATGGCAAAGCTCCCCTTCCATGAGACTCACGGACCTTTGGTGCTTTCCATGAAGTTCACCCCGCAGACGGTTCTGGGAGAAAATCTGGAAAAGCTCTGTGATCTCATCCGCACCTATTTTTCCATGGGCGGTATGCAGTTCCAGCCCACTGTGGTAAGCGCAGAGGATCTGAAGGCCGCGCAAAAAGCTCCGGAAAAGTGGCGGGATCTGATCGTCCGCGTCGGCGGCTTCTCCGCAAGATTTGTGGATCTCCTCCCCGCATGGCAGGAGGATATGATCCGCCGCACAGAAAACGGACTATGACCCCTTTCAACCTACAGTTTGTTGACAATACGGAACACAAACAGTATAATAACCCTTGTGATTTTCCCCGAGATCTGGAGGTTTGATTCCCATGAACACATACATCCCCGAGGGGTATACCCCTCTGCTGGGTATCTATGATACACAGAAGGCCATCGGCATCCTGAAGCGGCTTTTTGAAGACGGTCTCAGCGGTGCACTGCATATCCGCCGTGTGTCCGCACCTCTTTTCGTGGACGGTGCTTCCGGTCTGAACGACAATCTCAACGGTGTGGAGCGCCCCGTGACCTTTGATATCCGCTGCGCAGGACGGGATGCCGAAGTGGTGCACTCTCTTGCCAAATGGAAGCGCATGGCGCTGAAGGATTACTGTTTCCGTCCCGGAAACGGTCTTTATACCGACATGAACGCTATCCGCAGGGATGAGGATCTGGACAATCTCCATTCCGTCTATGTGGATCAGTGGGACTGGGAAAAGGTCATCACCCCCGAGCAGCGCACCATGGCGGAGCTTCGGGAAACGGTCATCAACATCTGCGGCGCCATTTTCTCCACCAACCGTACCCTGCGGGCCATCTTCCCCGCGCTTGAAGTTCTGCCGCCCCTGACTCAGGAGGTGCATTTCGTTACCTCTCAGGAGCTGGAAGATCAGTATCCCGACCTCACTCCAAAACAGCGGGAGGACGCTGTCTGCAAAGAATTCGGCACCGTGTTCCTCATCGGCATCGGCGGGAAGCTTCGCAGCGGCAAAAAGCATGACGGCAGAGCACCAGACTATGATGACTGGTCACTGAACGGCGATCTTCTCTTCTGGAATCCTGTGATGAACCGCTCCATCGAGCTTAGCTCCATGGGTATCCGCGTGGATGCGGAGGCCATGGACCGCCAGCTCCGCGAGGCCGGCTGCGATGACAGACGGGAGCTTCCCTTCCACAAGGCGCTTCTGAACAACGAACTGCCCCTGACCATCGGCGGCGGTATCGGTCAGTCCCGGCTTTGCATGCTGCTTCTTGGCAAGGCGCACATCGGTGAGGTTCAGGTATCCGTCTGGGATCAGGAAACCATTGACACCTGCAAAAAGGCCGGCATCGTACTGCTGTAAGCTGCAGAATTTTCAAAGAGCTGTGTAAACCGCACAGCTCTTTTTGATTTCCGGGATTTTGCAAAAGACACTGTACCTTTCCGACAAAATGCGTTATAATAATGTATCTACCTGAAAAACACAGGAGGCTGTTTTATGGAACGGCAGTACGGCTTTATTCATGAAAAACTGGAGATCAAAATTCTCATTTTGTTTATCCTTCGCCGTCTTCCCAAAGCGGTGGATATGGAGAAGCTCACGGAGCTCACCATGTGCGACGGCGGTTTCCATTTCTTTGACTTTGCCGACTGTGTAGCGGAGCTTCGTAATACAGGTCACATTGAGGAGACCGAAGACGGCTGGCTCATCACCCAAAAAGGCCGAGAAAACGGAGAGATCACCGAAAGCAGTCTCCCTTACTCTGTGCGTATGCGTGCGGAGCGAAACACTGCCATTGTGGCGCAGGCACAGGAGCGTGAAGCCCTTATTTCCACCTCCCGTGAGCTTCGTCCTCTGGGGGGAAGCATTGTCCGTCTTTCCATGTCTGACGGCATGGGTCCCGTCCTCTCCATGGAACTTCTTGCAGGAAGCGATGAGGAAGCGGAAACTATGCAGAAGACGTTTAAAAAGAATGCGGAAAGCCTTTATCTTCGGATCATGAATCTGCTTCTGGAACAGGAGGACACGAAATGAACGGTCTTTTCGGCAAAAATGTCACCCTGCTTGACGGCGAGCTGCTTCGCAGAGAAGCGTGCAACCGCCAGTATCTGATGGAGCTGAAAAATGAAAATCTGACCCTGCATTTCGATATGGAAGCGGGGCGGCGTTCTCTCACAAGTCTCGTGGGTCTTCACGGCGGCTGGGAGTCCCCTACCTGTCAGATTCGGGGACATTTCACCGGGCACTGGCTTTCCGCCGCTGCACAGCATTATTATGAAACCGGGGATCGCGAACTTCTGGCCAAGGCGCAGGCGATCGTGGACGACATCATCCTCTGCCAGAAACAAAACGGAAACGGTTGGGCTGCTCCCATTCCGGAAAAGTATCTGGAACTCATCTCCCGGGGTATTGCCGTATGGGCGCCTCAGTATGTGATCCACAAGGTCTTTATGGGTCTCATCGATATGTACCGCTACGGCGGATATGCTCCGGCGCTGCAGGCAGCAGAGGAATTTGCCCGCTGGTTCTATGATTGGAGCGGCAAATTCACCCGGGATGAATTCGACGACATTCTGGATTTTGAAACCGGCGGCATGCTGGAAATGTGGGCGCAGCTTTACGGCATCACAAAAAATCCCATATACCGCACACTGATGGAGCGTTATTGGCGGGGCAGGCTTTTCGATGCCCTTCTGGAAGGGAAAGACCCGCTGACCAATATGCACGCCAACACCACTGTCCCGGAGGCTATGGGCTGCGTGGCCGCCTATGAGGCCACCGGGGAAGAAAAGTGGCGGGATGCTGCCCTTGCTTACTGGAAATGCGCGGTGGATGACCGCTGTGCATATGTGACCGGTGGGCAGACCTGCGGCGAGATCTGGAGTCCCAAATCCATGCTCGGCGCCCGGCTGGGCACAAAGGTGCAGGAGCATTGCACCATCTTTAACCTTATGCGTCTGGCAGATCATCTCTTCTGCTGGACGAAGGATCCCAAGTACGCGGCATACCGTGAGCTGGGTCTCCACAACGCAATTATGGCGCAGGCCTATTGGGAAACGAACATGAGCCACGGGCTTGAAGGCGAAAACGATGCCCCCGGACTTCTCAGCTATTTCCTGCCCATGCGTGCGGGCTCAAAAAAAGGCTGGAGCGGAAAGACCGACAGCTTTTTCTGCTGTCACGGCTCTCTTGTACAGGCAAATGCAGCCCACAACCGGGGCATTTACTATCAGGAAGAGGACACCGTTTACGTCTGCCAGTATTTCGATTCCGATGTGACCATTGCTCCCGGAGTGACCCTGCAGCAGCGGCGGGAGACTTTCACCGCAAACCGGCACATCGGTTCCAGCAGCTCTGCAAAGCAGTCCATATCTCTCGGCACACAGGAAAACCATCCCGACCTCGCCCGGCACGTCTTCACCGTTCGCTGCAAAGCACCTGCAATCTTCACGCTGAGGCTTCGCGTTCCCGCATGGTGCTCTGCTCCCGCTGAGTGCACAGGTGTTTGCGGCACTGTCGATGAGGCGGACGGCTGGTTTACCGTCAGCCGCACATGGCATGACGGAGATACTGTCACCGTAAGTTTCCCCATGGGGATCACTGCGGTATCTCTGCCCGAGGATGAAAATATGGTGGCTTTCCGCTACGGTCCCGTGGCGCTTGCCGGCATCACTTCCGAAGAACGCACCCTTGAGGGTGACCCGAAAAGCCTCCTTATCCATGACAATGAGCGGGAATGGGGCAACTGGTACGACACATTCCGCACTGTGGGGCAGCCTGTAAATTTCCGCTTCGTGCCGCTGAAATCCATCGGCCGCGAAGCATATACCGTTTATTTCCCCATCAAACCATAAAATTCGCCGTATACGGCTTCAAAAACGGAGGAATTCACCATGTCCAATTCTATGCACGGAAGATCCTTTCTGACGCTCCTTGATTATTCTGCAGACGAGATCCGCTATCTGCTGGAGCTCTCCAAAACTCTTAAGGCCGAAAAGAAGGCCGGCAAGATGGAAAAGCGTCTGGAAGGCAAGAATATCGTTCTGCTGTTTGAAAAAACCTCTACCCGTACCCGCTGCGCTTTTGAAGTGGCCGCCATGGATATGGGTGCAGGCGTCACCTTCCTTGACCAGAAGTCCTCCCAGATGGGCAAAAAGGAATCTCTGGAAGACACCGCAAATGTTCTCGGCCGTATGTTTGACGGCATCGAGTACCGCGGCTATGAACAGAAGGTCGTGGAGGATCTGGCAAAGTTCAGCGGTGTGCCTGTATTCAACGGACTTACCGACATCGACCACCCCACTCAGGCTCTGGCAGACGTGCTCACCATGATGGAACACTGCAAAAAGCCCATCGAAAAGTGCAAGCTCGTCTTCTGCGGCGACACCCGCAACAATGTTGCCCTCGCCCTCATGTACATCTGTGCAAAGCTTGGCATCCACTATGTGGGCTACGGTCCCAGAGAGCTTCATCCTGCGCAGGAGATCTATGACAAGCTTGCTGCCGATGCAGCGGCTTCCGGCGCTGTTCTGGAGTGCTCCGACGATATCGCCGCCATCAAGGGTGCAGACGCGGTATATACCGATATCTGGGCCAGCATGGGCGAAGAGGATCTCATTGCTGAGCGGGTAAAGCTGCTCACCCCCTACCGTGTGACTTCCGAGCTTATGGCTGCCACGGAAAACGCCGACTGCATCTTCCTCCACTGCCTGCCCAGCTTCCACGATTTCGAGACCCAGTTTGCCTCTTCCCAGAAGGCTCTTGGTCTGGATATCCGCGAAGTCACCGACGAAGTTTTCCGCTCCCCTGCAAGCAAGGTCTTCGATCAGGCGGAAAACCGTCTCCACACCATCAAGGCCGTCCTTGTGGCGCACCTTGCCTGAGTTTTGAGGTGAACAGATATGCTGAATCACAATGACAACGCATCCAAAAACACTGCACTTGTCACCGTCATCGGACGGGATCAGGTGGGCATCATCGGCGGTGTCTGCACAAAGCTTGCGGAAATGAGCGTAAACATCCTTGACATCAGCCAGACGGTCATGCAGGGCAATTTCACCATGATGATGCTGGTGGATCTTGCCACCTCCGAACTTTCCATGCCCGATGTCAACGAAGCGCTCTCTGCCTACGGGAAAGACCGCGGACTTGTTATCCGCATCCAGCGCACCGACATCTTTGACGCCATGCACGAGATCTGAGGTGCCCCATGCTGAACACGAAAAACATTCTGGAAACGATCCACATGATCGACCAGCAGCATCTGGATATCCGTACTGTCACCATGGGCATCTCCCTGCGTGACTGTGCCGATTCCGACGCAAAAAAGGCCTGTGGACGGATCTATGACAAGATCTGCCGGAAGGCGGAAAACCTTGTTTCCACTGCGGAGAATATCGACCGTGAATTCGGTATTCCCATTGTGAACAAGCGCATATCCGTAACGCCTATGGCGCTTGTTGCCGAAGCCAGTGACACTGAGGATTACGTTCCCTTTGCCATCGCTTTGGACAAGGCTGCAAAAAACTGCGGTGTTAACTTCATCGGCGGCTACAGTGCTCTTGTGCAGAAGGGCTTCACCGTGGGTGACAGACGGCTGATCGCCTCCCTTCCCGATGCTCTTGCCGCCACTGACATTGTCTGCGCCAGCGTAAATGTGGCCTCCACCAAGGCCGGTATCTCCATGGATGCCGTTGCGGAAATGGGCCGCACCATCAAGCGCATTGCCGAAAGAACCGCAGATACAGGCTGCAGCGGCTGCGCAAAGTTTGTCGTCTTTGCAAACGCCGTGGAGGATAACCCCTTTATGGCCGGTGCATTTCACGGCGTCGGCGAGCCGGAATGCGTCATTAACGTAGGTGTCTCGGGTCCCGGCGTTGTACATCATGCACTGACCAAAGTCCCCGGCGCTACCTTTGATGTGGTGGCGGAGACCATCAAGAAAACCGCTTTCCACATTACCCGCATGGGTCAGATGGTTGCGCAGGAAGCTGCAAGACGGCTGGATGTCCCCTTCGGCATTGTGGATCTCTCCCTTGCTCCCACCCCCGCCATTGGGGACAGTGTGGCGCGGATTCTGGAAGAGATGGGTCTCGAGGTCTGCGGCACCCATGGCACCACAGCTGCCCTTGCCCTTCTCAATGATGCGGTGAAAAAAGGCGGCGTGATGGCCTCCTCTCATGTGGGCGGCCTTTCCGGTGCGTTTATCCCCGTAAGTGAAGACGAGGGGATGATCGCCGCAGCTACCTCCGGCGCCCTGTGCCTTGACAAGCTGGAAGCCATGACCTGTGTCTGCTCCGTGGGTCTCGACATGATCGCCGTTCCCGGGGATACCCCGGCGGAGACCCTTTCCGCCATCATCGCGGATGAAGCCGCCGTTGGTGTCTGCAACAACAAAACTACCGCCGTGCGTATCATCCCCGCCATCGGCAAGAACGTGGGCGACACGGTGGAATTCGGCGGCCTTCTGGGTACCGCCCCTGTCATGCCCGTACATCCCTATTCCAGCGAAGCCTTCATTCAGCGCGGCGGACGGATCCCCGCGCCTCTCCAGAGTTTGAGAAACTAA
This sequence comes from Oscillospiraceae bacterium, assembly GCA_017397075.1. GTDB lineage: Bacteria > Bacillota > Clostridia > Oscillospirales > Oscillospiraceae > RGIG1893. Next base: position 7,074 of record JAFQKD010000011.1, on the reverse strand, counting down.
AACAAAAACGCCTCTTCCTTCCGGAAGGGGCGTAACTTTATCCATAAAAAAGACGTAACCCCTGATGCTCACCGTTTCCGAACATCAGGGGTCACGTCTGTGAATTCTTATTATCTAACATCCATTTAACCTCTCTTTCTGCAGATTTGACAGTTCCTTCTCATTGCGGTCTGTGATCCTCAACAGGATCTCCGCTTCAACTTTGTGGAGCCGCCGTCTGAGTCGCCGGAGGCTGCTTTCGAAGGACTGCCGAGGGATCGGATCTGTGACCTTTCAGATCCTTTCTTTACCTGTACATCGGTATCACCTCTTGTGACTATAAGATACCATACGGGAAGAAAATTGACAAGATGGGATGCTGCACAAATATTTTTGTCTATTTTAGTGCAATCCGCAGAAATTTATCATCTTTCTTTGTGCAGGATTGACAACCATTTTCACACTGTGTTATGATAAATCTGTTGGGGTCTTCAAATGAAGACCCCAACTTTGTGTTTTTTCGCTTCTGCATTGATCTGCTCCCTATCCGGAAAACGCAGCGTGGAACCGTGCATGTCCATTCCCACGTATCAAAGCAGGCGGGAGATGTTCCCGCCCGCCTGATATGTTGATTACAGTTTAGTCGCTTTGCAGATTCACCGTGAAATGGTAGTAATACTTTCCGCTGCCATCGTTCAGAAACAGTGCATAGAGGTCTTCTTCAACATTCTGCACCAGAGGCTCTCTGTTCCCCCACTCCGGCTCACCGCCGTTCACAAATGCTTTCAAACTCTCTAAATTGGCCATAGCTACCTCATTTGTCACGCATCCTGAACTGACGAGTTCGGGAATATTTGCCTCATAGAATGAAAGCTCTTCAATCAGCAGTGAGTTCTCCGAAATATTCATCGTTTCTGTCTCTGCTGTAGTTTCCCCATTATCCTGAGGCAGCGCTTCCGTCACAGGTCCCGCATTAAGCTCACGATCTTCTGCATTTGCCATTGTTGTTGCAAATCCGCAAAAAATGCAGACAACAAGCAGTACCGCTGCAAATCTCAAAAAGTGCGAATGTTTTTTCGTTTTCATTACTGCCCTTATCCTTTCTTCAGTTGCATTTTCACAAAATCCGATAAAGGCGCAATTCAGCCGGCTTTTTCTTTCAGACAAGGCAATAAGTGACATGGCATATCCCTTCCGCAATTCTTCCCGACCGCACAGTACCTGTTCATCACAGCAAAGCTCAATATCTCGATTTGCTGTGATGTACATGATCCACACCGTCGGCAGAAACCAGTAGACAGATACCGCCGCAATCAGCACAGCTTTTGTCAAACAGTCCAATCTTCGAATGTGATGATATTCGTGCTCTAAAACAAAGATCAGCTGATCGGAGGTATACGCTTCTGCTTCTGTAGGCAGAAGAATCACAGGTCGAAAAAGTCCATAGGTCAGCGGTGAGTGAATCCTGTCAGAGGTCTTGAGAATCACCCTTCGCACAAGTCTGTGTTCCCGTCGATATCTCTCCGACGTTTCATGACAAAACGGCACAGCAAAGCGGAAGACATATCGATATTTACAATAACAGACAAGAAAATATCCGGCTGCAATTACCGCCCCGATAAGCCAGACGATCTCCAACCATTGAACCGCCTCGGAATGAACGGCATTTTCCGTGCCTGTGTGAATAAGTGTCTTCATCCCATGCTCTGCCGCCGATGACGCTTTTCCGGCAATTTTGTTTTCAACGGTGGTTATTCGTCTTGCCACTGCCCCGAGGTTGTATATGCTCAATTGCGTCGGAAGAGACACAGGGAGCAGCAGCTTAAACAGTGCTGTCCACCACAAGGCAATGAATGTGCCCTTCGGCAGACGATACAGTCCCATGCGGCGGATCAGCAAAATCAAACCGATCAGGATCGAGGCGGAAATACTCTTTTCCAGCATATCCCTCCTCTCACCTCATTCCAATTCATTCACAATTGCCTTCAGGCGTTCGATTTCTGTTGGCGACAGATCCTTTCGCTCCAAAAGCGATGCGAACAGCAGATCCACTGAACCGCCAAACACTTTGTTCAGCAGTTCGTCCGTTTCCTGTCTCTGCACTTCTTCCCGTGTTATCAGAGCATGGCAAAGAAAATTCGGTTCCTGACGCAAAATCGCACCCTTGGCAATACAGCGCTTAATCAGCGTATACGTGGTATTGATATTCCATCCTACCTGCTGGTTCAGCAAATCTGAGATTTTTTTTGCCGTCACATCCCCCTCTCGCCACAAAATATCCATAACCTTCAGTTCTGAGTCAAACAGTTTCGTTTCCATAGATATATCCCTCTACTGCAGTAGTGTTGCAACACCTGTATACTACCACAGTAGTATACGCTTGTCAATACTACTGCAGTAGTATTGACAAAAAAAAGACAAGCGACGGGGCTTCATTGCACCGTCGCTTGGCGTCATGTATTTTCTGCTTCTTTCAGCGATCTGCTTCCCATCCAGAACACGCAGAGGGAGAAATGCAGCACACCCATGAGCACATACCAAAGGGGGATGGGCACCTTGTCGCCGAGGATGGCTGCTGCCACAAGTCCGATGGGCACTGTGGTATTGTCCAGCGTTGCCAGTACGGAAAACACCCGTCCGTGCAGGTGAGTCGGCACCGCCGACTGATAAAACGCCTCGAGAGAAGCGCCGCCGACTGCATTTGCAGCGCCGATGACAAAATAGCACAGCATCAACGGCCACATGGAATCCCTTGGCACGATACCGATGGCCATTGCACCGATCCCTACAACGCCCCAGCCAAGGCCACTTGTGATCAGCTTTCTGCGGAAACCGCCCCATGCTCCCATAAGGATGCCGCCTGCGATCATGCCGATGCCGCTCATCACAGATACGGCCGAAAGGTCGGAAACACCGCCGTGGAATACCTTGGTCACAAGAAGGCTCACCATGGCATTGCAGGGACCGCAGAAGAAGTTTGCCAGTGTACAGGTTCCCACCACAAAAAAGAGGCTCTTTGTGCGGCACACATACCGAAGACCTTCCAGCGTCTCCCGGATTACACCGGGATGCTCCGTTCTGGGAGGCTTTTCCTTTTCAAAGTGGACGCAGAAGAGCGTTCCCATGGCGATCGCTGCGGTGACAAGGTCCACATACAGCACGGCGGACACATCAAAAAACTCAATGAGGGCGGCGCCTGCAGCAGGGGCGATAATGCTCATTGCGCCGGTAAGCACCCGGTTGAGACCTCCCACACGGGAAAGTCCCTCCTCCGGCACAAGGATCGCCGTGGAGGACTGGAGTGCCGGCTGATGAAACATGGCGCCAAGAGAGCGCAGAAGCAAAACCACAAGCACAAGCCAGATGGGTACACGGAAAAAGATAAACACCAGCAAAAGCGCAAGGGTCACAAGGGCGATAGCACCGTCCGCCAGAAGCATCACCGTTCGGCGCTTCAAGCGGTCAATGAGAGACCCGGCAAATGGGCCGAGGATCATCCGCGGCACCAAGGTCAGCAGCGTGGAAAAAGCAAGCACCCGTTCTGAGCCTGTCTGCTCCGTGAGATACCAGATCAGCGCAAAATCCACCACACTGGAACCAAACAGAGAAAACGCCTGCCCCACCCAAATGGGGAAAAAGAGCCGCTTCCAGTTTTTCTTCCCTGCGTCCATGTTTCCGCTTCCGTCCTTTCCCGACCTATCCGAACAGAAAGCATCATACACGAATTTTCCTCTTTATGCAATAGGCAGATTCCGCTTGACAAGGTATACCACCCGGTATATACTTAACCCATTAAGTTGCAAGGAGTGATCTTCATGTCCTACATTCAAACTGCCACGGGAAGGATCGACCCTTCTGCGCTCGGCTTTACGCTGATGCATGAGCACATTCTGTGGGATCAGACCTGCTACCACGAGCCTGTCGACGAGACAGATCCCGAAAACGCTTTCCTTCTGCGGAAGATCTGCATGGAGGATCTGGGACTCATCCGCCAGCACATGCATGCCCATCGGGACAACACCCTTCACACCGACCCCGGGCTTTCCGCAAGGGAGATCGCCCTCTTCGCGGCAAACGGCGGAAATAGCTTTGTGGACTGCTCCGTTTACGGCTGTGGGCGCTATCCTGCCGTTGCCCGTGAGGTCAGCGAAAAGACCGGGGTAAATATCATTGTGGGCACCGGTTTCTATATCGGTGAAAGCTGCCCCGAAGTAGAAAATTTCTCCGTGGCAGAAAAGGAAGCTCTGATGCTGAAGGACCTCATCGAAGGCATGGATGACACTGGCGTGAAGGCCGGTTTCATGGGTGAGCTTGGCGTAAGCGAACGCTTCCTCCCCAGCGAGGTGGATACGCTCACCGCTGCAGGCCACGTTCAGGCACAGACGGGTGCCGCCGTCATCATCCACCAGCCGGGCATGAAAAAATTCGGCCACAAAATTCTGGACATTTTGGAAAACAACGGCTGCGATCTCAAAAAGGTACAGCTGAGCCATTGTGATCCTCTGCTTCCGGATTTGGAGTATCTCCGCTCTTTGGCGGACAGAGGCGCAACACTCTGCTTCGACCAGTTTGCCTTGGAGTTCCATCTGGAGATCGCAGGCTATCAGGGCTTCTGGCTTCCCAGAGATGCTGACCGCATTAAAGCCATTGCGCGGCTTTGCCAGCTTGGCTACAGCCGTCAGGTCACCATGTCCATGGATCTTTGCTTCAAGGTAAATTACGTCACCTACGGCGGTTACGGCTACCGCTACATTCCCAAAACCATCGTTCCCCTGCTGAAAGAAGCCGGGGTAACGGACGAGCAGATCCGCACCATCACCGTGGAAACTCCCGCAAGACTGCTTTCCATCTGAACAGAGGCCCCCGCCTGTCCATGACAGGCGGGGGCCTTTTACTTTATTTCCTATCTTCTTTCGGCTGCAGATTCATCAGGAATCGGATCTCCAGTCCAAGATGGATGAGGAGCACAGCAACAGGGAGCATCAGCGCCTTTCCCGAAGCCCACGCAAGCCACACACCGCCGAAATACACGCAGATAAACAGTGCGGCAAAGGTGCGTCTGGTCTTGCAAACGCCGCTTGCATATCCGGCAGCGCAGTAGGATGCATAGCCGGCAGAAGCTAACCCAAGGATCTTCCAAGCATAATGCATCAGCGTAGGGTCTGCAGCGTTTTCTCTGTAGCAAAGCACCAGCTCGATGCAGAAGAAAATCGGCACCACTGCAAGAAGAAGCTTTTCCCATAGCCGGTTTTTCTTCTCATCCGGGATATCTGCAAGGGGCAGAAGCAAGCCGCCCGCCGCAAGGATCGCCGGGACAGCCTCAAGCCAGATGCTCCACCGCTCCTGCAGCGCCACCTCTTTGGAGTCCATAAACCGAATGACGCCGAACAAAAACAGAAGCATGGCGGCTGCGATCTGCATGATCGGGAGAATTCCGCGCTTTGCCGCAAATGCGCTTCGGTAAGACTTTGCAGATTCCTGTCCGCGAAGAAAAATCCCCGCAGAGAGAACCGCAGCTGCCGCAGCAAGAAGCGAAAACACGATCAGCGCACAGTTTGCTGCCGACCCCGGAACGGCAAGCCCGGTTTCCGGTTCAAAACCGAAAGAAACGGATACTCTTCCCAACACATATCCCACTGCGGCCAAAGCCGCATTTCCGCCGATGACCCAACCAGTTTTCCTGTGCATATTTCACGCTCACTTTTCATAGAGTAAATCAAACTGCACTTTTGATTTTACATCACCGCACTGCGTACGTCAATGCTGACAGGAGACACACCATGAAGTTTTTCGTTATCCTTTTTCTTGCCGCCTCTCTGCTGACCCTTCTCATCCCCACAGCCATTTCGGCTATACGTCCTCTCCCGGAAATGGATACTGTCCCGTCTTCTCCTCCTCCCTCCCCCTCTGCGGCTTCTGCCCCGGCAGCACCAAGCCCCGCAAATATGGAAACCACCGCTGACAGTCAAATTACCGTTCAGCTGCTTACAGACGACGGGATTTTGACCCTTGCCATGGACGATTACCTCTTTGGTGTTGTGGCAGCGGAAATGCCTGCGGACTTCGCAGAGGACGCACTTTGCGCTCAGGCCGTTGCCGCGCGGACAACTACGCTGCATCACATGACCGGTGCAGACCATCCCGCTCATCCTGAAGCGGATATCTGCAGCAATGCTTCCTGCTGCGAAGCATGGCTTTCCGAGGATGCACTTCAAGCCCGTTGGGGGGATGCCTACGAGGAAAACGCCCGAAAGGTACAAAGCGCTGTACACTCAACAGACGGCGTTGTGGTGACCTATGACAGCGCCCCGGCGCTTTGCGTATATCATTCCTCTTCTGCAGGTGTTACGGAATCCAGCGCCGATGTATGGGGCGGCGCTCTGCCTTATCTTGTCAGCGTGGAAAGTCCCGAATCCCCTGACTCTGTGCCCGGATATGTGACAACAGTTTCAGTCCCCCAGACCGAATTCAGGGACGTGATCCTCGATAATTTCCCGGATGCTGACTTAAGCGGTCTTCCGGAAGAATGGATCCGGGACGTTACCGTTACCGATGGGGGCAGGATTGGAGAAATGACCGTGGGCGGTGTACATATTGCCGGCACCACCATCCGAAATCTCTTTTCCCTGCGCTCTGCAGCGTTCACCGTGGAGATGACATACGAAAATGTAGTTTTCACCGTAACCGGCTACGGGCACGGTGTAGGCATGAGCCAGTACGGAGCAAATATCCTTGCCGGAGACGGTACACCATGGCAGGAAATTCTTGCATGGTACTATCCGGGAACGGAGCTTGGAAGCATTTCGGACTTTGCTGCGTGACCGTCTCATTCTGAGCTAAATTTATAAACATTTTACCTCCTGTTTTCTCCACTGCCTACAAAACCTGTGCTATACTTATGATATCAAGATTTTTTCCGCACCGGAGGTCTTTATGAACAATTACGGCTTATTCAAACAGGCTGCTGCTGACAATCACTACGTTTCCCTGACCAAGGCTCTGAATTCCGCCTTCTGCACGGAGAACACGCAGAAAACCATGAAGCGCATTACTGCCTCCAACATCAAATATGCTCACATGGGGCAGCTCATCATC
>JAFQKD010000010.1 GCA_017397075.1 Oscillospiraceae bacterium | reverse complement strand
CAGCCTTCGTGAGGCAGCGCATAAAACGTGCATCCCTCAGGCACTGCAGGCTTGAACATAGGGTCTGCAATGACTCCCTTTGCTCCTTTCAGTGCGGAGAAGATATCCTCCTCTTCCGCATAATGAAGGTCATTTGCAGAAAGGATACCCGCCTCCGTTTCCAGCGTGCAGATGACCTTTACCTCTTTCCCGTAGGTGAGATGAATGGCGCTGGCAAGGCTTCTTGCCGTAACGCTCTCGCCAAGGATCAAAAGCTCCGCATCTGCTGCAGGAATATAATCCGCAAATACGGTGCGGCTTTTCCCGTCGGCAGCGCTTTCGGAAAGGGCGGAAAAGAGCTTTGCGTTAAATGCTTCTCCGCAGGGTGTTCCCACCACATAGGGCGTTCCGAAAAGCTTCTGCAGCATCCGTGCAGCGGGAAGCCCAACACCGGAAACCACCAGATTCACTTCCGCTTCCCCTGCCCGCTTCATCTCCTCAGGGGTGCTCCCCATTGCCCACGTGGAGATCACTTTCCACCCTGCTTTCTCCGCAGCAGCCTTCATGCTCTCCGTTATGCCGACCACCGAAAAATCCAGCGGCGTTGCACCGAGAATGTTCATGCGTCCCGTTTTCCTGACCGCAGCTCTGTCACAGAACCGCTCTCCCCATCGGGAAAGTGCCTCTCCAGCGCCAAGAACATAGGAGCGCATACCGTTTGTGTTAAACCCGAAGGCGGGAATTCCCGTGGCTTCCTCCACCTGAAAGGCGATGGCCTGCAGATCGCAGCCTGTTAGCATGGGAATGGGTGTTCCCGCCACGGCAACAAAGTTTGGTTTCAGCTTGTTTGCGGTATCGATAAGATCGCTCACCAGCTTGGAATCGTCCCCCATGATAGCCTCCATCTCGCTGAGTGCCGAGATGAACACAAGACTGTCATGATCGTACCACCGGGGTTCGTCATGGGTATTGTAGGTGGAGTTGCAGCCGGAAGCATCATGCATCACCGTCATGCCGCCAAGCTCAAAAAGCGCCGAGCAAACCCCGGACACATCCGCCGTATAGGTGGACAAAATCGTTTTCGCCTGTTTCATAAGCAGCAGCTGCACCCAAGTCCTTTCTGCCCGATGAGCCGGGGAGCATCCTTTTCGTTGAGGAATGCCTCCCGCATCTCCGTGGCCAGTTTCGCGATCCCGTCAAAGCCGTAATGACCGCCGCCCTCCACCATGTTCACAAAATAGGGCGTACCGGTAAAATACGCCGCCTTCTGCCCGATGGCAAGGGTCTTTTCCGGATATGTCCGCTCCGCCACACGCATTTCCGGAGCAACGGTAGGCCAGATCTCAAGCCCCGGATGCTTTTCCCGCAGCCAAAGGTAATCGTCCTTTTCCTCCGCGGTAAAGCTGTCGGCGTAAATGCGGGTCACCCGGAAGCCATGCTCCAGAAGGAGCCTTGCAAGACTGAGAGGCCGCGGTGTTGCGGTGTAATCAACGGTGACAGGCGCATCGCCGATCACGAACCTTGCCTCACTGAGGGCAGCTTCCGCGGTAAGCTCTCCGTCCCAATCTCCGTCATACGCCATCCCCAGCTCTTCGCAAAATGCCCTCATGCAGCGGCGGATCTCCTCTGCGCCGTAGCACAAAGGCAGGTGAAGGCTTTTTCTTCCATGCCGCTTTTCAAAATCTGCGCCTGCGGCTTTTGCCGGGATCTGGGTGGTAACGGCAAATTCGCTCTCCGCAAGAGCAAGATATTCCTCGTAATTTCCGCAATCATGGATCTCGCGGAGCGTCCGGCCTGCCTTCCCTGCGTAATACTTCAGATCCGCGCTGTCATCCATGCGGATATTGTTTCCCAGAATGCAGAGGGTTTTCTCCGCTTTCTCCCGGGTCTCCAGAAGACTGTAAAGCTGTCTGCGCATGAGGGCATCCGGGGTGATGCCGCTTTTACGCATGATGGGATTCATGTAGCAATCGGTAAATGCCACATCGGGAAACCTTCTGCGCAGCTCATCGTAGCACAGGGCAAGATCGCTTCCCATAAAGTGATGCACGCAGCTTGTGTAAACCAGAACAGCTCTGGGAAGCTTCGGAAGTCTTTGGAGGATATCGGTGACTCCCTCGATAATAAGCTCCTCCATATCCCCGTCCAGACCATTATGCTCCTCGATGGTCACGGTGGAAAAACGCCCGCTTGCTCCCATTTCCGCCGCCGTCAGTACAACCCCTCGAAGACACCCCTGCGCGCAGACGAAAATCTGGTGTCCCTCGGGAAGAAGCATCCCTGTGTGGACAATATTCCACGCGCCTCTTGCAGGAGCGCCGAATTCAAGTGTGGAACGAAACGGAGCCGGGAACCCCGCATCCGCAATGGGGATGGGTTTCGGCATAAACCGGCTCTCACCAAGCTTTGTCAGCATAGGGTACCTCCCGCTGCCTCCAGCACAGCCTTTGCAAGCGCTCTGTATTCCGCCGCCATGTCGCTCTCGGGAAAGGCCTCGATGACGGTCATCCCCAGTTCCTCCGCAGCCTGCACGGTCTCACTGCGGCTGAGCGTACCCACAAGCTTTGTGTTCAGATCCTCGCAAAGTTCCTGCACCTTTTCATCCTCCCGCTTCACCTCTCTGCGGTTGAGAATGATGCCGCCAAGTCCCGCATAGCCCCGGCCGCGGAAATTTTCCACTGCAAGACCGATGTTTGCCGCCGCATGGATGGCCATGTTTTCCCCGCTCGTGACCACGAACACCTTATCGGCATAGCCGCTTCGCATGGGCATGGAAAAGCCGCCGCAGACCACATCGCCCAAAACATCGTAGAACACCACATCCGGTGCATAGGTCTCATAGGCGCCCTTTTCCGCAAGCTTCTCAAGGGCAGCAATGATCCCCCGTCCCGCACAGCCGGTTCCGGGAGTAGGACCGCCTGCCTCAACACAGATCACACCGCCGAAGCCTTCCATGGTCATCTCTTCCAGCGTGACAGCGCTCCCCTTTTCCCGCACAAGCTCCAGCACCGTGCGCAGCTTTTCATTGTGCCGCAGACCGGAGGTGGAATCCGCCTTGGGGTCGCAGCCGATCTGCATCACCCTGAGTCCTTTTTCCGCAAGGGCGGCAGAAAGATTCGAAACAGTGGTGGATTTTCCGATCCCGCCTTTTCCGTATACAGCAATTTTGATCATATATCGTCTCTCCTTTGAAAGTCCCCCCGAGAGCGGAGCACGGTGTACCCGATCTCCTCCATCTGCCGGGTCAGAAGGTCAAGGCTTTCCCGGGCAGTCAGCCCGATGCCTGCTTTTTCGTTATAGAGCATATATTTTTTCCGCACAGCCATGGGGGAAAGATTGGGCATCACCACATTGCAGCCATGGAGGACGCCGTTTTTCCTGCCATCCCCCTGCAGTGTCCCCAGCGCCGTTGTTGCGGGGATGAGTGCGTCCGGCAGCATGAGCCGTGTCAGTGCCAGAAGAAAGAGTGTCATTTCTGCGCTTCCCGGAGCTTCGTCACGGAACGGCGTATCCTTATGAGGAAGGAAGGGACCGATCCCCACCATCTCCGGTTTGAATTCGGAAAGAAACAGCATATCCGCAGCCAGATGCTCCGCAGTCTGTCCCGGTGTGCCAACCATCATGCCGGCTCCCGTCTGATAGCCGATACGGCGCAGAGAGCGGAGACAGTCCATTCTCGTTTCCAGCCGCATATCGGGATGGAGAAGCCTGTAATGCTCCGGGGTGGCTGTCTCATGGCGGAGAAGGTATCTGTCAGCCCCGGCTTCATAAAGCGCCCGGTAGGATTCCTCGCTGCGCTCGCCGAGGGACAAGGTAATGGTGCAATCCGGAAATTCCGTTCTGATGCGCTTTACCAGCGGCACCATTTTGTCATCCGTCCACCAGCCGTCCTCTCCCCCCTGAAGCACAAAGGTTCTGTAGCCGATGGCATATCCCTCTCTGCAGGATTCCAGGATTTCCTCTTCCGTAAGCCTGTAGCGGCTGACGCAGAGATTGGACTTGCGGATGCCGCAGTAATAACAGTCGTTTTTGCAGATGTTGGAATACTCTACAATACCGCGGAAATACACATTTTTGCCGAAACGGCGCTCTGCCGTTTCCCGGGCAAGCTTTGCGGCAAAAGCCTGCTCCTCCGGGGTATGGGTGGAGATCAGCGCCACCCAATCCGCTTTGGAAAGCGCCCGCTCCTTTTGCAGGCGCAGAATGCGCGATTCGTTTGCCGTCATTTTAAAGCTCCTTTGCATATACGGCTTTTACCGAAAGCTCCGGCAGCAGATTGAGTCTCCCCGTAAGCTCACGGACAGTTTCTGCCGGGGCATCCAGCGTCAGGTGAATAATGTTAACATTTCCGCTGCGGTACGGCATTCCCATGCGCCCTACGATATACTCCGCATATCCGTGCAGGATCCGCTGGATATCCTCCGCTTCCGACCTGTCGGGAGCAAGGATGGTGATCCCGGCAATGACCCGCGTTCCGTCTTTGGGTTCCGCGGGAAGCTCTCCGGTATGGAGCTCCACCGGGAAAACATCCTCGTAAATCCTGCCGTCAGTTTCGATTTCGCCAATGACCGCCCGAACACCGAAGAAAGAGGCAATCGCTTCCTCAGTGAGCACGCTGTGGGTCGGTCCGAAACGAAACTCTCCGCTTTTGGAGAGGAGGAACGCCTTCTGCGCACGGCGCAGAGCAT
>JAFQKD010000154.1 GCA_017397075.1 Oscillospiraceae bacterium | reverse complement strand
CCGATGCCGCCGCAGCTGTGGTAAACGGAGCGGGGATGATGAAAAATTCCGTCGGACTTTTCGGTCTGCTTGCGGTGTGCGGCGTATGCGTGCTGCCTGTGGTGAAGCTTGTGATCCACACGCTGACCTACCGTCTGGCGGGGGCCTTTGCCGCTGCGGTGGCAGAACCGCGCCTTTCGGGGCTGATCTCTGCCGTTGGAGAGGCCGTCGGGATGATGCTCGGTATTGCGGGAGCCTGTGCCATGATGCTGTTTCTGTCGATCACCTGTCTGATCCGGGTGGGAACGGGAGGATAGATGTGATGGAAGCGATACGGCAGTGGATCCTGACGCTTGGAGGAACGGCGGCCTTTACCGCTGCGGCCCAGGCGATCTCTCCGGAGGGGAGCGCAAAACGGGGGGTAAGGTTTGCCTGCGGACTTGGCATCATCGCGGCGATGCTTTCTCTGGGGATCGATTTTGACTGGGATGCCTATGCGATGTCCCTTGCAGCTTACCGGGAGCTTGGCGAGCAGTATAGCGAGGAGGGAGAAAATCTTGCCATGGAAAATACACGGGCATACATAGAAACGGAATGTGAGGCATATATTGCCAGCAAAGGCAGCGAGCTTGGGGTAAATATCACGGCAGAGGTAACAGCAAGATGGAGTGACGAAGGATACTGGTACCCGGATTCTGTCCTGCTTTCCGGAACTGCGGATGCCTCCGTGAGAGCAGCCCTCACGGAGACGGTGGAAACGGAGCTGGGGATTTGCGAGGCACGGCAGCTCTGGGAGGAACAGAATGGGTAAGCTTCGGGAAACGGCAAAAAAGCTGATGGGAAAGGGCGGTGCGGTATGGCTCGTGATCCTTGCGGGGGTGCTGCTGCTTCTGCTTCCGGGGAGAAAAGAAGCGCCGGTGCAGGAAACGGCGGCAGACCCATGTGTTCTTCCGGATGCAGCAGAGCTGGAAAGGGAGCTTTCCGCGCTGCTTTCACAGGTTGACGGTGCGGGGAGGGTGGAGGTGCTTCTGGCACCTGCAGCGGGACAGAGCCGGGTGCTTGCGGAAAACAGGCAGAGCCGTGCTCAGGGCAGCGTACCGGAAACAGAGACGGAAACGGTGATCCTCTCCTCCGATGACGGAGGGGAGGAAACGGTGACGCTCCGGATTTTTGCGGAGCAGTACCGGGGAGCGGTGGTGGTTGCGGAGGGAGGAGGAGACCCTTCCGTGGCGCTGGCGCTTACCCGGGCGGTGTCTGCGGCAACGGGACTTGGGGCAGACAGGATCACAGTGATGAAAATGATGGGATCATAGGAGGCGGAGCATGAAATCATTTAAGCGGAACGCGGTCATTCTTACGGTGCTGTTGTTCGTGTGTGCGGCGGTATATCTGAACTGGACATACGGGCAAAGAGGGGAGGAAGCTGCTCTTGCAGGAGAGCTATTGACGGAAAGCGGGGATACGGAGGCTGCGCAGACGGATGCAGGGCTTTACTATACCGCAGCGCTGACGGAGGAGGGGGAGAGCGCCCCGGTATCCATGCAGGCGTATTTTGATACGGTGCGGCTGAGCCGTGAGCAGTCCCGTTCATCCGCAAGGGAGACTCTCCTTTCCGTTTCTGCGGCGGAAAGCGCTGCGGAGGACACGGTGGAGGATGCACTGGATTCCATTTCCCAAATGGCGGAGTGGGCAGTGCTGGAAAGCACGCTGGAGGGAGAGATCATGGCCAAGGGCTATGAAGACTGCGTGGTGTTCATCACGGAAGAGGGGGTCACGGTGACCGTTCCCGCACCTATGGAAGGGCTGAGCCAGCCTGCGGTGGCGCGGATCACGGATATTATTCTGAGCGGAACGGACTATGAAGCCGCACAGCTCAAAATCATTGAAGTAAAATAGTCTTTGCAATTGCACCCGGATATGCTATAATCAACAATGTATGATTATAGAATGCCCGGGTGTTATTTATACGCCCGAAAGGAGTGGCTGCTTATGACGAGAACCGCAGCAAGAGAGATCGCGGCACGGCTTTGCTTTGCCCTTTCCGCAAACGGCTATCCCGCGGAAAATGTACTGGATGAGACACTTTCCCCCGAGTATTATGAAACACTGGTGGAAGAGGATGCGGTGTTTTCCGTTTATCCCGATGAAAAGCAAAAGGCATACATCTGCCGGCTGGTGAAGGGGATCGGGGAGCACAATGCGGAGCTTGACGGCTACATTGAAAAGTATGCAAAGGGCTGGAGCTTCGGCCGGATATCCCGTACCGCAGTGGCGGTGATGAAGATCGCCATGTACGAGATCCTGTATATGCCTGAGGTGCCCGCAGGCGCTGCCATCAATGAGGCGGTGGAGATCGCCAAGAAGTATGAAGAGGAAGAGACTGTTCCCTTTGTGAACGGTGTTCTCGGCGGCTTTGTCCGTGGCGAGGTGCCTGCGGAATGAAGCGCATCACGGTAGGCTTCGATACCAGCAACTATACCACCTCCTGCGCATGGTTTGACGGGGAGACGGGGGAAAACAGCGGGAGGCTTCTGGATGTAAAGCCGGGTGAGCTTGGTCTGCGCCAGTCGGAGGCTCTGTTTTCCCATGTGAAAAGACTTCCGGAGATCGTGGGTGGTCTTACCGAAGAGGGAGAGATCCTTGCCGTCGGCGCAAGCGCGACCCCCAGAGAGACGGAAGGCTCCTACATGCCCTGCTTTCTTGCAGGGGTATGCTGCGCTGAGGTGATGGCGCACTTTCTCAAGGCGCCCTATTTTGCCTTTTCCCATCAGCAGGGGCATATTGCCGCCGCTGCATGGAGCGCGGGACACATGGAGCTTCTGGATACGCCCCATCTGGCATGGCATCTTTCCGGCGGCACCACGGAGCTTCTCTATGTGAAGCCCGAGGGCGTTGCCGTGCGGTGCGAGATCGTGGGGAAAACACAGGATGTTTCTGCCGGGCAGATCGTTGACCGTGCGGGGCAGCTTCTGGGGCTGCAGTTTCCCTCCGGCAAGGCGCTGGATGCCCTTGCTGCTCAGGTGAAGAATCCGAAGGTCTGGTCACCCAAGGTGAACGGACTGACCTTTTCCCTTTCCGGGGTGGAGCATAAGGTGGGGCAGATGGTGGAAAAGGGCGAATGCCCGGAGAATGTGGCCTATTTTGCCCTTGCCAGCGTCTTTTCCGCAGTGAAAAAGGCAACGGAGAACGCAAAAAAGGAGTTCGGGGATATCCCTGTGCTCTATTCCGGCGGTGTTGCCTCCAATTCCCTTTTGCGGAAGCTTACTCCCGGGGGGATCTTTGCCCAACCGAAATATTCCACCGACAATTCCATGGGCTGCGCGATCCTCACATGGAGGGCGGTGAACGCGCTTGGCAGATAAGGTTTACGGTGTAACGGAGATCAATAATCACATTAAAGATCTCCTTGACGGGGATGCTCTGCTTTCCGGCGTGTATATCCGGGGCGAGCTTTCCAATTACAAGATCTATCCCTCCGGACATCATTACTTCAGCATGAAGGATGAGGAGGGGGCGATCCGCTGCGTTATGTTCCGGGGAAGCGCAGGAAAGCTGCATTTCCGTCCGGAAAACGGCATGAAGGTGGTCGCCTTCGGCAGAGTCAGCGTGTTTCCCCGTGACGGAGCATATCAGCTGTATGTGACCTCCCTTTCTCCCGATGGGGTAGGTGATCTGTATGTGGCCTTTGAGCAGCTGAAGGAAAAGCTGCAGAAGGAAGGGCTTTTTGACCCTGCCCATAAAAAGCCGATCCCTGCCTATCCCGAAAAGATCGCGGTCATAACCTCTTCCGCAGGTGCTGCCGTGCGGGATATCCTGCGGATCTTAAAGGCCAGATGGCCTCTTGCCAAGGTGATCCTGCTTCCCGTCCGCGTACAGGGCGCTGAAGCGCCGGCGGAGATCGCAGGTGCGCTGCGGTACGCCAATACATGGAATGTGGCGGATGTGATCATCACGGGAAGGGGCGGCGGCTCCATGGAGGATCTGTGGGGCTTTAACGACGAGCGGGTGGCAAGAGCCATTTACGCATCGAAGATCCCCGTGATCTCCGCTGTGGGACATGAGCCGGATGTGACCATTGCCGACTTTGTGGCAGACCTCCGGGCGGCAACGCCCTCCAACGGCGCGGAGCTTGCCGTGCCGGATATGGAGGAGCAGAGAGAGCTTCTTGCCGCATCCCGGATCCGTCTTTCTCAGGCCATGGGACGGGAACTTGCCCTTCTCAGACGGCGTGTGCAGGAGCTTGCTTCCAGACGGGTCATGGTAAGTCCTGCGGGATATGTGGAGGAGCGGCGGCTTCTTCTGGATCATCTTACCGGCAGACTGTCCGCCGGGGCATCCTCGGTGGTGCTCCGCAGCAAAAACAGATATATCGCCATGGCATCGAAGCTGGATGCCATGAGTCCCCTGAAGGTGCTTTCCCGGGGCTATGCCATTGCGGAGAAGGCGGACGGCTCGGTGCTTCGAAGCGCTGCGGAAGCGGAAAGCGGCGAAAAGCTGAAGCTGATGCTGGGAGACGGAAGCGTGCAGTGCACGGTGGATTGAGATAAAGAGAGGGAAAAACGATGACCTTTGAACAACAGATCGCCAGACTTGACCAGATCGTCCGTATGCTGGAAAAAGGCGATGCTCCTCTGGAGGAATCACTGAAGCTTTTTGAAGAAGGTACGGGGCTGATCCGCAGCTGCGGTGCCATGCTGGATGCCGCTGAACAGAAGGTGGTCATGCTTCGCAAGACAGAAACCGGGGAGCCGGAAGAGCTTCCCTTTGCAGCGGAGGAATAAACATGGCAGAGAGAAACGAGTATTCCGTCCAGTTCGATGAGGCGAGAGACCTTGCCGAAGCCTTTCTTTACGGCTGTTTTATGGGGGACGGCCCTCAGGTGCAGCTGTATGAAGCCATGCGCTACAGCCTGCTTGCAGGCGGTAAGCGTATCCGCCCGGTGCTGACGCTGAAATTTGCGGAAGCCGTGGGAGGGGACATGAAGGAAGTGCTTCCCGTGGCCTGCGCGGTGGAAATGCTTCACACCTATTCACTCATCCATGATGATCTTCCCTGCATGGATAACGATGTGCTTCGCCGGGGAAGACCCACAAACCATGTGGTCTACGGTGAATGTGTTGCCACTCTTGCGGGGGATGCCCTGCAGGCGGCAGCCTTCAGCACCCTGCTTTCCGCAAAGCTGCCTGCGGACAGACTTTGCCTTGCGGCAAAGATCCTTGCGGAAGCTGCCGGAGAAGACGGCATGTGCGCAGGACAGGTGCTGGATATGGACGGGGAAAACCGCAGCCTCTCGCTGGATGAGGTGCGCACCGTGCACCACTATAAGACCGCGGCGCTCATCCGCGGCGCCTGCATGATGGGCGTTGCCGCAGGGGGAGGCACCCCGGAGCAGATGGAAGCTGCCGGACGCTATGCCGACGCTATCGGTCTTGCCTTCCAGATCCGTGATGATATGCTGGATGTGACTTCCACAGAGCAGGAAATGGGCAAGTCCGTCCGCATCGATATGGTCAACGGCAAGTCCACCTTTGCCAGCATCCTCGGGCTTGAGGAGTGCGCAAGGATCGTGGATGAACAGACCGCCATAGCCGAAGAAGAAGCAGCGGTGTTTGACAATGCAGGCTTCTTCCGCTGGTTTGCCCGGAAGCTGGCAAACCGAAAGAACTGAGTTCGTTTTATGAGCGGGATTTTGGAATCCGTCCGCTCTCCCGAGGATGTGAAGCGGCTTGAGGAAGACCGCATCCCGGAGCTTTGCGAAGAGCTGCGCCGCTTTCTTGTGGAGCGGATCGCCCAGACAGGGGGACACCTTGCTTCAAATCTGGGGGTGGTGGAGCTTACTGTGGCCATCCACCGTGTGTTTGACACGGCAAAGGACAGGCTTGTCTTTGATGTGGGACACCAGTGCTATGTGCATAAGCTGCTCACCGGAAGACAGGAAGCCTTTGATACCCTCCGTCAGTACGGCGGACTTGCAGGCTTTCCCAAGCCGAAAGAGAGCATCCATGATGCTTTCGTGGCCGGACATGCCTCCACAGCAGTCTCTCAGGCTCTCGGAATGGCCCGGGCAAGGACGCTTTCCGGAGAGGACTATCATGTTCTGGCTCTGGTGGGGGATGGGGCTATGGGAGGCGGTGCCGCATTTGAGGGTCTGGATGACGCAGGCGCCAGCGGTGAGCCTCTTGTGGTGATCCTGAACGACAACGGCATGGCCATCCGCCCAAGCGTGGGCGGACTTTCCCGGCATCTGGCAAATCTCAGACTGAAGCCGGGATACAGAAACTTCAAAAGATCCTGGCGCAGTGCAAGAAATAAGCTTCCGTGGCTTCGCTTTTTCTTCCGCTTTGCCCATAAGATCAAGGAATCGGTAAAATCTCAGGTTTTGCGGGAAAGCAGCGTATTTGAGCATGTGGGCATGGAATATCTCGGCCCCGTGGACGGACACAATGTACAGGAACTGGAAGAGGCTTTGCGCCTTGCAAGATCCATGCACTGTCCCGTGCTGCTGCACGTGATCACCCAGAAGGGAAAGGGATATGCCTTTGCGGAGGAAAAGCCGGAAGCATATCATGGCGTTTCCTGTTTCGATGCGGAAAAGGGAGCCGAGCCTTCCGGAAGAGACTTTGCGGCAGCCTTCGGCGATGCGCTTGGTGAGCTTGCAGCGGAAGAACCCCGCCTCTGTGCGGTTACGGCGGCAATGGAAACGGGAACGGGACTGAGCGGATTTGCCGGAGCTTATCCGGAGCGGTTCTTTGATGTGGGCATTGCCGAGGAACATGCGGTCTCCATGGCGGCAGGTCTTGCAGCCCGGGGAAGGATACCGGCGGTTGCTATATACTCCACCTTTTTGCAGCGGGCATATGATATGCTGCTGCAGGATATCGCCCTCCCGGAGGTACATGCGGTGCTCGCGGTAGACCGCAGCGGTTTCGTCGGCGCTGATGGGGAGACCCATCACGGGCTTTTTGACACGGCGTATCTTTCCCAGCTTCCCGGTGTGGAGGTATGGGCACCTGCGAGCTACAGTGAGCTGCGGGATATGCTCCGCCATGCGGTGCTGGAGAAAAACGGCCCTGTGGCGCTGAAATATCCCAGAGGCAGAGAAGGCGTTTACACCGATGGCGGCTGCGAAGCCGTGAAGCTTCTGCGGGAAGGCAGGGATGCGGCGATCGTTACCTTCGGTATGCCGGTAAATGATGCCCTTGAGGCGGCGGAACTCCTTGCCAAAGCGGGGGTGGATGCGGCTGTGGTAAAGCTCGGACGCATAAATCCTTTGGATTGCAGCGGGCTTATGCCGTACCTTGCGGACAGGCATGTTCTCGTGCTGGAGGAAAATATTCGTACAGGCGGGATCGGCGAACGGATCGCTGTGGCTGTTTTGGAAAACCGGATCCGAATCAAAAGCCTTACACTGAAAAATGCGGGAGACCGCTTTGTTCCCCAGGGAACACGGCGGGAGCTTATGGAATACTGCGGCATGGATGCGCAGAGCGTATCGGATGCACTTATTGGAGAGGTCAAACATGGCAGGGAAACGGCTTGATGTGCTTTTGTGCGAGAAAGGGCTGTGCGACAGCCGGGAACGGGCAAAGGCGCTCATTATGAGCGGAGATGTATTTGTAAACGGTCAGCGTGCCGATAAACCCGGCACAAATTTCGGCGATGGCGTACAGATCGAGGTGCGGGCACCGAAGCCGGAGTTTGTCAGCCGAGGAGGCTATAAGCTGAAGAAGGCGCTTTCTCATTTCCATGTATCTCCGGAGGGGCGCACCTGTCTGGATGTTGGTGCGTCAACCGGCGGCTTTACGGATTGTCTGCTGAAAAACGGCGCGGTAAAGGTGTTTTCCATTGATGTGGGCTACGGTCAGCTGGCATGGAGCATCCGCAGTGACCCCAGAGTTGTGGTCATGGAGCGTACAAATATCCGCAATGTGACCACCGAGCAGGTGCCCGACGGCCCTTCTCTTTGCGTGATCGACGTATCTTTTATTTCGCTGCGGCTGGTGCTTCCTGTTGTGCGTGAGCTGCTTGACCCGGAAGGAGAAGTCCTTTGTCTCGTGAAGCCTCAGTTTGAGGCAGGACGGGAAAAAGTGGGGAAGAAGGGCGTTATCCGCGATCCCAAGGTTCACGAAGAGGTTCTGGAGCAGTTTCTCAGAAACGCTGCGGACGCAGGCTTTGTCGTGGAAGGAATTACCTTCTCGCCTATCCGCGGACCTGAAGGCAACATTGAATATCTGGGACACCTGATCTCCGGGGGAGAACCCGGTACTGTGGATATCCCCGGTGTCGTTGCGGCGTCCCATGAGGAGCTTTGCGGAGAATGAAGAGAATCATCCTTTGCGTAAATCCCGGAAGAGACCGGAATTTTGTGCTGACGCGGCAGCTCTATCGGGGACTTCTGGAAATGGGGAAGAACCCTGTGGTGTGCGTGTTCGGCGGTGATGCGCAGGATACGGAGCATCCGGCGGATATGGTCAGCGGTGAGCTGCGGGATATCGTCCATGAGGCGGAGCTTGTCATTACCCTTGGAGGGGACGGTACGCTGCTCCATGCGGCGAGAGCTGCGGCAGACTGGGATGTGCCGCTGCTTGGCGTGAATCTCGGGCGTGTGGGGTTTCTTGCGGAGCTGACAGCCGGGGATGCAAACCAGATCTATGAGGCTGTCCGTGGGAACTATACGCTGGAAAAGCGCATGATGCTGGATGTGGAGCTTTGGAGGAACGGAAAGCTGCTGTACCGAAACTATGCGCTGAACGATGCGGTGATCGGCGGCATGGCAAGGATCCTCCGGCTCAGCATAAGCGGCGACGGAAAGAGGATCACCGAGTATTCCGGTGACGGAGTGGTGCTTGCCACGCCTACCGGGTCTACGGCCTATTCTCTGGCAGCCGGCGGCCCTCTTGTGGAGCCGGAGGCGGAGAATATCATCATCACGCCGATCTGTGCCCATACGCTTGCGGCGCGGGCATATGTGCTGGCGCCTGACAGACAGGTTAAAGTTGAGATCCTCCGTGCGGGGGAAAAGGCGGCATATCTTTCCTGTGACGGTGGGGAATGTCTCCTGCTGGAAAGCGGGGATGTGCTGAAAGTTTCCCGCTCGGCACTGACCACAAGCCTTGTCCGGATGACGGACAGGATCTTCTATGAAAAAATCAGCCAGAAATTGGGGGAATCCAAATGAAAGAGAACAGACAGCGTCTCATCGTGGAGATCATTACCAACAATGATATCGAGACCCAGAATCAGCTTTTGGATGCCCTTGAGGCTGCCGGTGTCACAAGCACGCAGGCAACGATTTCCCGGGATATCAAGGAACTTCGGCTGGTGAAGGAGCTTTCCCCCCGGGGAACCTACCGTTATGCGCTTCCCGGTACGGAGGTGACGAACCATTCCGACAGGCTGAGAAGCATTTTCCGTGAATGTGTGGTGTCTTTTGCCACGGCACGGAACATTGTGGTGCTGAAAACTCTGCCGGGTCTGGCTTCCGCAGCCTGCAGCGCCATTGACGGTATGGAGGTACGGGATCTTGTGGGCTCCATTGCCGGTGACGATACGGCATTTCTTGCCATGCGGGACGATGAAGGGGCAGAGCGCCTCTGCCGTGAACTGCAGCAGTACATCTGACCGGTGAGAGAAAGCGGGGAGGAAAATGCTTCAGCTTCTGCATATTGAAAATGTGGCGGTGATCGAACGGGCCGATGTGGAGTTCACAGGCGGGCTCAATGTGCTCACCGGTGAAACCGGTGCAGGTAAATCCATCGTTATCGACGCCATGAATGCCATTCTTGGCGGCAAGACTTCTAAGGAGCTCATCCGCCGCGGTGCGGAAAACGCTCTCGTGACGGCTGTGTTTACCGGGGATGCTGCTCTTCGCTGGTGCGAAGAGGCGGGGCTCGATGCCGAAGAGGGGGAGGTCATCATTTCCCGAAAGATCTCTCCGGACGGCAGAAGTACCTCGCGGGTAAACGGAAATCCTGTGCCTCTGGCTCAGCTCAGAGAGCTTGGGGCAAGGCTTCTGGATATCCATGGGCAGAACGACGGTCAGCGGCTTCTTGACGAACGGTTCCACCGCAGATATCTGGATGGCTATGGGAAGCTGCAGAAAGAGCTTTCCGAATATCAGGCTGCCTACGAAGCCCTGAAGGAGACGAAAAAAGCCGTCGATGCGCTTTCCATGGATGAAGGGGCAAAGGAACGGCGGATGGATACCCTTCGATATCAGATCGCAGAGCTGGAAAAAGCGGACATAAAGCCCGGTGAGGTGGAGGAAAAGACCGCCCGTCGGGATTTCCTCAGAAGCATCGGGAAGATCACTGATGCGGTGAACGAGGCGTACTTTGCCATGTACGGCGGAGACAGAAATGACGGCGCCGCAACCCTTATCGAAGAAGCGGAAGGCGCGCTCACCGGTGCTCTGCGGTATTCCGAGACACTTACGGGCATCACGGAAAAGCTGCGGCAGCTTCGCTATGATGCGGAGGATGTGACCGAGGAGCTTCGTGACCTGCGGGAGAGCATGGATGTGACTCCCGGGGAGCTTGACGAGCTGGAAAGCCGGCTTGAGCTTCTTCGCCGCCTTTCCCGGAAATACGGCGGAGATGAGACGGCGCTTCTTGCATTTCTTGAGGAATGCCGGGAAGAGCTGGATAACATGGAATTTGCCGGGGAAAAGCTGGAAAAGCTGAACGCGGAAATGAAAAAGCGGCATAAAGCCGCAGTGGAAGCCGCGATGATCCTCCGCAAGGCCCGGAAGGAAGCGGCTCTCCGTCTTGGAAAAGAATTGCAGAATGAACTGAGTCACCTTTCCATGAAGGGGACGCGGTTTGAGGTGGAGTTTACGGAGCTTTCCGAACCCGGTCCCGAAGGGATGGACGAGGTTCGCTTCCTCATGTCCGCAAATGCAGGAGAGGTACCGGGACGCATCTCCCGTATTGCCTCCGGCGGTGAGCTCAGCCGCATCATGCTTGCCATGAAATCCGTGCTCAGCGAAAGCGACGAAATCGGCACCATGGTCTTCGATGAGATCGATACGGGCGTTTCCGGCATTGCCGCCCAGCGGGTGGGCGAAAAGCTTTCCGCTCTTGCGGGGAAGAAGCAGGTGCTCTGCGTTACCCATCTGCCCCAGATCGCCGCCATGGCAGACAATCACTTCTGTGTGGAGAAAAATCAGCGGGACGGCAGAACCTTTACCGATGTGCGCACCCTTGACGGGGAGGGCAGACGGCAGGAGATCGCACGGCTTACCGGCGGCGATAATGTGACGGAGCTGACCCTTTCCGCAGCCGGGGAGCAGATCGCAGCCGCGGATGCATGGAAACGGCAGAACAGAGCGGAAAACCATTGACTTTCCGATAAAAATGTGATATTATCCACAGGAAAAGCGAAGATGGAAAACAAGTAACCGGGTAAACCGAACCAAAGAGAGCTGCCGGCTGGTGAGAGGCGCGGGGAGGCACACGGTGAATACATTTCCGGAGCTGCCCGCCGAACAGGAATTCTCAGTAGGCTCGTGCCGTGTGCGCCCGTTACAGCGCTGGGGTGTGGAAGCACCCGCCGAGTTTCCGTCAGTGATGGCGGAAAATGCCAGAGGTGGTACCGCGTGAATCACGCCCTCTGTCCTTAGGGACGGAGGGCGTTTATTTTTTGAATTTTTACAAAAGGGGATTGAATACATTGCAAATCTACGAAGAACTGCAGGCTCGGGGACTTATCGCACAGGTCACCAACGAGCCCGAGATCCGCAAAATGGTAAACGAGGGCAAGGCTGTTTTCTACATCGGCTTTGACCCCACTGCAGACAGCCTTCATGTTGGTCACTTCATGGCTCTGTGCCTGATGAAGCGGCTGCAGATGGCGGGAAACCGTCCCGTGGTGCTCATCGGCGGCGGCACTGCCATGATCGGCGACCCCTCCGGCCGTACCGATATGCGCTCCATGATGACCCGCGAGACCATTCAGCACAACTGCGACTGCTTCAAAAAGCAGATGGAGCGGTTCATTGAGTTCGGCGAAGGCAAGGCCATCATGGTGAACAATGCCGACTGGCTTCTTGATCTGAACTACATTGAGGTCCTGCGTGAGGTGGGCGCCTGCTTCAGCGTGAACAACATGCTCCGGGCCGAGTGCTACAAGCAACGGATGGAAAAGGGGCTGAGCTTCCTGGAATT
>JAFQKD010000153.1 GCA_017397075.1 Oscillospiraceae bacterium | reverse complement strand
TAGATCTGCACATCGGGAACAAGGCGTACCTGCTCCACATCCCGGATACCGCCCCAGATAACGGCGCCGCCGGTATTGGTCTTGGACTTGATGGCAGTGGTCAGGTTGCCGCCCACGAAAGTGCCCTTGTAGATCTTGTCGTACATATCCACAACGGCAACGTCGCGGTCCTGCAGGCTGTCAAGGATCCACTGGTTGGGTGTGCCGTTGAGGCCCTGTGCCTTTGCCTGTGCGAAGGAGGCGTTCTTGTAATCGGGACGGGCGGGGGCATAGGCTGCGGTGACCGCACGGCCGATGAGCTTGCGGTTTACGGTGCCGTCCTCTTTGAATTCGGGATGCAGCGCCTGAATGGAGAGGAACTGATTTTCGTAGCCCTGCACAAAAATGGGCTTCCACAGCTCTTCCAGCGTCATGGTGCGCAGTGCGTCCAGATACTTGTCCGGCACACGGGGACGCCCGTCTTCAAAACGTTCGCCTGTCCATTCCTGTGTCAGCGCAAGGATCTCTTCCTTGTTGTCGAATACCATGGGTATCTCCTCCGTACTGTTTTTTCCCATTATACCCTCAACAGCCACCTTCTGCAAGAGCAAATCTGCCGTTGACCCTATCTTCCTTCTGGTGTACAATGGGAAAGAACAAAGGAGGACGAAGTTATGGAACGTGACCTTATGACTCTTGCAGCAGGTCGGGATGACTGCCCCTGCGGTATCCCCCATCACTGCGATATCCGGAACATTCTTCTTGCCCCCGGTGCGGTAAACCGTACGGGCGAGGTGCTTTCCCCATGGAAAAAGATCCTGCTTGTGGCGGATACCAACACCTATGCCCTTTGCGGGAGTGCTGTGGCATCACAGCTCGGCACTTCGCTGCAGGACACACTGATCTACGAGAGCGAAGGCTTTCTTGTGCCCAATGAGGAAGCCATCGATATTCTCATGAACCGTGTGCAGGCAGATACGGATTACATTGTGGGCATCGGCTCCGGGGTCATCAACGACCTTTGCAAATATGTGAGCTTCAAAAAGGGTCTGGAGTATGCCATCATCACCACAGCTCCCTCCATGGACGGCTATGCTTCCGTCCATGCAGCCATGATCATCGGCGGGGCAAAGGTGACCTACGAGGCCCACATGGTGCATACCGTCATTGCGGACGTGGACATCCTCAAAAACGCACCCATGGAAATGATCTGCGCAGGCTACGGCGACATTGTGGGCAAGTTCTCCGCCCTCAATGACTGGAAGCTGAGCTGCGCCATGTATGACGAGTATTTCTGTCAGTACGTGTATGACCTCATTTACGATGCCACTCTTCGTGCAGCGCCCCTCGGCGAGGCACTGCAACGCCGTGACCCGGAAGCAGTTTCTGTCCTCATGCACGCCATTCTCGCTGTGGGCATCGCCATGGCCTATATCGGAAATTCCCGCCCCGCTTCGGGAAGCGAGCATCATCTCTCCCACTATTTTGAGGTGACAAGTCTTCTGCGGCATGAGCCCTATTTCCTCCACGGCATTGACGTGGCCTATGCCACCGTGGATACCCAGATCATGCGGGAAGCCATCCTTGCCCTGGATGACCCCTCCCCCGCACCTGTGATCGGCGATGCTGAGCGGGAAAGCGCCGTCCGCCGCATTTACGGCACCGCAGCAGACAGCATCCTCACCCTGCAGAAAAAGTTCGGCAAGTACGATTCCGACCTTGCGGGACTTATCCGGGAAAAGTGGCCGGCCATCCGCGCCGTGCTTTCCGAGGTTACCTCCGCCGAAACCATCCGCGGCTATATGGCCTCCGTTGGCCTTCCCATGGAGAAGTACTTTGCCATGTACAGCGACAAAAAGCGGGCAGACGGCTTCTTCTGGGCAAAGGACCTGAAGGACCGCTTCACCGTGCTGTGGGTGTGGTATACGCTCATCGGGAAAATTTGATGCAAGAACACCGCCTGAAAGCAATGCTTTCAGGCGGTGTTCTTTACCGTTCGGAGGTTCCCGCCGTTTCCGGTTCATTCAGCGGTTTTCTGCCCCGCAGTACGTCCAGATAGCGGTTGAGATAGTTCCCCATCAGGATAATGTACATACAGTAATACATCCACAGCATGGAAATGGCAATGGTGGCAAGGCTGCCGTATGTACTGAAGGAATCGAAATTGGACACGTATGCGGAAAAGATCCAGGAAAACAACACCCACGCCACTGCGGCAACGATGGCACCGGGAAGCTCACGGCTGTAGCGGCACTTTACATGGGGCACCCACTTGTATAAAAGCAGGAATATCCCCATAAGACCCAGCATCACGATGACAAACCGCAGCTTCACCAGAGAATGCACCGCCGTGCTGATGTTCGGAATGCGGGATGCAACGAGCTCCATGAGCCGCTCACCGTAGACCATAATGGCAAGGGAGAGCAAAATCGCAAGCAGCAAAAGCACCGTATAGAGCATGGCGCGAAGACGGCGCATAAGATAGCGGCTGCGCTTTGGCGCATCGTTGATCTCCTCCATCCCCCGGATGAGAGAGGAAAATGCTTTCCCCGCAGACCACAATGTGGCAACAGCGGACACGGGCACAAGGGCCGCAGACGCACCGTAAACGTCACGGACGATACTTTCGATAAGGTCGATGGCGCCTGTGGGAATGATGTCTCTGGCATGAGAGAGGATCATGTCCTCCGTCAGGGGCGTATAGGGCAGCACAGAGCAGATGAGGATGATAAACGGGGTCAGCGACAGGAACATATAAAACGCACCGGATGCCGCATGGATGGCAATACCGTGACGGCTGATCCCATCGGCAAAGCGAAGCGCTTCCCTGCGGAATGCTTTCCAAAACCGTTTCATCTTCCCGCTCCTTTCCCTTGTTTTCTTTATTATACCATGCCATGCAAGTACCGCTGTAAACTCTCTGTAAACATCGGCAGACAGGGCGGCTTAAACCTTGACAGACATGGTATAATGTTAAATACGAAAGGGGGGGAGAACCATGCCCAAGCAGACAGGCGTAAAGCAGCTTGCCCAGAACCGCAAAGCCTATCACGATTATTTTATTCTGGAAAAGCTGGAAGCAGGCATAGAGCTTGCCGGGACGGAGGTAAAATCCTGCCGTGCCGCCCGCTTGAATCTGAAGGATTCCTTCTGCACCGTGAAAAACGGCGAGATGTGGATCCATGGCATGCACATCAGCCCCTACGAGCAGGGAAACATCTTTAACCGCGATCCCGACCGTGACCGCAGGCTTCTGCTTCACAAGCGGGAGATCCGCCATATGCATGATAAAATGCGTCTGGACGGACTGACGCTGGTTCCCCTGAGCGTGTATCTCAAAGACTCCCGGGTCAAGGTGGAGCTTGGTCTTGCCAAGGGCAAAAAGCTCTATGACAAGCGCGA
The DNA here is from genome assembly GCA_017397075.1 of Oscillospiraceae bacterium. Lineage (GTDB taxonomy): Bacteria > Bacillota > Clostridia > Oscillospirales > Oscillospiraceae > RGIG1893. Next base: position 1,113 of record JAFQKD010000153.1, on the reverse strand, counting down.
TTCCGCTGCCGCCCGTGACGCCAGCCGGGAGATCGACAAAGCCATGAAGGAGAGAAACAGATGAGCAATCCGATCGTAACGTTTACCATGGAAAACGGCACTTCCTTTGCTGCCGAACTTTACCCCGAAGTTGCCCCCAACACCGTCAACAACTTCATCGCTCTCGTGCAGAGCGGTTTCTATGACGGGCTCACCTTCCACCGGGTCATCGCAGGCTTTATGATCCAGGGCGGCTGCCCCCGCGGCACCGGTACCGGCGGCCCCGGCTACAGCATCAAGGGCGAGTTTGCCGCAAACGGCGTAAAGAATACCCTGAAGCACACCCGCGGCGTTCTGTCCATGGCCCGTTCCATGTCCCCCAACTCTGCAGGCAGCCAGTTCTTCGTGATGCATGAAGACACTCCCCATCTGGACGGCCAGTATGCCGCTTTCGGCAAGGTCATCTCCGGCATGGAGACCGTGGATGAGATCGCCTCCGTCGCCACCGACTTCAGCGACCGTCCCCGCGTTGCCATGCGCATGTCCAAGGTCACCGTGGATACCGGCGATGTTGCCTATCCCGCACCGGAAAAAATGTAATTCGCTTTCACCGGCTGCAGCAATGCAGCCGTGATATGGGGCCGCACTGGTTTCGACAGGGAGCCCAAAGTATGTTAAGCGGGCGGAGGTCGCCGCAACTCCTTAAAACGGCAAATGTTATAAATCAAATAACAACAACAATTCTAACCTGGTAGCCGCTTAAGGCCGCCCGTCTCCGCCGGAAGGTCCACGAGCCGGAGGGAGGCGTCACTTAGTGGAGAACGTGAGCGCGGTAAGCTTTGCCCGCGCCATGCACAATGAAGCTACCGAGCTGCGCTGCGTGACGGCTTGCGCCGCAGTAAGGGAACGGGGGTAACCCGAAATAACCGTCTGCGCCCGGAGAAAAATGTATGGAGGACTTTTTGGACAGGGGTTCGATTCCCCTCGGCTCCACCAAAAATCGACAGGTTTCGACCTGTCGATTTTTTATCCATTGCGAAAGCAATGGTATATCATCACGCGCAAGCGTGCATCTCATCACCGAAGGTGTATATCATCAGCCGCAGGCTGCATTTCTTTTCGCAATGATGATAT
>JAFQKD010000152.1 GCA_017397075.1 Oscillospiraceae bacterium | reverse complement strand
CCGGAGCATTCCGGGCGCTTTTCCCTATGTATAGTATAGCAGAAATTCCGTGATATTACAAGACTTGTACTTTTGCCGCTGAGAGATTACGATTGAGTAAACTGCTTTGCGGGGAGGACAGAATGATGAAGTATTATCACGGATCTGTAATACAGGGACTTACGGAACTGCAGCCGCGTCTGCCGATTGGAGCACACCTGCAGGAACCTCGTGTGTATCTGACATCGAGCCGGCAGCTGGCGCTTCACTATATTTGGGATACGAATCGTTTTGGGGTGAAAATGCCCATGCTGGATATTCGGGAGGATGGGGTGCTTGTTTTTCAGGAGATGTTCAGCGGTGCTTTGGAATATTTCTATAAGGGTGTTTCCGGATATATTTATCATTGCGAGGGGGAGTATCCGGAATCGACCGATAACGGCGTGCCCACATGCGTTACCTCCCGTGAAGCCGTTCCGGTTACGGATTGTGAATACATTGACGATGTATACGAACATATTCTGGGGTATGAAAAACAGGGGAAGTTTGTCTATGAGCACTATGAAGACCTTCCGCAGTGGAGAATCGATGTTATCCGCGGTCATATCATCAGATTTATTCAGCGCAACGATTTGGTGAATGATACCGCGCACATGAGCCGCAGGTTTATTCGTGAGAAATTTCCGCAGTATTGGGCAGAGGCGGAAGTACTGCAAAGATTCCACCTGTTGTAAAGAAAACATTCCCCGCAGAGAGTTTCTCTGCGGGGAATTCCTGTCTGTGTCCGAAAGCGGCTCTGCCTTATTCGGTGGGAAGCCAGGCAGACATGAGGGAGTTTTCATCCCAAGTACTGCCGCAGGAGGCATAGTCGGTGACGGTGAACCATGTGCCGTTCTGTTCACGAACCTTCCAGCAGACGCGGGCGTTGTAGGGCGCATCGGCGGGGATCGCCACGAGGTTGTTTTCCGGGAGAACGGGAATGGAAATATCTTCGCCGAGACGGATGTCTCTTGCAAGCACCAGAGGACCCGCCTCCAAAGCAAGAAGTCCCGTGTCCTTTGCGCCGTACTCTGCGGGACGGACAGCGCGGATATGGAAATCCAGCCGCAGCTGCAAAGCGGTCCTTCCGCTCCATACCCGGCGGATCTCCGCGTAAGTACCGGGAACGCAGGGGATGCTCTCGCCGTTCAGGGTGAGAGAGGTCTCGCGGCTCCAGACGGGAATGCGGATGCGGAGAGTGAATTCCGTATCTTCTTCGGTTTCCACTGTGAACGCCACGAAGCCCTTTGCGGGATATGCGGTGCGCATGGAGAGGGAAACGGACTTGCCGGAAACCTCTGCAGTGCAGCTGCCCTGCGCATAACTGTTTACAGTGAGACCGTCTTCGCTCTGCATGACAGGCAGGGTGCCGAGCATACCGGCCCCGGCGGAAGCAATGGCAACGCAGCAGCCATTGATCCAGAAATCGTTCAGGATGCGCAGACCGCCGATACCCTTGCCGCGGACGTTCATGTACAGGGGACTGTAGGAATCGTAGACCATGCCGCAATTTTTGGGGGTATGATCCCGATTCAGGGTTCCCAGCCAAGCGTTATAGCCGGTGCGCTCCATGTAATCGGCAAAGCGGCTCTCTCCGGTAAGGCAGAGCATCTGGCGGCAAAGCTTCATCCATGTGACGGAAACGCAGGTCTCCTGCATCTGACCGGTATACGTGGTGTCAAACTGGGTGACGGAAGCGTTATTGAAGAGCTCGTGGGCGCAGCCTGCGCTGCCCACAAGGGTAAGCTCCGTCTCTGCGATCATGTCCACAAAGTTCTTTACCGCAGTGAGCCACTTTTCGCTCTTTACCGCGCAGGCATAATGCAGCAGTCCTTCAAAACAGGACATGGTCTCGTAAGCCTTGGTGGCCCATCTGCCCCATGTGTAGGGGAGCTTCTTGTTCAAAGCCGCTTCGAAGATGTTCAGAACGGAAGAGCCGCCGCGGTTTACGATATAGGAAGCGAAATCCAAAAACCGCTGTTTTCCCGTGTACTCATAGAGCCGCACCATTGGTTCCAGAATGGAGCAGGAGTTTGCGCCGCCCCAGATCCAGCTGGTGGAGGTGATGTCGATCTTGCCCTCGCCCTCTCCGAGACGGTCAATGATGTAATCGGCATGGCGCTCCATGGCGGCGAGAATGGTTTTGACAAGCTCATCGTCCCTGCAGATGTCCGCAAAGTAAAGCATGCCCAGCATGACATATTTTCTGGACCACATATCCCAGCCGAAAAATTCGTTCTCAGGCTTATAGGTGGCAATGCGCCCAAGCTCGTCCTGATTGGCCAGAAGACGCTTTACGGAAGCTTCCAGCTCGCTGTAGAGCTTTTCACAGCCGCAGGCGCTGTATACCATGCATGCGCCGCGCATCATCTTGCCCCAGAATTCACCCTTCCAGCCGCCGTCGTCATCGGGAGCGATACCGGGCACAAACTGGCTTTCCAGCCGCTTCCACAGCTCTGTATCCAGAAGCTGTTCGTCTATGGCGAAGGTCAGCGCATCGCGGATCTCGCCCTCCCAGTTGGCTTTTCCGGGACCAAGCTCACGAAGAGAGAGCTGTGTGGGATAACCGATGTTCTGTTTCATGTTGATACCGCCTTTCAATAGCTTTATACCGCGCCTGCGGGACGGATCAGCTTTGCACCGCTGCGGATCTCGGAAACAAGATCCTCAATGGTGTAAAGACGCTTTTTGACATATATGCCGCCTGTGCCCACATCCTCCGGCTGATGGGCATCGGAACCGGAGGTTTTCAGAAGACCGAAGCGGTTTGCCCAGTGCTCGGCAATGAAGTTCCGGGAATCGTGACGGGGATGGCAGTTCAAAACCTCAACGCCGTCAAGAAGCGCAGGATCGTTCACCTGCATGTTGCTGCGGAAGGGATGGGCCTGAATGAGGAGCAGACCGTTTGCACGGCAGAAAGCGGAAAAACGCAGGATGCCCCAGTCGAGAATGTCCGCTGCCAGCTCTTTTTCCACAAACTCTTCCGTGAGACCGTAGACGAGATAGTCGTTGTTGTTCTCATGAAAGTGGAATTCCGCGCCGAGCAGCACATCGAAATCGTCGCCCGCGGCAGCTTTGGCGTTCCGGTAGCTCTGCAGAAAGTAGCGGGACATCTCTTCCCAGCTTTTCAGTTCATCCGGAAAGGTCCAGGGGTTAATGTGGTCGGTGATGCACATGCCGCTGTAGCCTGCGGCCTTGTAGAGCTTTACCATATCCGCGGCAGGAACCCTTCCGCAGGCGGAAACTTCTTCTGTGTGGCAATGGGTCTCAAACTTCAGATATTCCATGGTGTCATCTCCTGTAGTTTCTATGGGCACATTTTATCACGGTAAAAAAGAAAAGAAAAGAGAGAAAGCGGTCATATTTGCAAGCAGAGACCGGATGGAGCTCCATCCGGTCTCTGCGTATGTAAGCTTATTCGGCCTTGGGGTTTGCAAGGGCGAGGATGTGATCTGCCGCTGCGGAGGCGATGGAGGAGATCTCCTGCCGGAGAGAATCTCTTCTGCTCTGCAGATCGGTAAGCTCACCGATAAGATGCTCGCGGGCGGCCTTGAACTCGGCAAGGCTGCGCTCCGCTCTTGCGGCAAGCTGCAGCTTTTCCTCGTCGATCTGTGCTGCGGGGGCAGAAGCTGCGTTCTGCGCCTGTGCCGCCTGAAGCTGCTGGGTGGTGACCTGAAGCTGCTGACGAAGCTGGGCGATCTGCGCCTGTGCGGCAGCAAGCTGTTCCTTTTCCGCAGGATCAGCCTGCGGCTCTGCCTGGCGCTGCTTTTCCATATACTGATAGTACTGGATGGCTTTCACCATTTTGGCTTCCCGGTCACGGTAGCCTGCGATCTGTGCGTTCAGCGCATCTACGCCTGCGGCAAGGTCATCCAGTGCCTGATCGACTTCATAACCAAGATAATATTTGTCCCGCTTTACGGTAAAGCATAAGTTATCGATAAATTCTCTCGTGAGATCCAACTTCGGATCGCTCCCTTCCTTCTGATGCAGACAATTATAGATCAAAAGTTACAAAATGTAAACAACAATTTTGAAAATATGACAAAATATTTTCAAAGCTCAAATTCCCCGGGATCATGCTCCTTTTTGATCAGAGCGCGGGGCGCTTCGGGGACCCGCTTCAGAGGATCGTAACTGAATTTTCTGCAGCAGCCTCCAAGGGCGACGATGCCCCGTTTGAGACAGACGGCGGCCTCGCTGCTGATGGGACGTGCGTGTGCGCAGCAGGTGCAGCAGGGTTCCACCTTCTGGCGGTACAGCATATCGGATCCTCCTAAAACACATTTTCTTTATTATAGCCGTTGTGTACCTGTTTTTCCAGCCTTTTTTCGGAAAATGCAGAGAAGGAGGAAAAGAAGCAGAGGGACAGAATAAAAAAACATATTTGGCAGCGGAATATGCGTTTGTCCCGGAAAAGATGCCGGAAGAGAGATGCCGGGGCGGGAGAAAAGGAGATATGCCAGAACAGCACCGATACTGCCGTGAAGTGCTTTGCCGAGGAAATACCGTTTTACGGGAATGCCGGAGCCTGTGAGAACGGACAGCGTCTGCATATGCACGCAAAGACCGCCCCAGCCAAGAAGAAAGGAAGCTGCCGCTGCGCTCAGCGGAGAGAGCGTATTCGGCAACCGGGATATGCCGCCTGTCAGTTCCAGAGCGCCGCAGAGCAGTGCGCTGAGAAGCGCAGAGTCGTCCAAAGGGGAGAGCAAACCTGCTGCGTGCAGAAGAGAAAGCAGCACGGAGAAAAACACGACCGTTCCGCAGATGCCGAGAGAAGACTGCACTGCCGAGGAAAGGGAAGAGACAAAGCTTTCGGAAAATGGGGCAGAAGAAGCCGGAACAGCTGTTTTTGCATTCTGCGGGACGGTGTTTTTCCTCCGCAGCAGAAGCCCCGTGAGAAGGGCGGAAAGGATGTGGACGGCCCAGAGAAGCATACCCGCCTTTGTGCTGCGGAAAATTCCGCTTCCCACAAAACCGAGAATAAACCCCGGGCCTGCACAGCTGCAGAAGGAGAGCAGACTTGCCGCGTCAACCTTTGAGCAGAGTCCCTCGTGATAAAGCTCTGCGGCGGTTTTTGCGCCTATGGGGTATCCGCCGAGGAAGCCGAGAATAAGAGCGGGGGCGCAGCTTCCGGGAAGGTGAAAAATCCGGTTCAGTATGCCCTGCAGCGGTTTTGCAAAAAGCTTTGCCGCGCCGAAGCGGATAAAGAGATTTGAGAGCACAAAATAGGGGAAAAGAGCGGGGATCACGGTTTTGAAGCTGAGGATGAGTCCCTGAAGGGCACCATCGGCTGCAGCTTTCGGAAAACGAAGAAGAAATGCGGCAAACAGGAAAAGTCCCGACCACAGAATTATGGGTTTTATCCGCTTCATATTCACACCTCCGGGAAAGTCTATGCAGAAAAGTGCCATGATTTCCGTTTCCGGCTCATAGAATCTTTCGTGAAACGGAGGTGCGCCGATGAAACGGAAACGTGAGAAGACCTTCCTTGAACGGACAGCAGAGATGTTTGATCTGCCGGGAGAGGTAACAGCGGGGCAAAGCTTTATTGCCGTTACGGGAAACGGAAGGGTGTATATTGACGGGCACCGGGGCATTCTGGAATACGGAGAGGAACGCATCTCGGTGCGCTGCGGAAAAATGATCGCATCCGTTGAAGGACTGAAGCTTAAGCTGTGCGCCATGAGCGAGCGTGAGCTTTTGGTGACGGGGAAGCTTCACAGCATCACCTTCCGGGAGTGACGGGTATGGAAAAGCGAAAACGCAGACTGAAAAGCCGGGTGCGGCTTTTGGTGACGGCGCGGCATCCTGAGGATGTTCTCAATTTCTGCGCAAAAAACCATGTGACCTTTTATGAAGTGTGCCTTGCCCGGGAGGAGGTGCTTTCGCTTTGGGTAACGCCTTCCGGAGCGAGGTATCTCATAGATTATGCTCCGTCATGGATGGCTGTGGAGCTTTGTGAAGAGCACGGCGCTGTGAGGGTGAAAAAGGGGCTTCTGCGGCATAAGCGGCTGGCGGTGCTTCTTGCGGTGTTCATGCTTCTTTCCTGGTGTTCCTCCCTGTTTATCTGGCAGGTGGAGGTTCACGGAAATGAGGAAGTGAGCACATACCGGATCCTCAAGGCGTTGGAAAAATACGGCGTGCGGGAGGGCGCGTTTCGACTCGGAGTGGATCAGCAGCGGGTGACAAACGGCGTTTTGCGGGAGGTCACGGAGCTGAGCTGGCTGACCGTAAACACGAGAGGCAGCAGACTTGTTGTGCTTGTGCGGGAGGAAAATCCGCCGCCGGAGATGGTGGGAGATGAACCGCAGGAGATCGTGGCGGCAAGAAGCGGCGTGATCGAGAGAGTTACCGCGCTGGAGGGGTTCGCCTGTGTTTCTCCGGGAGATGCGGTGGAAGCGGGGGAGGTTCTTATTGCCTCCGCTGCGGAAAGTCAGTTCCGGGGGACGAGGTATCTTCCCGCAATGGGGGAGGTTCTGGCAAGAACGGAGCGGGAAATTACCCTTTGCGTGCCCATGGAATTGGAGATGAAGCAGTATACCGGAGAAAAAAACGTGAGATATGCCCTGATATTTGGATCAAATCGGTTGAATTGCTATTTTAACAGTAGAAATCCGTATACGGAATGTGATAAAATTAACGTGGAATATCCTCTCCGGCTGCCGGGGGCAGGTCTGCTCCCGTTTTCCCTTTTGCAGGAGACCTTTCGGGAATACGAAACGGCGGTTTTCACGGACAGGGAAGAGGCGGAAGCGCTTCTGCGGGATGCTGCCCGCCGGAGGCTTTCAGAGTCCCTTCCCCGCGGCGGTGAGATTTTGCGGGAGGAATATATTACGGAAGAAATCGGCGGCGCTCTTTTTGTTACGCTGCGGGCAGAATGTCTGGAGGACATTGCCCTTGCAAGAACGACGGATGCCGCGGAAATGATCCCTGAGGAGTAGACTGCATGATTGAACAGACGATGAACGTAGACCGTATGGAGCATATCATCAGCGTGTTCGGCTCCTTCGATGAGAATCTGCATCTCATCGAAAGCGAGATGAACGTGCGCATCAGTGACCGTGATTCGGAGCTGAAGATCGCAGGCGAGGCTGAAAATGTTATGCTTGCCCAGCACGTGGTGGAAGGCCTTCTGGCGCTTGCTGCAAAAGGGGAGACCATTGACGGGCAGAGCGTGCGGTATGTGATGGGGCTTGTGCGCTCCGGACAGCAGGACAAAATCGGCGACCTTGCCCGGGATGTGGTGTGCATCACCTCCAAGGGCAAGCCGGTGAAAGCGAAGACCATCGGTCAGAAGCGATATATCGATGCCATCCAGAAAAACACGGTGACCCTTGGGATCGGTCCTGCGGGTACAGGAAAGACCTATCTTGCCGTTGCCGCAGCTGTTGCAGCCTTCCGTGCAAAGCAGGTGAACCGAATCATCCTTACCCGTCCCGCAGTGGAAGCCGGTGAACGGCTGGGCTTTCTTCCCGGAGACCTGCAGAGCAAGGTCGATCCCTATCTGAGACCGCTTTACGATGCCCTTTTCGACATGCTGGGCAGCGAATCCTACCAGAAGTATGTGGAGCGGGGCAATATCGAGGTGGCCCCTCTTGCCTATATGCGCGGACGTACGCTGGATGATTCCTTCATTATCCTTGATGAGGCGCAGAACACCTCCAGAGAGCAGATGAAGATGTTCCTTACCCGCCTCGGCTTCGGAAGCAAGATCGTCATTACGGGCGATGTGACCCAGATCGACCTTCCTGCCGATAAGACCAGCGGACTTAAGGAAGCCATGCGGGTGCTTGACGGTGTGGAAGATGTAGCCATCTGCCGTCTGACGGGAGCTGACGTTGTGCGTCATGTGTTGGTGCAGCGGATCATTGAGGCATACGACAAGTTTGAAAAAAGGCAGGGGGACGGGCCGGAAAAGAGACCTGTTCCGCCTCCGCCAAAGCCGAAAAGCGGGAGGAAATAAGCTGTGAGACATAAGATCGTGATCCGCAAGGACAGACCTCTGCGGGATATCGGCATGGCGCGGCTTATCAGAAAAGCGGTGAGAGCGGCGCTTAACGCGGAGAATGTGGATGTGCCCTGCCGCATTGAGATCCGCATGACGGATGATGAAAATATCCGCGTGCTGAACCGTGAGCATCGGGATATCGACAGGGCGACAGATGTGCTGTCCTTCCCGCTCATGGAGCTTGTGCCGGGGGATTTTTACGTGGACGAGTTTGAGCTTGACCCGGAGACGGGGATGCTGTGGCTCGGGGACATGATCCTCTCCGTGGAGCGCATCCGCGCACAGGCGGAGGAATTCGGTCATTCCACGGCAAGGGAAGCCGCCTATCTCACGGTGCATTCCGTGCTGCATCTGCTCGGTTATGACCATGTGGATGAGGGAGAAATGAAAAAAGCCATGCGGGCAAGAGAGGATGCCATCCTCTGCTCCATGGGCATTACACGATAAGAAACGGAGAAAAGTATGGAAAAAACAGCCATGATCGCCATCGTGGGCAGACCAAATGTGGGTAAGTCCACCCTGACCAACACTCTGGTAGGGGAAAAGATCGCCATCGTGACAAATAAGCCCCAGACGACCCGCACGAGAATATTCGGCGTGGTGAACCGTGGGGATACTCAGCTTGTCCTGACCGATACGCCGGGCTTCCATAAACCCAGAACGAAGCTTGGGGAGTACATGGTGCAGGTGGTGCACCAGAGCGTTACCGATACAGACGCTGCGGTTTTGCTTGTGGAGCCTGTGGCATCTGTGGGGACCCAGGAGGAAATGCTGCTGGAGCAGATGAAAAACGCAGGTGTACCTGTGATCCTTGCGGTGAACAAGATCGATACCGTGTCCCGTGAGCGGATCCTTGAGGTCATCGGCGCTTACACTGCCGCAGGTTATGCGTTCGAGTCTGTGGTGCCCATTTCCGGAAAATCCGGCGACGGCATCGACCTTCTTCTGGAGGAGATGGAGAAGTTTGCCGTGGAAGGTCCGAAGCTTTTCCCGGAGGATATGACCACCGATCAGCCTGAGCGGCAGATCATGGCGGAAATCGTGCGGGAGAAGCTGCTTCTCTGTCTGGAAAAGGAGATCCCCCACGGTACTGCTGTGGAGGTCACCCGTTTTTCCGAGCGGGATAACGGCATCATTGACCTGGAAGTCACCATTTACTGCGAAAAGGCAAGCCACAAGGGCATCATCATCGGCAAGCAGGGGGCTATGCTCAAGAAGATCGGCGAGCTTGCCCGCACCGATGCGGAAGCCTTTATGGGCACGAAGATCAGCCTGCACACTTGGGTGAAAGTAAAGGAAAACTGGCGCGACAGTGATTTCCTCATCCGTAATTTCGGCTTCACGCAGGAGTAAAGGGAACATCTGGCACAGATATCCGCTGCATTCGGGAGAACACTAATCCCGGAGGTGGAGGATATGGAAGCAGAAAAAGCGTGGCAGCGCTTCCGCGAAACGGGAGAGATCTGTCATTATCTCAAATATGTTAAAGAAAAACAGCGAAAAAAGCAGGAAACGGGGAGGTGAGGAGGCTTGTACATAACCACGAGAGGGCTTGTGCTCCGGGAGGCAAAGTATAAGGAGAGCAGCAAAATGCTTACCGTCCTCACCGAAACGGAGGGGAAGATATCTGTTGCCGCAAGAGGCGTTATGCGCCGGGGGAGCAAAACTGCGCCCTCTGCACAGCTGCTTGCGTTTTCGGAAATGACCCTTTCCTCCGGGAAAGAAGTTTGGACGCTTACGGAAGCAAGACCTGTGGAGCTTTTTCTCGGTCTGCGGGATAAGCTTTCCAGCATGGCGCTGGGGTCTTATTTTGCGGAGCTTCTGGATCTTTTCTCCGATGCGGATATTCCCGATCCTCTGGTGCTTTCTCTGGGGCTTAATGCACTGTATGCACTCAGCCGGGAAATGAAGCCTGCTGCGCAGATCAAGGCGGCCTTTGAGCTTCGCCTTCTCAGCGAGGTCGGCTATGCACCGATGACCGGTGTATGTCCCGTGTGCGGCGAAGACATCACAGAGCCTGTGTTCTGGCCTGCGGCAGGGGCTGTTACCTGCAGGACCTGCGATCCCGCGTCGGGGGGAGCAAGACTTGAGCTTTGCAAAAGCTCCCACGATGCCATGCAGTATATTCTGCAGGCGGATCCCAAAAGGCTATTTTCTTTCCGTATATCCGAGGACGCGCTGAAGCGTCTTGCTCATGTTGTGGAGGAATATGTCCGCGTGCAGCTGGAACGTGAGCCCTCCACATTGGCGTTTTACAGAAAAGTCGCACAGATGTAAAAACAGGGCGGCTTGATGCCGCCCTGTTTTTTCGATATGCAGCTTATTCGGCTCTGGTCAGCAGGTAGGTGCCTGCGTCAAGATCCACTTCGGCAGCATAGCCGCCTTCGAACCAGGTCTTCTGGTGTCTGGGATTGCCGTCCACCATTTCGTGGCGGAGCATTTCGCGGTACTGAACCTCTTCCTGCCAGTCGCTGATGACCTTTGCCATCTCGATGGCTTCCTCGTCGGCATCCAGATTCACATAGGTGCTGCCGCCGTGGAGCAGAGCGAAGAGAGCGCCTTCGTTTTCGCCGGAAATACCGGAGCCATCGCCGTTATTGGTCCATGGGATCACGATGCAGTCGTGATAAACCAGATCCAAAAGGGGAATGCGGATGCCTGTGTACTGGCCGGGATGACCGTCCAGAGGCGCATGAGGCGCATGATGCAGGAACGCGAGACCGGGGAATGCCCAGTCGATGCCCTCTTCGGACTGAATGATCGTGCCGCGCATACCTGCCTCGCGGAAGCAGCGCAGACGTTCCTTTGCGCATTCCTCACGGGTCATGGGATGCTCGCGGTGGAAGCACTCGTCGAGCTCCACGCAGGAGAACACGTCGAGATAAGCATTGTCGGGCATGATGCCGTGCTCGTACAGGGCATCGTAGTTCCGCCGCACATAGAAGGGAGCCTGAGTGGCGCAGAGATAGGTCTGCTTGCCGCCGCCCCAGATGCCGTGAACGGTAACACCGCCGTCTTCGTTGTGTACGGCAAGCTCCTCATTGAAGGAATCGGCATCGTAGAAATAATCCCGGAACTGATCGTGAATGCCGAAGAAGTAGCCAATCTCATGACAGGTATCCTGCAGATCCTTCATGCCTTTCCAGCCGCCGAGATGCTCGGCGGGGGGCAGATAGTCGGGATGCTGGTTATCGTAACCGCGGCGTCCCCAACCGTCAAGGTGCAGGAGAGCCTTTTCCTGACCGCGTGCACGAAGCTGACGCAGATGCTCTGCAACGTAATCGAAGGTCTGGAAGCGGTCGTTCTTTTCGGGATGCTCCGCATCGTAGCGGTCGCTGCTTTCTGCGGTGTGATACCAGATGTAGGTGTGCACCACGGGGCGGCCAATCAGGTCGTCAACACGGGGGTTGACAGCAGCCTTCTGTCGCAGGGTTACCAGTTCGCCGATAGAGCGGATATACTCGCGGTAGGCCTTGGCAATGTGGTTGTAATCGCTGCCTGCGGGGAGGAACTTCATGCGAAGCTTCCGCACATAGCCGATCTTGCCCAGAGACTCACGCCAGCGGGGAGCTACCAGAACGGGCTTTTCGTCACCGCACTGTGTGTCCATACCGCCGTCATAGCGGGTCTCGAAAATGGTCATGACAGCGCCGTCGTTGTCATACTGGCCATAGAACTGCATGTACATGGAGCGGGAACAGCTGTAGCGGCCGTTTTCAAAGGTGATGCCGTAGCACTGCATCCAGTTTTCGGGCAGGATGTTCTCCTTGCCGTAGTTGGGAATGAGGCAGCCGTGCATCAGGGGAAGCACGGTCATGGCCTCCTTGGCGTTGTTTTCAAAGGGAGCCGGCCAGAAGATTTCCTTCACATTGGCGTCCTGAATGGGAGCCATTTCGAAGATCACATCTCCGGTGCTGTTTTCTGCCCAGACGCGGCATTCCAGAACGAGACCGGGAATGCCGGGGAAATTGGTGTACACAGCCTTGTAGCCCTTGCCGACTCCGGTGACATATTCGGAGATCTCGCAGGCTGCATCGGAGAAAAGGGACTCGGTGCCGTCGCTGAGAACGATGCGGCACTGCCAGGGAGCGGAATTCCAGATACGGCCGCCCGCTTCGATGGAGAAGCCGTTGCCGATATGACAGACCTTGCTCATGGGAAAGCCTCCTGTTCGTAATTTATGCTTTAATGATAAACCACGGCGGTTGCCGTGTCAATCGGGAGAAATACAAATGACACTGTTTGAAAAATCCATGCAGGTGCTCGAACTGCCTGCAGTGCTGGAAATGCTTGCTTCTCACGCAGCAAGCGAAGGGGCAAAAGAAGCTGCACTGAAGCTTCGTCCCTCCACAGAATATTATGAGGTAAAGAGCCGTCTTGAGGAAACAAGAGCTGCCTGCGCCATGCACGCGGTGAAAGGGAGCCCCGGGTTTTCCGGACTCAAGGATGTTTCCGGATCCCTTGCCAGAGCGGACAGAGGCGGTTCGCTCGGCTGTCGTGAGCTTCTGGATATCGCGGCAATCCTCCGCACGGCGAGAAGCGCCATTGCGTATGCTGCCGGGGACAAGCAGGGGAAAACTGTGCTGGACGGCAGATTCGATTCCCTCTATGCCAACAAATACTTTGAAGAAAAAGTCTTCGGCGCCATCCTCGGGGACGATGAGCTCGCCGATACCGCAAGTGCCGAGCTTTCCGATATCCGCCGCCATATGCGTCTTGCGGGAGAAAAGATCCGGCAGTCTTTGCAGAAGATCATTTCTTCCCCTACCTATGCAAAGGTGCTGCAGGAACCTATCATTACCATGAGAAACGACCGCTATGTGGTGCCCGTGAAGGCAGAGCACCGCAGTGCGGTTTCCGGTCTTGTGCATGATATCTCCGCTTCCGGTGCGACACTTTTTATTGAGCCCATGACTGCTGTGCAGGCCAATAACGAGATCCGGGAGCTGCTTGCCAAAGAAAAGCGGGAGATCGAACGCATCCTTGCCGCATTCTCTGCGGAAGCCTCCGAAATGGGGGATGATATCCGCATGGATTATCAGATCCTTACGGGGCTGGATCTCATTTTCGCCAAGGCAAAGCTTGCCTTTGAACTCAGATGTGCAGAGCCGGAGATCTCTTCCGACAGGCGTATCGTCCTTCGCCATGCCAGACACCCTCTGCTTCCCAAGGGGACGGCAGTGCCGATCGATCTGCGCTTGGGCGGGGATTTCGATACCCTTGTGATCACGGGACCCAACACAGGCGGCAAAACCGTTTCCATTAAGACACTGGGGCTTCTGTGCATCATGGCGCAGTGCGGACTGCACATTCCGGCAGATGACGGCTGCTGCCTGCCGGTGCTGAAAAATGTGCTGGCGGATATCGGCGATGAACAGTCTATTGAGCAGTCGCTGTCCACCTTCTCTTCTCATATGACCAATATCGTCCGCATTCTGGATGAGTGCGGGGAAGATACCCTTGTGATCTTCGATGAGCTTGGGGCAGGTACAGACCCTGTGGAGGGGGCGGCCCTTGCCATGTCCATCATCGAATACACCCGCAGGCTTGGCGCGCTTGTTGCCGCCACCACCCACTATGCGGAGCTGAAAGCTTACGCCGCATCTACCGAAGGGGTGGAAAACGGCGCCTGCGAATTTGATGTGGAGACCCTGAGACCTACCTACAGGCTTCTCATCGGCATTCCCGGGAAATCCAATGCCTTTGCGATCTCCGCAAGACTCGGACTTCCGGAAATGATCATCGAGGACGCAAGAGGCCGCGTCGGCGTCAGCGAAACGGCGCTGGAGGATGTTCTGGAGAGCGTGGAGCGTGCAAGGCTTCAGATGGAACGGGACAGGCTGGAGGCGGCAAAACGCCTTGCACAGATCCGCGAGGATGAGAAGCGGTATGCGGAGCTTCGCGCAGAGGCGGAAAAAGCCAGAGAAAAGGCCGCTGTTCTTGCCAAACGCGAGGCGGATGCCATCGTGGAGGATGCCAGAAGGACGGCAGAGGCGGTGTTCTTTGACCTTGACCGTATGCGCAAGGAAGCAGCCTCCGGACAGGACAGACAGCGCGCCAATGAAGCAAGAGCGGAGATCCGCAGGTCTCTCAACGAGGCAAATGACCGGGCTCAAAGTGCGGTGGGCATGAAACCCAAAGAGCCGGATGCGCCTACCCGTCCTGCGGTGGCGGGGGATACGGTGCAGATCCTTTCTCTCGGCACACCGGCGGATGTTATCAGTGTCTCCCCTGACGGAACGCTTACGCTTCAGGCCGGGATCATGAAGATCACCGCAAAACAGGCTGAGGTGCGGGTGCTTGAGAACAGAAAGGCGCAGCGGCAGGCGGCAAGGTCTGCGCCGGCGGCTGTCCGCGCCCCTGTGGAGGCGGTGAAGCCGGAGCTTGATCTTCGGGGCATGATGACGGATGAAGCGATCCCGGTGATGGAAAAATACATCGACAGTGCATCTGTGGCAAAACTGGAAACGGTGACCATCATCCACGGAAAAGGAACGGGACAGCTTCGAGCCGCGGTGCAGCAGGCTCTTCGCGGGAACCGGGAAGTGAAGTCCTTCCGCCTCGGCAGATACGGCGAGGGGGAGACCGGGGTCACCATTGTGACGCTTCGGTAGGAAAATTTGCTTTTTTGTAACAAAGTTGCATTGACGAGGCCGATTGCATCGGGTATAATGAATGCAGTAAATGTACGCGCTGTGTATATGCGCTGTGCAAGGAGGTACCAATATGTACGTAAAGGAAATCGTTGTCAACAATCAGGTCGGTCTGCATGCTCGGCCCGCAACGTTCTTTACACAGAAAGCCAACGAATTCAAGAGCAGTGTCTGGATCGAAAAGGATGAGCGCCGGGTCAACGCAAAGAGCCTTCTGGGTGTCCTGTCTCTGGGGATCATTCAGGGCACTGCGATCAATATCATTGCCGAGGGCAATGATGAGCAGTCCGCTGTGGAAACCCTTTGCGAGCTGATCTCCAAGGACTTCTGCGACTAAGCAAAAATCACCTCAAGGAGGCGGGGAGACCCGCCTCCTTGCCTGTGAAGGAGGGAACGGTCACGCATAAGCTGCGGGAAAAAGCAGCCGGACTTCCGCTGAAGCCCGGCGTATATATGATGTATGATGCTGCCCGCACGGTCATCTATGTGGGGAAGGCCAAGGCTTTGCGCAACCGTGTCAGCAGCTATTTTATCGGCGAACACAACATCAAAACCGAAGCCATGGTCTCCAAGGTGGCGGATTTTGAGGTCATTATCGCAAATTCGGAATTTGAGGCGCTGGTGCTGGAGAATGAGCTTATCAAGCACCATATGCCGAAATATAATATCCTCCTCAAGGACGACAAAGGGTATCCTTTTGTCCGTCTGGATGTAAAAAGCCTCTATCCGCGTTTTTCCCTTGCGGCAGCACCTGCGGAGGATGGTGCGGAATATTACGGCCCGTTTTCCTCCAGAGTGACGGTGAAAAGCGCCATCGACGTGGTGTGCAAGGCGCTGCGTCTTCCCACCTGCGGAAAGCAGTTTCCCCGGGATATCGGGAAGGAGCGCCCCTGTCTCAATTACCATATGGGAGCATGTCCAGGTTACTGCAGGAAGGATACACCTCAGTCCATGCACAGCGCAGCCATTGAACAGGCAAGGCTGATCCTTTCCGGCAGAACGGCGGAGCTTGTCCGTAGGCTGAAAGCGGAAATGGAAGAGGCTGCGGAAAAACTGCGCTTCGAGGAAGCTGCCCAGCTCAGGGACAGAATGAAGGCGGTGGCTGCGCTGCAGTCTCATCAGTACGTGTTCAATACCGCGTCTGTGGATACGGATGTGGTGGGCTTTGCAAAGGATGAGACAAAAAGCTGCTTCGTGGTGCTGCACTATATTGACGGAAAGCTTCTGGGGAAAGATTTTCAGGTCATGGAAGCTCCCATGGAAGAAGATGATGAAGTCATCCCGGAGCTTGTGCGTCAGTATTATGCCATCCATGGAAAGCCGCCGAAGAGCGTCTGCCTTCCGGTGGATACGGCGGAAGATGAGCTTCTGGAAGAATATCTCACAAAGCTCAGCGGACGGAAGGTTGCCGTTCTCACCCCTAAACGTGGTGACAAGGTGAGATTTGTGGAGACCGCCTGTCTCAATGCCCGTGAGGAGATCGAACGGGCGACCACCAAAGAGGAAAAAGTGGCGAAAACGGCCCTTTGGCTGCAGAAGACCATGGGACTTACCGCGCCGCCTTCCAGATTTGAATCCTTTGATATTTCAAACTTCGGCGGGCAGGATATTGTGGCATCCATGGTGGTCTACAAAGACGGGAAGCCGAAGAAGAAGGACTACCGCAGATTCAAAATCGATCTTCCGGATCAGGATGACTATGCCAGCATGGCCGATGCGGTCGGACGCAGATTCCGCCATTATGCGGAGGGTGACGAGAAATTCATCGAGCTTCCGGATGTTCTCCTGATCGATGGCGGTGAGGGACAGGTTCGTGCGGCGAAGGATGCCATGGAGCGGACCGGAGTCAGTGTTCCTGTTTTCGGTATGGTGAAGGATGACCGGCACAGAACAAGGGCTCTTGTTACTGCGGACGGGGAGGAGATCGGTCTCGGTGGAAATCCCGCGGCCTTTGCCTTCATCGGCACGATCCAGGAAGAGACCCACAGATTTGCCATTGAATATCAGAAGAAACTTCGCTCCGGGCACACAAGAAAATCTGCCCTTGACGGAATAGCCGGGGTCGGAGAGACACGGAAAGCGGCGCTTCTCAAACATTTTCAGAGCATCAAAGCCGTTTCGGCGGCAACGGAGGAAGAACTGGCCAAAGTTGTGCCGAAGAATGCGGCAAAGGCAGTGTACCAACATTTTCACGAAAGCAGGGAAGAGTAATGCGGGTTGTTTCCGGAAAAGCAAGAGGACGACGGCTGAAAGAGCCTCTCGGGCGGGATATCCGTCCGACCACCGATAAGGTGAAGGAATCTATTTTTAATATTCTCCAGTTTGACATTGAAGGCAGACGTGTTCTGGATCTCTTTGCGGGTACAGGTCAGCTCGGCATTGAGGCGCTGAGCCGAGGTGCTGCGGGTGCTGTGTTTGTGGACGCATCCCCTAAAGCGCTTGCGCTTGTGCGGGAAAATCTGAAGATCGCGGATGTTGCGGAGAATGCTGAGGTCTATCAGGCAGAGTCTGTTTCCTTCCTGTCCCACACACCGGGGAAGTTCGATCTTGTGTTTCTTGACCCGCCTTATGATACTCCTCTTCTGGAGCAGGCGCTGAATGCCGTGTTTCAGTTTGACATCCTGAAACCAAATGGTATAATACTCTGTGAAAGCAGAGAAAATCAGAACATTCCCAGCCCTGTCGGGCCGTATTCCCTGTACCGGACGTACCGTTATGGGCAGATCAGCCTTGCAGTGATTACCCGCAGTGCAGAGATATAATGCCGGAGGTCGTAAGTGATGGAACAGAGAGTCAATGAATTGCTGGATATGCTGTACCAGATGGTGCAGGAAGCGTGGGGGCTTCCCCTTGGCGCAGACAAGTGCGTGGTGGAACGGGATAAGGTGCTGGATCTTCTGGATGAGATCAAGGCACAGCTGCCCGGCGAGCTGGAGGATGCACGGCGGATTGTGGCATCCCGGGCGGAATACGCAGCAAATGCCAAGCGTGAGGCGGACAATATCCGCAAAAATGCCGAGACCTATGCCAATCAGCTGGTAAATCAGGAAGAGATCACCCGTGTTGCCAGAGAGCGTGCAAATGCCATGCTGGCAGAGGCGGAGAACAAATCTGCCGAGCTTCGCCGTGTGGCCAATGAATATGCGGATGATGCCCTTCGCCGTACGGAAGAAGCCATCGGCGAGGCGCTGAACGAAGTGCGTCAGTCCCGTGCAAAGTTCCGCAGTGTATCCGCTGCCGGCGCAGCCAGAAGCGAGCTGGACGTGGAAATGTAAAAAACTGAAGCAAAAAAAGAGGAGCCTTTGGGCTCCTCTTTTTTTGCTTTGAGAACCGGGAAAACCGGTGTTTGTGTGGGGAGATACGGCTGACGCGGAGCCTTCAAATGTGTTTTTCTGAAAGCACAAACACAAGATATAGAAGAAGTTTCTGAAAACCCGCCGAACGATTGTTCGTTCGGCGGGTTTTGTCAAATAAGGTTCGGAAAAAATGTGAATTTGCGAAAAAATATTTTCCGTATCTATTGACTTTTATGTCAACACAGCACTATAATAGTGGTACATAAGTGGGGCGAAGTGGGGCAAAGTGGTTCCATGGGACATTCCACAAAACGGAAAGGCAGGGGAGAATATGTACGGGTCTTATCAGCACAGTCTGGACACCAAGGGCCGTTTGTTTATCCCCGCGAAGATGCGTGAAGAGCTTGGCGAAGCGTTTTACGTCACCATCTCCACCGAACGCTGCCTTACCGCCTATACCGAAGAAGGCTGGCAGGATCTTGTCCGAAGAGTCCGTGCGCTGCCGAAAATGAGCCAGTACAAAATGCGGCCTCTGTTTGCACAGGCGGAACGCTGTGAGCTGGATAATCAGGGAAGAATCCTTCTGCCTCTGCGTCTTCGTGAGCACGCAGGACTGAAAAAGAATGTGACCATTGTCGGCATGATGGATGAGGCACAGCTTTGGGATACCGAGCTGTACACCCAGATCGAAGCGCAGGAAGAAACACCGGAAAACGTGGCGGAGATTTTCCGCACCCTTGAATTATGAAACATATACCTGTAATGCTCCGCGAGTGCATCGAGGGGCTGAAAATTGAACCTCAGGGCATCTATTGCGATTGTACTCTGGGGCGGGGCGGACATTCTGCCGAAATAGCCTCCCGGCTGACTACAGGGAGGCTTATTGCATTTGATCAGGATGCGCAGGCAATTCAGGAAGCGGGGGAGAATCTCGCGGCATGGAAAGATCGCATTACCCTTGTGCGGAACAATTTCCGCAACCTGAAAGGTGCGCTTGAAGAACTGGGTGTTTCCGGTGTGGACGGGATCCTTTTTGATCTTGGCGTATCCTCTCCGCAGCTTGACGATGCTTCCAGAGGCTTTTCCTATATGGCGGATGCACCGCTGGATATGCGGATGGATAAGGATGCGCGGCTTTCCGCGTATGATGTGGTGAACGGCTGGGAGAAAGAGGCGCTCAGAAGCATTCTTTTCGGCTACGGTGAAGAGCGGTATGCCCCTCTCATTGCCGCTGCCATTGTCCGTCAGCGGGAGATAAAGCCCATCGAGACCACCCTTGAGCTTGTGGAGATCATCCGCTAGGCAATGCCTGCACAGGCGCTGAGAGAAAAGCAGCATCCCGCAAAGCGTACATTTCAGGCGCTTCGTATTGCGGTGAACGATGAACTGCAGGCGCTTGAGGACGCATTGGGAGCAGCTGCCGATGTGCTCAATCCCGGAGGAAGACTTGTGGTCATCAGCTTCCATTCGCTGGAAGACCGCATTGTGAAAAATGCCATCCATAAACGGGAAAAAGGCTGTACCTGCCCGCCGGATTTTCCGGTATGCGTGTGCGGCTTCAAACAGACTCTGCGTTCCGTGGAGCGCAAGCCTCTTCTTCCCACGAAGGAGGAACTGGAGCGCAATCCCCGGTCCCGCAGTGCAAAGGTCCGCGTGGCGGAGAGGGTATAAGCTATGGCAGTAAATGACGAAACGATCCGTTACTTTCCCGGCGCTGTAAGCGGTACTGCTGCATACGATCTCTCCCGATATGAGCGGTTCGATTACGGTACATCTGCACCGGAAACTGAGGAGACCTATGAGGAGGAAATCCGCGAGCCGGTATCCCGCGGCGGTGCCCATGCTGCGGCGCAGACAAATCTGAAGATCCGCCCCATTTCGGTGATCGGAGTTCTGCTCACTGCGGCAATTGCCGTGCTTGCGCTGCTTGCAAATCTTCGCCTTACTGCCATCACCGCAGAGACTGTGGAGCTCGAGCAGCAGCTTGAGGCGCTGGAGGACGAGAGAACGCAGCTGCAGATCCGCTATGAAAACACCTTTGATCTGACGGAGATCGAAGAATACGCCACAAAGACGCTTGGCATGGTGAGACTGCAGGATGATCAGATCGTTGTGCTTGACAGCACGGCGGAAGACCGGGCAGAGATCCTTCGGGAAGAAAAGGGCGAAGCGTTTTTTGCGGTGCTCCGGGATGCGGGCTCTCTGTGGGACGGAATCAAGGCATATTTCATCCGGTAACGGAATCTAATGATACAGCAGAAGGCCCAGACCAGAATGTTGATGCCGGACCGGAGGTTCAATGAACAGGAATAACAGGAACGACCAGAACCGGGTGCTGAAGCCGGGACGAACGATATTGGGCCGCACGCTGATCCTCATGGCAGTGTGCGGCATTGCTGCATTTGCGGTGCTCATCGGAAGGCTGTATCAGCTTATGGTGGTGGAGCATGATGAGTACGAGAGGCTTGCTGTAGAGCAGCAGACAAGGGAGACCTCCGTCCGCGCTGACCGCGGCACCATTACCGACAGAAACGGAAATATTCTTGCCATCAGCGCCACCGCATACAATGTGTTTCTTTCACCCAATGAGCTGCACGCATGGCAGGAAAACGCAGCGGAAGAAAACAAGACCGCCGATTTTGCCGGTGCGGCGGAGGAAATGGCAGAAATTCTCGGTGTTGATTACGACACGATCATGGAAAAAGCCGCACGCACGGATTCCATGTACGAGGTGATCGCGCGGCGTGTGGAAGCGGAAACTGCCGATCAGATTCGGGATGTGATCGCACAGTACGATGTGAACGGAATTTATCTGGAAGAGACTGCCCGAAGATATTACCCCTATGGAGAGCTTGCTTCCCATGTGATCGGCTTTGTGGGGACGGACGGGAACGGTCTTGGCGGCATTGAGGCGTACTACGAGGATGAACTTGCCGGGACGAACGGCAGCATCGTGCGCCTTACCGATGCCCAGGGCGGTGACCTTCTGTTTTCCAACTACGAGTATTATTATGATGCTGTGGACGGAAACGACCTGAGCCTTACGCTGGATATGAGTGCACAGCACATTGCGGAAAAGTATCTTGAACAGGCGATCGCGGATTATGATGTGCTGAAGGGCGGCTGCTGCATCATCATGGATGTGAACACAGGCGGCATCCTTGCTATGGCAAGTCAGGGGGATTTTGATCCCAACGATGCGTGGACGCTGCAGGAGGATGCGCAGGATGAACTCGATGTGATCCTTGATCCCTCTCTTGCAGATCCGGCCGAGCTGAGTGAAGATGAGCTTTACGAGATCTATGCCTATGAGGCAATGAGCGAGGAAGAGCGGCAGGCAGCCTATGACGAGGCGTATGAGAATGCCCTTTACGATCAGTGGCGCAACCGTGCGGTTTCCGATACCTACGAGCCAGGTTCCGTGTTTAAAACCATCACACTCGCCATGGCACTGGAAGAGGGGAGAGTTACCCGGGGCAGCAGCTTTTACTGCGATGGCTCCATGCATGTGCTTGGGCGTGATCCTGCAAATCCTCTGCACTGCTGGAGAACAAGCGGCCATGGTTCTCAGACCCTTGCGGAAGCGGTGCAGAATTCCTGCAATGTGGCCTTTACGAATATCGGACTTCTTGTGGGAGCGCAAAGCTTCTATCAGTATGTGGAAGGTTTCGGACTCTTTGATCCTACCGGCATCGACCTTCCGGGGGAGGGCGGCAGCGTCTGGTGGACAGAGGACGTGTTCTTTGATGCGGAGAACCAGTCTCAGCTTGCTTCTGCGTCCTTCGGGCAGACCTTCAATATTACCCCGCTTCAGATGATCACGGCCTACTCCGCCGCGGTTAACGGCGGTTATCTTATGGAACCCTATGTGGTCAGCAGCATTACCGATGAAGAAGGGGATGCGGTATTCGTTCATGAAGATACCGTTGTGCGGCAGGTCATCAGCGAAGAGACCTCTGCAGTTGTGCGGGAAATTCTGGAATCTGTTGTGAGTGACGGAACCGGCGGCAACGCCGCTGTTGCGGGCTACCGTATCGGCGGTAAAACGGGAACATCCGAAAAGGTTGCACAGGATGCGGCAGGCGGAGAAAAGGAATATATGGTTTCCTTCTGCGGCTTTGCTCCTGCTGATGACCCGGAAGTGGCGGTCCTCCTCATTCTCGACACCCCGGATGACGATACCGGTCTATACATCAGCGGCGGCAATATGGCAGCGCCTACCGTGGGCGGGATTTTCTCCGAGCTGCTGCCGTATCTGGGATATGAGCCTCAGTACACCGAGGAGGAAGCGGCGCGGCTGGATGTAAAAATGCCGGCGCTCTCCGACATGTCTCTTGCGGATGCGCAGGCAAAGCTTGATGGTTTGGGTCTCTCCTATGAGATCCGCGGAACGGGAGGCACGGTGACAGGTCAGCTTCCCGCCGCAAATCTGGAAATTGCCGCAGGCTCCACCGTGATCCTCTATGCCGGGGGAACACCCGGGGATGAGGGGACGGAGGTGCCGGATCTTTACGGACTTTCCGTGTCGGATGCGGTGATGCGGCTTTCGTGGTACGGTCTGTATCTGGATACCACGGGAGCATCTCCTGCCATGGAAAACGTTGTGGTTTCCTGGCAGGCCTATGATGAAGGAGAATATGTACCCTGCGGGACGGTTGTGGAAGTCATCCTTGCAGATCCGTCCGATCTTGGAGTATACTGACGAGTGTCTGTTAAGACAGGAAAGGAGCCCATATGAAACTGAAGGAAATTCTGCGGGATGTGGAAGTGCTTGACCTGCAGGCAGATATGGAGCTTGAGATCAGCGGCATCTCCTGCGATTCGAGAAAAACAAAGCCGGGTGACCTTTTTGTCGCCGTGAAAGGCTTTGAAAGCGACGGGCACAAATTCGTTGCAAAGGCTGTGGAAAAAGGCGCGGTGTGCGTTCTTTGTGAAGATATGCCGGAGACGGATATCCCCTGTATCCGCATGGCAAACACCCGGGTCGGTCTTGCGGCCGTTTCTGCCAATTTTCTTGGAAGACCTGCGGAAAAGCTGAAGATCGTTGGCGTTACCGGCACAAGCGGAAAAACCACCACCACGACCCTTATCCGTGAGCTGATCGAAAAGCTTACCGGAGAAATGTGCGGTCTTATCGGGACAAATGTGAATATCGTCGGCGGTGTGGAAACGGAAGCCAGCCGCACAACGCCGGAATCCATTGAGGTGCAGCAGCTGCTTTACGACATGGTGGAGGCAGGATGCAAGTATGCGGTAATGGAGGTCTCCTCTCATGCGCTGTGTCTCAGCCGTGTGTACGGCATTCCCTTTGAGGCAGCGGTATATACGAATCTTTCTCTTGACCATCTGGATTTCCACGGGACAATGGAAGAGTATGCCAAGGCCAAAGCGCTGCTCTTCAGGCAGGCCAGACACGGCAGCGTGAATCTGGATGACGAGTATGCTTCCGTTATGCTGGAAGCTGCCGAATGTCCCATGATGACTTACTCCGCAAGGGATAACGAAGCCGATCTTGTGGCAAAGGATATCCGCTTCTCTGCGGGAGGTGTGCGGTTCATCGCTGTTTCCGACGAGGGACTGGACACGGTGAAAATGCGGATTCCCGGAAGGTTTTCCGTCTACAATGCGCTTTCCGCTCTTTCTGCGCTGAAAATGCTCGGACTTCCTGTCGCTGATGCGGCAAAGGCACTGGCGGAATGCCCCGGCGTTAAGGGCAGGGCGGAGGTCGTTCCCACTGGGACGGATTACACCGTGCTCATCGATTATGCCCACAAGCCGGATGCGCTGGAAAATATTCTTTCCACCATCAGAGAATGTGCGGAAGGCCGGGTAGTGACCCTGTTCGGCTGCGGAGGAGACCGTGACCGCACGAAGCGTCCTGTGATGGGAGAGATCGCGGCAAGATACTCTGATTTTGTGGTGGTCACCTCGGATAATCCCCGTACGGAAGATCCCATGGCCATCATCGGGGAGATCCTCCCTGGACTTAAGGGCTCGAAAACGCCTTACAAGGTGATTGAAAACAGACCGCAGGCCATACGCTGGGCAATGGAAAATGCTCAGCCGGGCGACACCATCGTGCTTGCCGGAAAGGGACAGGAGACCTATCAGGAGATCGGTCATGAAAAGTTCCATCTGGATGAACGGGAAGTTGTACGGGATGTTCTTGCGGGCAAAGCATGATCTGCGCCGGGATGCCGGTAAATAAAGAATTCGGAAGTGACACAAATGATTATCACAATGCTCATCGTATTTGCAGTTTCTCTGGTGATCACCCTCATTGCGGGGCGGTTTATGATCCCCTGGCTCAGGCGCATGAAGGCGGGACAGTCTATCCGCGAGGACGGACCGACCTGGCACATGGGTAAGCAGGGCACCCCTACCATGGGCGGGCTTATGTTTATTGCCGCAATCACCGTAACGGTGATCGCTTTTGGTATCCCGCAGATGCTGAAGGGGGATTTCAGCCATCTTCTGGTGCTTGCATTTGCGCTGCTCTACGGCGCCATCGGTTTTCTGGATGACTATGTGAAGGTAAAGAAAAAGCAGAATCTTGGACTTACCGCGCTGCAGAAGTTTCTTCTGCAGCTGGTGATCGCCATCGCGCTCATCCTTCTGCTTCGTCTGGAAGGCGATCTTACCCCCAATGTGTATGTGCCGTTCTTCAATGTGACCTTCCCCATGTGGGAGCCGCTTTATCTTGGCATTGCTGCGTTTATTATTGTGGGCTGCGTGAATGCGGTTAATATTACCGACGGTATCGATGGCCTTGTGACCGGCGTGTCTCTGCCTGTGACATTGTTCTATGCTGCTGCGGCATTTCTCTGGTCGCTGGAATCCATGGGGGTTTTTGCGGCAGCGCTTCTTGGCGGTCTTGTGGGCTTCCTTTGCTACAACTTCCATCCCGCGAAGGTCTTTATGGGAGATACAGGCTCGCTCTTCCTTGGCGGCGCGGTATGCGCGCTTGCATTTGTGGCGGATATGCCCCTTATTCTGCTGCCGCTGGGTATTGTGTATGTGATCGAGACCATGTCCGATATCCTGCAGGTGCTGTACTTCAAGATCACCCACGGCAAGCGGATCTTTAAAATGGCGCCCATCCATCATCATTTTGAAATGTGCGGCTGGAGCGAAAAAAAGGTGTTTGCGGTCTTTACGGCAGTTTACGCCCTGTTTGCGGTCATTTCCTTCCTTGGGATCCGTTGGCGGTATTTTATGTAATGGTATTTTCTGAGAGGAGCGCAGATGGAGTATCGTTCTGAACCCATAGGGATCCAT
>JAFQKD010000151.1 GCA_017397075.1 Oscillospiraceae bacterium | reverse complement strand
CGCGGCAATTACAAAGAGATCGAAGAGATCTGCGACGGTCTTGTGCTTCCCGGCAGCGACAAGGACATCTGGCCGGAATACTACGGCAGGACCCTCATTGAGGGGAAGACCCTGAAAAACGACGAATACCAATTTGACCGCGAGATCGTGGATCTGTTCGTGAAGGCGGGAAAGCCTGTTCTCGGCATCTGCGGAGGTCTGCAGGTCCTGAACGTCTATTTCGGCGGCACCCTGAGACAGCGCGTGCCGGGTCACAATCCCGGCCGGGGAAAGACCCACAGGATCACCGTTGCGAAAAACTCCTTCCTGCACCGTACCTACGGCGTTACGGAAATGGAGACCAACAGCTACCACGGAGACGGCATCGACGATGTTGCCCCGGGGTTCCGCGTGACAGCCAGAGCCGATGACGGCACCATCGAGGCCATCGAAAAGGACAACATTGTCGCCGTCCAGTGGCATCCGGAAGTGGATCAGGACATGGCTTTTTTCGAAGCCTTCGTCCGTGAATATCTGTAAAGGAGAAATCATCATGATCGAACGCCGCTATACAAAGCCGGACAGACGCACCGTGGAAAGCGACTTTACCGTTGTGGGCGCCGGTATTGCAGGCATGCTTGCCGCCATCAGCGCCGCCCGTCACGGGCTTAAGGTCGCCCTTGTAAATGACCGTCCCGTTCCCGGAGGAAATGCCTCCAGCGAGATCGGCGTCGGTATCAGCGGCGCCTGCCATCAGGTCTATAACCCCTCCATCTACGCAAGAGAGTGCGGTCTCGTGGAGGAAATGCGCAACACCATGACCGAATACAGCAAGACCGGCGCTTATGCAGGTCACGCCATGTGGGACGCGGTATACACCGATATGCTGGGAAATGAGCCGAACATCACCGTCTACTACAACACCGTGGTGCAGGATGCCTCCACCGAGGACGGAAAGATCACCGCCGTTCACGGCTACCACACCAAAAGCGACATCTGGTACGATTTTGTCTCACCCCTTTACGCCGACTGCAGCGGCGACGGCGTTGCCGCCTTCAAGGCAGGCGCTGCCTATCTGCAGGGTCGGGACGGCAAGGCGGATTTCGGCGAGTTCTGGGCGCCGGAGGAGCCGAATCTCAACACCATGGGAAATACCCTCCTGTTCGAGACCCAGGATATGGGACATCCCGTAACCTATACCGCTCCGAATTTTGCCTATGATATCACCAAAATGGAGTTCATGCAGTGGATCGACAACCCCAAAAACTTCCGCCAGTTCAACATTCACGGTGCGGAATGGACACTTGAGGTAGGCGGTCACTGGGATGTTCTGAAGGACAGCAGCAAGATCGCCGCCGACCTTCGCTGCCTCATCTACGGCATCTGGGATTATGTAAAGAACAGCGGCAAGTACCCCGAAGCGGCAAATTACGCCCTGAAGCGGGTCTATACCATGGAAGGCACACGGGAATCCCGCCGCTTTATCGGCGACTATATCCTCACCGAGAACGACATTGAGCAGCTGACCCCCTTTGAGGATGCGGTTTGCATCGGCGGCTGGCCCATGGATGTTCACGCTCCCATGGGCATCTACGATCCCGCTCCCGCTTCCCATTTCATCCCCGTGCGCAGCATTTACAACATTCCCTACCGCAGCCTGTACACCCGGGATATCGGGAATCTGTTCCTTGCGGGACGGGATATCAGCGCCTCCCATCTTGCGCTGGGCTCCACCCGCGTTATGGCCACCTGCGGCTGCATGGGTCAGGCCATCGGCACTGCCGCAGCTCTCTGCAAAAAGGACGGCGTGCTCCCCCGGAACGTAAACATCGCCGCGCTGCAACGCGACCTTATCCGGGACGACCAGTCCATCGTTGGCATCTTCGAAAATCTGGATCCCGCCCTTTATGAAGGCTGGGAGGTCACCGCATCCTCCGAAAAGGTCTGCGAAAACCCCGCAGCGGATGCCTGCACCCCGCTTCACTGGCACACGGGCATCAGTCTCCCCATCGTGACGGATACGCTGGAGAGCATCAGCCTGCATCTCATGAACGCCTCCGACAAAGACGAATTTCTCACCGTGGATGTGCTCACCGGCAAGACCAGAGCAAGCTATCTCCCCGATGCCCGCGTAAAAACGCTAGACTTCACCGTTCCCGCAGGCTTTGACGGCTGGATGCCCCTTGCGGTGGATGCTCCCCGGGGTGAGGACGGCAAGGTGCATCTGGTTCTGCAAAGACACGAGACCATCTCCGTCTACACCGCAAACACCTTCCCCCACAGCGTCCTCTCCTACCATTACTACACCGAGGATATGCAGGAAGGTTACGACCACGATACCCATCCGCTGGATCCTGCCTGCGGCTACATCGGAAAGGATCACAAATTCGGCGGCTATGGCTACCTCCCCGCCCTCTGCTTTAAGGATCTTGTCCCCGCCCAGCCCCTCTACCGTGCGGAAAACGTGCTCAACGGCTATTCCCGTCCCTACGGCATGCCAAACCTCTGGATCTCCGGTGAGGGCAAGGGTCAGTGGCTCCGTCTTCACAACGACACCCCAAAGCATATTGAGGAGCTGCAGCTCATCTTTGACACGGGACTCAATACCGAAGGCCGCCGCTATTACGATGCGCCGGAGCTTGTGCGTGAGTTCGAGCTTACCGTGAACGAAAAGACCTTCCATGTCACCGGGAACAACTATCGCCTGCTGCGGTATGAGATTCGGGAGGATGTCACCGACATTTCCCTCAAAATCCTTGACACCTGCGGGGAAAACGCCGCCCATCTCTACGCTGTCCGCTTCTTCTGATATACGAAAACGAGCTGCACCATGTGCAGCTCGTTTTTTCTCTATATCTCCAGTTCGCAGCAGACGATATTCTTCCTGTTCCATGTGTAGGTGACATACACCCTGTCGCCCCGGGCAATCACGGCAGGATAGGAGAATTCACCTTCACCGTCTTCCAGATCCAGCGCTTTTTGGAAGGTTTTGCCGTTATCTGCCGAGAGGAACACGGTGAGAGGCGTCCGCGGACCCCAGTTTTCTCCCACGGGATTGCAGACAAGCACAAGCACGCCGCTTTCGGTCAGGACGCAATCCAGACCGCTGTTATTGTTGGGCAGCGGCGTGGGATATGCCATGCACCAGCTTTCACCGCCGTCCGAGGAATCGGTGCGGTAGATCCGCCCGCAGTCGGAACGCATAAGACCGTGAACCTGTCCCGGTGCGGATTCCCAGAACGACGGCTGAATGAGACCCACGCCCTTTTCCGAAGGAATTTCCCGCTTCGACCAGCCGTCCCCGCGAAACATATCCGCAAAGCACTTCCACTCTCCCCGCTCCGTGGAGCCGGGAGCAAGGACCGCGCCGCAGGAAAGGCGGAT
>JAFQKD010000009.1 GCA_017397075.1 Oscillospiraceae bacterium | reverse complement strand
CACCAAGGAGCGCCTGGACGAGGCCCGCGCCGAAGCCGAGGCCAAGGGCGAAGCCTTCAAGTATGACAAGCACTGCCTGCACCTTTCCAAGGAAGAGGTTGAGGCCCGCCTGGCCGCAGGCGAACCCTTCGTCATCCGCCAGAAGATCCCCGAAGGCGGCACAACCACCTTTAAGGACGAGATCTTCGGCGAGATCACCGTTCCCAACGAAGATCTTGACGATCAGATCCTGCTGAAGAGCGACGGTCTGCCCACCTACAACTTTGCAAACGTCATCGACGATCATCTCATGGGCATCACCCATGTGGTTCGCGGTACGGAGTATCTGTCCAGCGCTCCCAAGTACAATCTGCTCTACGAGGCATTCGGCTGGGAGATCCCCAAGTATGTTCACTGCTCCCCTGTTATGCGGGATGCCTCCCACAAGCTTTCCAAGCGCCACGGCGATGCCTCTTACGAAGATCTGCGTGCCATGGGTTATGTGACCGAAGCCATCGTGAACTACGTTTCTCTCGTCGGCTGGAGTCCCCGGGGCGAGCGGGAGATCTTCTCCCTGCAGGAGCTTGCCGAAATTTTCGATCTTGCAGGTCTTTCCAAGTCCCCTGCCATCTTCGATATGGAAAAGCTCACCCACTTTAACAGCGAATACATCCGCGCCATGTCTCCCGAGGCATTTGCCGCAGTTGCCGCTCCTTACATCCGTCAGAGTGTAAAGAACCCCGATATCGACCCCGCTGCCATTGCCCCCCTGCTGCAGCAGCGCTGCGAAAAGCTGACGGATATCCCTGAGAAGGTGGACTTCTTCGATGCTCTGCCCGAGTACGACACTGAGCTTTTTGTCCACAAAAAGTCCAAATCCGACAAGGTCACCTCTGTTTCCATGCTGCAGGCTGCCATCCCCGCACTTGAGGCACTGGGATCCTTCGATCACGACAGCGTGTATAACACCCTTGTTTCCCTCAGCGAGTCTCTTGGTGTGAAAAACGCTACCCTCATGTGGCCTGTGCGTATCGCCGCAGCAGGCAAGGCCGTTACCCCAGGCGGAGCCGTAGAGATCCTCTGCATCCTTGGCAAGGCCGAAACCATGAAGCGCCTTGCGATCGGTCTTGAGAAGCTGAACGGCTGATTTTTCCTGCATAGAACACCTCTTTCCGGGCAGACTATCTGTCACGAAAGAGGTGTTTTTATGTCTTCCGCCAAAAAACGAATACTGATCGTTTCCTATCTTGCTGTTGCATTTCTCATTACCGCCGGGTTTTTGTTCAAGGACAATCGGGACATTGCGGTTTTCCGCCGCCACGAACAGTACGGATATGAGCGCGCACTTGCCGATCTTGCAGCAAGCGTAGGCGATATGGAAGTAAGTCTCACAAAATCCCTCTGCGCTGCCTCCCCGGAGCTGTTTACCGCCTGCTGCGCAGATGTATACGCACGGTCTCTTACGGCGCAGGCTGCATTGGGGCAGCTGCCTTCAGGCGGAGAGGGTCTGGAAGCGACTGCCGCCTTCATTTCCCGCGCAGGAGCCTATTCCCTGTCTCTTGCTCAGGCATCCGCCGGGGGAAACTCACCATCAGCAGGAGACTATGAAAATCTCGCCTCTCTCAAGGATGCCGCAGCTCAGCTCACCGGGGATCTTGCCGGGCTTTATTATGCTGTGCGTTCCGGGGATGTTTCTGTGGAAAATCTGGAAGAAAACGACACGGAAAGTCTTGATCTTGCCCACGGTATGCAGGACATTGAGGATGCTTTCCCTGCCCTTCCCACGCTTATTTATGACGGCCCCTTTTCCGAAGAAGAGCACGAAGGCGTACCCAAACAATTGTCAGGCTCCGAAACCGTCACAGAGGAAGATGCACGCACAGCAGCCGCAGCATTCACAGGTTGGGATGATCTGGAATATACAGGAAAGCGGGACACCGAGATCCCCGTCTATGTGTTCGAGGCAGATGTGGAGGGCGTTACGCACATTGCAGAGGTTACACAGCAGGGCGGCAGCGTGCTGACATTCCGCAGCACGGAAGCGTCATTTGCGCAGAACCTCTCCCAGGAGCAGGCATCGGAGATCGCCGGTGCATTTCTCACCGAACACGGATTTGAGCACATGGCCGAAAGCTACCACGAGATTCAGGCAGGGCATTCCGTGATCTGCTTTGTGTGCGAAGAGGACGGCGTCCTCATGTATCCCGATCTTGTGAAAGTGGCTGTGAATCTGGAAAGCGGCGCCGTTTCCGGGTTTGACGCAGCGGGATATCTTGTAAATCACGCAAGCCGCTCGCTGCCGCAGCAGATCATCACGGAAGAAACTGCCATGGCTTCCGTTTCTCCCTGGCTTACGGCGGAATCGTGTACCCCTTGTGTGATCCCCATGAGCGAGGGCAAGGAAGCCTACTGCCTTGAAGTGCTCTGCACCGGTGAAGACGGAAAACACTATCTCGTTTATGTGAATGCTCTCAGCGGTGATGAGGAAAAGATCCTTATTCTTCTGGAGGATGAAAGCGGAACTCTCACCAGATAATACAACTGTTTTGCGACTTCAGCGCCTGTACGTCTTTCTCTCTTGACGCACAGGCGCTGAATTGCTATGATGACAGCAAAACAGCGGATGGAGGCGATCGCATGGGGCAGGTCATTCACCTTTTCGGCGCATCCGGCTCCGGGACCACCACACTCGGAAAGGCGCTCTGCAAAGAACTGAACATCCATCACATGGACACCGACGACTACTTCTGGAGGCCGACAGATCCAAAATTCACAACAGTCCGTCCCCGGGATGAGCGGATAAGGCTCATGGAAGAGGATATTCAGCGGCACGGAAATGTGGTCATTTCCGGCTCTCTCACCGATTGGGGCGATGTACTGATCCCCCGTTTCACCCTTGCCGTGCGGCTGGAAGTCGATCCGAAAGTTCGTATGCTACGGCTTATTGCACGCGAGCAGGAGCGTTACGGTGACCGCATAACCCCCGGCGGCGATATGTACCGCCAGCATCTGGATTTCATTTCATGGGCGCAAAGCTATGACACCGCAGGGCCTGATGTGCGCAGCAAGGCAAAGCATGATATCTGGCAGAATAAGCTTACCTGCCCGCTTCTGCAGCTTGATGGCGGCGAGCCCATTGCAGATAATCTCCAAAAGATATTGCATGTCCTGAACAGAGAAAAAGACTGAGATGCAAATTGCATCTCAGTCTTTGCTTAATCGTCAAAATCTTCCAGTCTCGGGTCATCCTCAAGAGGGACATAGGGTCTCTCTGTTGGAGCAGTACCATGGATCAGCTGGCGTTCCTGCCACGCCTGCTTTGTTATGAGGATCTGGCGGGGCTTGGAGCCTTCAAAGGGGCCTACAACGCCGATCTCCTCCATTTGATCCACGATCCGTGCAGCACGGGAATACCCAAGCTTCAGCCGTCTCTGGAGAAGGGATACGGAAGCCTGTCCGCAATCCAGAATGACATCCACCGCCTGAGGCAGCATCTCGTCATACTCGCTGAAGAGATCATCGGAATCTCCGCTGCCGCCGGAGGATTTCCCGCCGCCGCTGCCGCCGTTTTTATCCTCAGACGCTGCACGCTCGATCTGGCGGATGACATCGTCGGAATACTGTGCCTCGCCCCCCGCTTTCAGGAAGTTCAGCACATCCTCACGCTCTTCATCGGAGACCCATGTACCCTGAATTCGGTTGGGTTTTGTCGTTCCCACGGGAACAAAGAGCATATCGCCGTTGCCCACAAGCTTGTCTGCACTTCCGCCTGCATCCAGAATGATGCGGGATTCCAGCGCGCTTGCAACCTTAAAGGCAATTCTGGAGGGAATATTCGCCTTCATAAGTCCAGTGATCACGTCCGCACGGGGAGACTGTGTTGCGATCACAAGATGCACACCTGCTGCGCGGCCCATACCGGCGATACGGCAGATGGAGTCTTCCACTTCCTTGGCGGCAACAAGCATCAGATCCGCAAGCTCGTCAATGACCACGACCATCTGGGGCATAGGCTCCGCTTCGCCGCTCTCTTTTACAAGGGCGTTATAGGTCGCAAGATCACGTGCGCCTGTATCAGAGAAGAGCCGATAACGTTTCATCATCTCATATACTGCCCACTGCAGCGCACCGGCAGCCTTTTTGGCTTCTGTCACCACAGGCACCAAAAGATGGGGAATTCCGTTATAGATCTTGAATTCCACCATTTTGGGGTCGATCATGATGAATTTCACTTCATCGGGACGGGCTTTGTAGAGAATGGAAAGGATCAGGGAATTCAGACAAACCGATTTACCGGAACCTGTCGTACCGGCAACAAGCAGATGGGGCAGCTTTGCGATGTTCCCCACAATGCTTTCACCGGAAATGTTCTTACCGATGGCAAAGGTGAGCTTGGAGGGGGCATTCTGGAATTCGGGACTTTCGATGATATCCCGCAGGAAAACCTTGCTGACGATCTTGTTGGGAACTTCGATACCCACAGTGGAAACTTTATTGGGAATGGCTGCCACACGGACACCGCTTGCCCCCAGAGAAAGGGCAATATCCTCAGAAAGGTTCGTGATGCGGTTCAGCCGTACGCCGGCTTCCAGTTCGATCTCATAACGAGTCACGGAAGGTCCGCGGATAATGTTCGTTACGGGAGAATTCACACCGAAGCTGCGGAGAGTTGCCTCCAGCCGCTCCTTATTAAGGTTGGTCTCTTCCCTGCCGTCAGGCTGACGGGAAGCGCTCTCCGTATGGAGAAGCTCAAGGCCGGGGAACACATAGGCATCGTCGGCTGCCTCGGCGGTATCTTCAGGCGCTTCAAAGGGCTCGTTTGCCGCAGCCTTCTCTTCCTCATCGGAAAAGATCTCTTCCGCCACGGTTCTTCTTGAGCGTTTCTTTTTCTGCGGTTCTTCCGCAGCTGCAGGCTCGGGATCCTGCTGTGCAGGTTCTTCCCATGGCACATTGGCAGCTTCCTGCGCCCAAGGCTCCAGATCATCATCCCGATCCCACGCATCCTGCACAGCTTCCGCTGCAGGCTCGTTTTCCACAGGGACATCCGCATACACCGCGTCAGGTGTAAGCACACGGGGCTTGCTGTTGAAAAAGGACTTTTTCCCGCCTCCCGCTAGCACCTCTTCCGGATCCTGCTGAGGCTTCTCCGGTTCATGCGCGGGTTTTTGGGTTTCCGCTTCCTCAAGAGGAATGTCAATTACCTTTGCTTTTTTCCTTGCCGCAGGCTGCTGAAGTACGGGCTGCTTTACGGCAGGCTTCTCCGGTTCCGGTTCAGGCTCGTACTCCCGTTTGGGCATACTGCGCACCTTATCGGCAATGCCGGATACGGTAAGTCGCAGGCTTCCCATAACAAGG
The DNA here is from genome assembly GCA_017397075.1 of Oscillospiraceae bacterium. Classification (GTDB taxonomy): domain Bacteria; phylum Bacillota; class Clostridia; order Oscillospirales; family Oscillospiraceae; genus RGIG1893. The sequence goes on along the minus strand of JAFQKD010000009.1, from coordinate 699 downwards.
AAAACAAACCCAAGAATGAACACCGCAGAGGCGCCCACCTTCGTTACGGCGTGCTCCACAAGAACGGCAAGGAGTCCGCCTGTAAGACCGCCGGACTGATGCACAAGACCTTCACGAATAAGCGTGCCAAAGATCCCCCAAGTAATTGCAGGCGCTTTCCCGGCAGCAAAAAGCTGATAGAAGCCGCCGAAAGCCACAGGCAGCAGCAGCGCGCATACCAACCGGAAGGTCACGGGGCGTCCGCGATGGAAGGCAAGGATCCATGCGCAGAGAAGCATGACCGGGGGCACAATGTAAAATCCCCAGCCGAAGAGAACTCTTGCCGTCCAGCAAAAGGCATGGATAAACCACGCATCATCGTTAAAATAGCCGATGGCAGTAAATATGGCAAGGAACACGCAGATCAGCGCGCCGATCTCCCTGCGCATAGGTTTTGCATTCTGATTGGTTTCCGCCTTTTTTGCGGAAGCCCGGGCGTCGGAAGACGCCCGGGATCTTGTGGTGGTTTTCTTTTTGGACTGAGCCATGAAATAATCCTTTCAGTGATTCCTTACAGGAACATGGAGATGATCAGCACCAGTGCGCCGACACCCCAGCAATAGTAGGAGAAATATGTAAGCTTGCAGCGCTCGACAAAACGGCGCATAAGACCGATGGCAAAGTACCCCACGACACCGGCAAAAACCATTCCCACCAAAT
>JAFQKD010000150.1 GCA_017397075.1 Oscillospiraceae bacterium | reverse complement strand
ATATACCTCGTAGGCTCCCTCGATGGGGAAAAAGTCCGAACTCACCGTCAGCATCAAAGCCGGCTTCGGGGCGAAGATCATGTAAGGCTCAAAATGGTCAAAACCGTACACGGCGCACCCGGGCCAGATCTGTTCGGAATCCTGCGGCTGGCAGGTATCCATGATCTCCCGACGGGTGGTGGTAAAGGTGGCGGGTGCCGCCGCGGCAATACGGTCATCGCAGGTCATCATGCAGAGGGACTGCAGTCCGCCGCCGGAACAGCCGGTGATGCCGATCCGTTGGGGGTCGATCTCTTTTCGGGTGAGCATATAGTCCACAGCGGAATACTGGTCGTTCATGAAATAGCTTTCCAGAAACCGTCCCGTGCAAAGAGACAGAATTCCGCAGTAGTCGTGATCCATAACGCCGCCGGGGGAGTGATGCTCCCCGGTGACGGGATCAAAGAAATTGCGCCGCTCTCCCTGTCCTGCGGTATCGATGGCAAACACGATGAGTTCCGCACCCACCAACATCTGGCAGACCTTTTGGTACTGGTCGCCAAGCCGTGCCTCTTCCGTGTGGCCGCTGAGAAACAGCACCGCAGGGGAAGGTTCTGTGATTCCCTTGGGAAGATACAGCGAGGACGGGACATATACCCCGTCTCTTGCGGTGAAGATCACGCTTTCGATGGTGTAGCTTCCCATGTCCATGACCTTTGTGGTTTTTCCGTTCAGGGGGCAGTCGCGTTTCGGGATGCCGCCCATTTTTTCGATAAACGTCTCCCGCATGGTCTTTGTGTAGACCTGCAGCTTTTCGAGGCTGTCTATTTCTTCGCGCAGGGCATCATTTCTGTCCAGCAAGGCAAGTTGCCTGCGGGTGAGAAACTCATGAAGCTGTGCGTTTCTGCCGCTGTACGCACTGGCATTCCGCAGGGAAAATTTCTGAAATTCGCTGCTCATACTGCTTCCTTTCCGAATACACGCAGGTATTCTCTCACCTTTTCCATGGGCACATCGCCGTCGATTCCCACGCAGGAGAAGCAAAGGTGCTCATCGGAACCGAAGGCACGGATGGCATCTTCGGTTTTTTTCTGTATTTCCGCAAAGGAATCGGTTTTCAGCGCAACCGGGGAATAGCGGATGCAGCACATGATGTTTTTCCCCTCCACCGCCTTTGCGATGGCGGAAAGATCGCTGCCCGCACCGATCTCCAGAAAGCGGAGGTTCGGCACCCTGAGATACCCATCGATCACCTTTTCCATATTGGAGCCGCAGTGGTGGATGCCAAAGCAGGGGAACGCCTCCGCCAGACGGACATCGTATTCCAGCAGATGCTCGCAGTACTGGTCATTCGAGATCATGGTCACCGAGCAGTTGCTGGTGAGATATACTGAGGGACAGACCTGCTTTATGATGGAGGTGACGCCGCCGGATACCACGGAGGACACGGTATAAAGCCGTTTGCCGATATCCAGTGAAAGCGCGGTGACCACCTCAAAGAGGTGAGCATTCAGGGTGGATTCCTCGTCATAGTAGTCCATGAGCAGCTCCTCGCCCCGAAGATCCAGAGCAATATTCTGGATGCCCATAAGGTTTATGGCGCTTTCCACGTACCCGAAACGAGCCATTAAACTGTCGATCTGGCACTGCACCTTTTGCCAAAGGGGGTGGGCGTCCAGATCGGGCGCGGTAAGCTTTTGCAGCTGCTCTTCCGTCATCCGTGCGGGAAGAACCTGAGGCGCGTCATCTTTTCGGAATACCACATCGCACCCCAGAAGCTGGGAATAGAGAAATCCGCAGGCCAAAAGATCCGAAAACAGGATCGGACGCGCTTTGGGATCTTTCTCCCCAATGCCGAATTCCCCGAAGTGATCGTACAGTGTGCGGCGCATGGCTCTGTCCGCTTCCATGCGGTATGCCGCGTCAAACCAGAACTTTTCGTCAAATTCGATCCCGGCATATTTGTTCCACCATGAGGGGTGGAAGGTCACATCGTAATTCTGCTTCATCCCGCACCCCAATCAGTCAAAGAATCTGGGAAGCCACTTTCTGTTGGCTTTCAGCAGATCATCGCAAAGCTGAGGGATCTTTCGGAAATCCATGGTGCCCGTGGAAGGATCCATGCTCATGGCCTCGATAAAGAGACTTCTGTCGCCCTTGAGGGCAGCTTCCACAACGGTTTCGATGATCGCCGTGTGCAGGTAGCAGATCTGGTGGATGGGACGGGGCAGCTCTCCCGCAGGGATGGGGGTGATGGAGCCGTCCTTTTCCTTTTTGACCTTGGTCTCCACAATGGAGCCCATGGGAAGATTGGAAATCTGCCCGATGTTGGGGCGGTTGCAGATGGTGATCATTTCGGTCTTGTCGATATAGGACTGCATGATCCCCGCGATGTCTTCCCCGGAGACTCGGAAGTCCACGGTGATATCGCCTGCTGCGATGCTGTCGATCTCCCGCTGTTGCAGTACCTTGTCAAGTCTTCGGGAATCCACAGTGGTTTTGAGAACGCCATAGCCCATGCCGAAGCCGTTCTGGTTGTTGCACATGGAGGACATGAACTCGATCAGGTGACGGTCGCCGGGAATGGGCAGATAGCCGAACTGGCGGCACAGGGCAAGCTTTGCCTGGCAGTTGTTAACATAGGAATTTGTGGCCTGATTGTTCTCTCCGGCAGGCTCAAGCTCTTCATGCTCCATGGCAAACTGACAGATCTTACCAAGCACATCTTCGCCCTTCAGGCTGGCCTTCGTGAGCCAGATATAGTGATTCAGACCTGCCGCGGTGTAGTCAAAGCCGATCTCCGGGAGATATTCGTACAAATACTGATTGTTGCTCATACCCTCGGGGCGACAGATGCCGAGGATCTTCTCCAGCAGATGTCCCATAGCGAAGATCTCGTGGCAGATGCCGTAGACCTTTACCGTTTTGGCGGAGAGATTCATGGCTTTGGAAACAGCGGTCATGGGGTTTGTCACGTTCAAAAGCACCGCACCGGGACAGACCTCTTCCATTTCCTCCACGATCTCATAGGCTACCGGCACCGTGCGCAGCGCAGCGGAAGCACCGGAAATGCCGCAGGTCATGGATACGGGCAGACGCACGCCGTATTTTACCGGGATCTCAAGGTCGTTGAAAAATCCGTCCATGGCGCCGGGGGAAAAGGTGGTCAGCACGAAGTCGCAGCCCCGCATGGCATCTTTTCTGTCCTCAACAACGGAAACATCAAAATATTTATCTGAGCATTCGTTGAACTTCAGCAGCATATTTTTCACGCTGGTGACATGAGACACGTTGGGGTCAACCAGACGGATCTCGCCGCCCTCTACATTTTTGAGACAGTACACATCCCGCATAAGGCCGCGCATCCAGTTGACGCTGCCGCCGCCGATCACAGCAAGTTTGATTTTCATGTTTATCCCTCTCCTTTCGGATTATGGGAGCATTATAGCGCATAATTTTCCTGTATACCTCAAATAATTTGCTGCAAATCGGGGTTTTGTCTCGAAAAATATGATGTGTTGTGCTATAGTGGTATCGGAAAGGAGATGCGCGGATGGAGGGGTACAGGAACACGGCGGGAGACCGCATCTTTTTCGATGAACGGGACTATCGCAGGGACGGCGAATTTTGCCGCTCGGAAATTCACTTTCACCGGCAGGTGGAGATCTTCCTGCTTCTGGAGGGTTCTGTTGTCTGTTCGGTCAATACGGATGCGTTCCATGTGGAAAGCGGAGGGATTCTTGTGATCCCGCCCCGCATGCCGCATTCGTCCGTTTACAGCGATCCGAAGAATTCCCGCATGGTCATAAACTGCGACATGAGCCTGCTTCCCCCGGAACTGGAAGCCGCAGTGGATGTGCCCTTCGGCATAGAACCCCGTCCTGAGCAGAAGCAGGAAATCGATGCACTGTTCCGCAAGATCCAAAAGGAATACCACAGCGGGGATAAGCATGCCGAAGCTGCGCTGATAAGCAGCATTTCCCTGCTGCTGATTTTGCTGCTGCGGGCCAAACCCGACCGCAAAACGATCTGTGTTCAGGATGATTTTGTGGAAAAGGCCATCTCCTATATTCACCGGAACTACGCAGGCCGCATACGGATCACGGAGGCTGCACGGTTCTGCGGCGTAAGTGCGGGACACCTTTCCCGTACCTTTAAGGAAAAAACGAACCTGCCCTTTAACGAATTTGTTTTGATCTACCGCCTCCGTCAGGCGGAGATCCGTCTTCTGGATCACCCGTCGAAAAGCATTTCCGAAATTGCCTACAGCTGCGGCTTCAATGACAGCAACTATTTTTCCGGCTGCTTCAAAAAGCAGTACGGCATCACGCCCACCCAATTCCGCAGCGGATACAGAGGGGCAGGGTCTTATTGACAGCAAAAGCCTGCGATGCTACAATCAAAAAAAACACCCAGAAAACGTTTTTTGCCGGAGGGCGGAAGAGATGTACGAAAAAATTCTTGCAGATACGCTGAGGTATATTGCGTCCATTCCCATGCCGGTACCGGCTGCAGGCGGGATCGCAGGTCCTGCCGGGGAATATCGTCCTGCCGCAGATCAAACGCTGAAAAACGACAATTTCCACTATCCCATGGGGCAGGCATACTACCGTCTGGGTCTTCGGGGCATTGCGGAAAAGGCTGCGGAAAATGCGAAAAAGGTGGAAGATCCCGAGCTTCTCCGTGCTGTTTCCGAGGTATACACCGCACTTTCGGCATGGTTTTTGCAGTACGCATCCGTGGTGGAGACTGCCGCAAAGGGAGATGCCCGGCTGCAGCGCATCGGGGAAAATCTCCGTGCGCTTTCCCATCGCGCACCCATCCATTTTGACGAAGCAATCCAGCTGTCCTATCTTATGTGGAAGATTCGGGCACACTGTACCTGCGGGGGGGATATCGGAAGGCTGGATGTACACCTGCGGCCCTTTTTCGAGCGGGATATTGCCGATGGATATATGACGGAAGAGGACGCGCTGGCGCTGATCTGCCGCTACTGGGAGCTGCTGAACGAAAACAACTCCGGGGATACCCTCGTTAACGTGATGCTTGGGGGGCGGGATCCCGACGGCGCCGATGCCGGAAGCAGACTGAGCGTTCTTATGCTGCGGGCGACGAGGCTTGTGGGCAAGTGCGAGCCACATGTGAGCCTTCGCGTTCACCCGAAGCTTTCCGAGGATATTCGCAGGGAAGCGCTGGAGGTACAGTGTCTGGGGCAGGGACAGGCATCTCAGTATAACGATGAGGTGGTGATTCCCTCCCTTGTGGAGTTCGGCATTCCGGAGGAATATGCCTGCCGGTATACCAATGACGGCTGCTCGGAGATCATGATTGACGGTCACAGCGCCATTTCCTTTAACCATATTGACGCGGTGGCGGTGTTTGAGCTTGCCTTCAATAACGGCGACTGGGCAGAGCGGACCTATCGGACAAAAAACAAATACTGGACGCACCGCGGTGAGGCGTATTTTGCATCCCCGGATGCGGCGGCGGGCTTTGCCTCCGGCAGAGCAGAGGACTGCACGACCTTTGCGGAATTCTATGATTGTTATCTGGCGCAGTACAGGTTCCAGACGCGCCACAAGGCGAGCATTCTCCGCCGTGCGCATCTGGACTGCCTTGCAGGCGAGGCATCCTCAGTGCTCCTGAACGGTACCTTTGAAGAGATTCTGGAAAACGGAAAGGATCTTCTTGGAGGCGGTCTTCCGGTGGAGGTATACATGGTCTTCTCCGGTTCCATTCCCACTGCTGCGGAATCTCTTGCGGCGGTGAAGAAGCTTGTTTTCGAGGAGAAGGCATATACCGTGGCGCAGGTCAAGGAAGCCATCCGCGTGAATTTCGAAGGGCATGAGGAAATGCGGCGCAGAATGCTTGCCTGCCCGAAATTCGGAAATGACGAGGATGAGATCGATCTTCTTGCCGCGGACATTGCCCTGCGGTACTGTGATTGGCTTGAGGAATACAGGAAAGAGACGGGCTTTGCGGTGATGCCTGCCCTTTACGGCTGGCGGTTTGTGGACGAAGCCTATGCCGTTGCGGCAACGCCTGACGGACGGAAATATGCCGACCCCATCGCCGAGCATTACTGTGCCACACCGGGAAAAGCGATCTGCGGCCCAACGGCGCTTCTCCGTTCCGTGATGAAAGCGAAAAAGGCGCTCTACCGCGCGGTCGGCGGCTCGCCCATCCACATCAGCCTGCCCCGAATGGGAACTGCGGAGGAATGCAGGAACATTGTGGATGCGCTCATGAAGGCTGCGGCCGCTTCCGGGATCGAGCATCTCAACATCGGCATTTACGATGCTGCCCTTCTCCGTGAGGCCCAGAAACACCCTGAAAGCCATGAGGATGTGATCGTCCGCGTGTGGGGATACAGCGCAAGGTTTGTGGATCTCAGCCGGGAGATGCAGGAGCACGTCATCGCCCGCATTCTTGCGGAAGGCGCATAAATGACAGATACCCCGAACCGTATTTCGCGGTTCGGGGTGTTTTGCAAAGCTCAGTAGCCGTAGCTTCCCGTGGCAGGATCGCGGAAGAGAGGAATATGGGGCGGGAAAAAGGTAAGCAGGGTGAAAAGCGCCGCAATGAGGCACAGCAGAAAAATGGCAGTGTTCTTTCCCAAGGCGCAGGGGAAGCCTTTCTCCGCCCATTTTGCCTCCAGAAATAAGCCGGCGCCTGCGGAGAAAAAGAAAATGGTGATGTTGAACCAGTCTGCGGAAATGCCGAGGGCGCCCGTATAGGTGTAATAGATCAGCGGAATGAGAATGAGCCCAAGGAGGATGCCCGAAAGCTTTATGCACCAGAAGGCGGGGATAAGTTTGGAAAACCGTTTGGCTTCGATCGCCGCGAAAAGAACCATGGGGTAAAAGAGAAGCTTCATGTGCTCCCAGATGGATTCGTTCACAGCGGAAATGAAGGCTGCGGGGAGACTTTCCCCCGTCCAGTCAAAGAGAAAGTGCAGCAGTGTACCCAGAATCGAAACGAAGAAAAAGCCTGCAAGCTTCCAGCGGATCACCGTTTTTTCCATAGCCACGCTCCCATGATGAAATATCACCAGTATATTCTGCACTATGGCGCGGGATTACACATAACAGATACAAAAATAATCGGGAGTCTGTTTTATTGGACAGCAGTTGACGTATAGTCAGTATATCAAGCGAGGCAGCCTACAATATCGAACGCAGGAGGAAGCCTGATGGAACTGAAAAAGAGAGCATGCGGCATATATATGCACTTGGAGAAATGCGAAATTTGCGGACAGAGCGGATTTTTGGAACTGCCCGATGAGCGGTTTGAGTTTATCACAACAGACGGTATGGGGGAATTTTACGGACAGCTTATTCATGTGATGGCAGGCCTGATTTCGCTGCCTCAAGTGCATTGCGACGGACACCGAAAGGTAGAGTTTCGGGAAATCGATAACCGCAGGATACTTACGGGAAGAGTATGTTGGGATTATCTTGGCACGTACTCAATATGGGATTTGACTCACGATGTGACAGAATCGAGGAGCTGGCATGAAGATTTTCAATTGCAGCTTGAGATTGAAGAACTGGGATATGAGAGAGAAGTAATCACAAAGCGGACATTATTGCTTTCGTTTAAGGAATTCTGCTATGCGGTTTTGCGGTGCGGAACAGAACTGCTGAGAAATTACGGGATCCTTGGATATACCCAAATGGCAGAGGAATATGAAGATTTCAACCTGCGTGAGTTTCTTGAACTAAAAACATATGTGTTGGGAGTAGAGGACGAAGTGTGGTGCGGAATGCGGGTGGAATGCAGGAGTGATCTGCAAAAAGAATTGCAGCTGCTTTTGTTCGAAATGTAAAGCAGGTCACATCCCAAAGCGAACCCCCGGCAGGAATTTCCTGCCGGGGGCATTTCGTTAAATGTGAAAAAGGGTTTTTGCGTTTTTGCCAAGGATGCATTCCTTTTCCTCGTCGGTAAGACGGGAGAGGGCAAGCCGTCCGAGACCGAAAGCGTTATCATAGAAATTGATGTCGCTGCCGTAGAGGATGCGCCTGCTGCCGATGGCATTGACCAAAGCTTCCAGCGCGCCGTCATAGGTGAAGCTGATGCAGGTGTCGAAGAAGAGGTTATCCCGTCTGCGGCAGGCTTCTATGGCCAGCGCGCGGTCTGCCGGAGCCACAAAACCGGAATGCCCAAGGATCACAGGCACGGCGGGATACCTTGCGGCAACATTCTCCGCGCTGCGGATCTCTTCTGCCGTCCATGTGTGAAACAGTACGGGAACACCTTTTTCCGCTGCAAGCTCGTAGGCAGGGAAGTAACGGGGATCATCCAGAGCTGTTCCGCCCTGCATGCTGCCGTGTACTTTTACCCCGAGAAACCCTTCCCTGTCTTCAAAATAGGGGCGCAGGTCACAGTTGGGATCAAAGGGGGTGGGAACGGCATAGCCGTAAATGCACCCGGGATACTTCTTTGCCGCAGCGGAAGTGTTCTTGTTGCCCAGACGCCAATCGGAGGTGAAGCTGAGAATGGACGAAACGCAGACGGCATCCACACCCACCCGGTCAAGGGCGGGAACGATGGCATCGGCATTTACGCTGCCCTGCCAGATGTGGATGTCCCGGTCAATGTGCCCGTGACAGTCGAAGATATAAACTCCCTCAAAGGGATGGCCTTCCATAACCGTTTCATACCAGTTCACAGCGCCACCTCCTCAAGGAGAATGCGGAGGTTTTCGCCCGCAACAAAGGACTTTTCCTCCCCGGAAAGACCGGAATAGGTGATGAGAGATACCGCAGCGGCAGCGGAATAGAGGGGCGCACCGGATTCGAAAAGAAACCGCTCTGCGCCGTGCTTTCTGCAGAGCCGTTCAAGCGCCTGAAAAGCCACAAGATTGCTTGTGCCGATACGGAGATTTTTGCAGCTTTCCAGCAGAGGATCGATAAAGCGGATGCCCCGGTAGCCCGGTTCGGTGAGCACAACAGTGCAGCCGGGGAAATCCGTGCAGAATGTGTAAAGCTGCTCCCAGCTTGTTTCTGCCAGATCCAGAAACAGGGGAACATGGCATTCCTCAAGAGCGCCCATGAGTTTTTTCATGGCATAGGGGCGCAGGGAATGGCCCAGAGTTTGGGGAATGAGACGAAGACTTGTGACACCGGAAGCCTTCATCATGGGGAGAAGCGCTTCCGTTTCCGGGAAATCCCCCAGACAGGCGGGCGCCATGACCCACTGACGGGCAAAATGGGGTGCAGCGGGAAGCTCGCTTTCCAGAAGGGAATTTCCCATCATGGGATCCCCTTCGAGAGCTGCAGAATGGCAGCAGACGGCGGAGGAAATGCCGCAGCGGGAAAGCTGCGCCAGCGTTTCCGCGGTGGAAGCTGCAGCGCCGGGGGGAATATTTCCCCTCGTGCCCACAAAACAGCGGGCGTCATAAAAATTCAGCATGGTCATAGCTCCTTTCTTTCCACGATGCTGCGGGAATGCTCCCGGAATGTTCCCGGGGGACAGCCGTACTCCTGACGGAAACGCCTGCAGAAGTTGCTCAGATCGGAAAAGCCGCTTTCCGATGCGGCTTCCTGCACGGAAAGAGGGGTGTTCTGCAGAAGGTCGGCGGCATATTTCAGCCGCAGCAGGGTGAGATACTGCTTGGGACTGTAGCCTGTCATGGTTTTGAAGGCGTGGGAAAGATAGTGCAGGGAGATAAAGTGTTTCGCGCACAGGTCGGTAATGGACACAGGCTCCCGAAAATGGGCATCCAGATCCTGCTGAACGGCAAAGATCCGGCTGTGCCGCGGGTCTTCCATGTTCTGGGCGGCAAGCTGAGGATGGATGCGGCAGAGATTTGCCAGAAGCTCTGTGAGATACCCTGCGGCAAGATCGTTTGCAAAGGGGGTGTCCGCCGAAAGATCCATAAGCCTGCGGAAAACGCTGACCACCGTTTCCCGGATGGGAGCGGCATTGATACAGTGGCAGAAGCCCTCAGAATGGTTTTTGAGAAGACTCAGAAGCGTTGCGTTCCCCAACAGCGCATCTATGGAATCCGTGCGGAGAATGGCACAGTAGCGGCGGTAGACCGTGCTTCGCTGCCAGAGAGAATGCTGCTCCAGATTGGAAATGAGGATCAGGTCATTTGCCCCGGCAAGGTAGCTGCTTTTTCCCACGGAGACCTCCACGGAGCCTTCCGCCACAAAAATAAGCTCGTATTCGCTGTGATAATGTACATTGCTGCGCAGCGGTTCTGTGGTGCAGTAGGCTGCGGTAACCGGAAAAGATATGGCCAAACGATCACCTCCCGGAAAGAACTGTCTCCATGATACACCTGTCCGGTGAAAAAAGCAACTTTTACCAAAACAGCGGCAAAAACGATATGGACAAGCAGACAAAAACATGAGATGATAAGAAAAACGAAATACGGGAGCGAGCATTATGGAACACGAAAAATTTCACTACCGTTCACTGGATGATATGCTGCAGCGTGCGGCGGAGGTGGGGGCGGAGATCCCGGCTTCTCAGGATGTAAGCTGCCTTTTTACCAAAACGGAGAAAGCCGGCATCGAGCTGGAAAACCGCTTTGTGATCCAGCCTATGGAAGGCTGCGATGCGGCAGATGACGGCGTTCCCGGAGAGCTTACACGCCGCCGTTACCGCCGCTTTGCCCAGAGCGGTGCTGCCCTCATCTGGGTGGAGGCCATTGCCATTCTGGAGGAAGCCCGGGCTAAACCGAATCAGCTCTGCCTGAAGGAGCGGAATCTGGATGCCTTCAAGGCTATGCTTGAAGATATCCGGGAGACGTGCATGAAAAAGCACGGCTTTGCCCCGAAGCTCATCATGCAGGCCGCCCATTCCGGCAGATACGCAAACCCCAACGGCTATTCCGAACCGATCATTGCCTATAATAATCCGCTGTTTGAAAAGGATAAGCCCATCGATCCCTCCCGCATCATTACCGACGGGGAGCTTCGCGCTCTGGAAGAGCGGTTCGGCTGGGCAGCTGCCATGGCGGAGAAGATCGGCTTTGACGGCGTGGATGTAAAGTGCTGCCACAGGTATCTGCTCAGCGAGTTCCTCTCTGCCTATACCCGTGAAGGGGAGTACGGCGGAAGCTTTGAAAACCGCACAAGACTGCTGAGAAACAGCATCGCGGCGGCAAAGGCTGCGGTGAGCCGTGAATTTATCGTCACCAGCCGTCTGAATGTGTACGACGGCTTCCCCTATCCCTACGGCTTCGGCGTGAAGGAAAACGAGGGCATCACCCCGGATCTTACGGAGGGACTCAGGCTTGTGGATATTCTCCGCGATGAGCTTGGGGTCAATATGCTGGATATCACCATTGGCAATCCCTATATGAATCCCCATGTGAACCGTCCCTACGACCGCGGAAATTATATCCCTCCCGAGCATCCTCTGGAGGGTGTTGCACGGCTCATGCACTGTGTTGGCGCTGTGCAGAAGCACCGCCCCGATATGCTCATTATCGGCTCCGGCTTCTCCTATCCCAGAGAGTTTTCCGTGAATGTGGCTGCGGGCATGGTGGAAAGCGGCGGATGTACCGCCGCAGGCTTCGGGCGTATGGCCTTTGCCTATCCGCAGTTTATTGAGGATCTGAAGCAAAACGGTGCCATTGACGGGAAAAAGGTCTGCCTGTCCTGCGGTGAATGTGCAAAACTGCTGCGGGCAGGGCAGTGCTCCGGCTGCGTGGTTCGCGACCGTGAGATGTATAAGCCGGTGGAGGTGTAAATGATGAAAAATGCCATAATTACCGGTGCAACAGGCGGGATCGGTCTTGCCTGTGTGCTGGAGCTGGTGAAGCGGGGCTTTACGGTCACCGCCATGGGTACCCGGGAGGTGTTTGACGGACCGGAAGAGGTGCTGTATGTCCGCGGTTCCATTGCGGAGACCGCCGACCGTCAGCGGCTTCTGGATGAAGCGGTGAAAAAGTTCGGTCCTGTGGATACCCTTGTGAACGTGGCGGGGGTGGCGCCTCTGGTGCGCAATGACATTCTGGATATGACGGAAGAGAGCTATGACCGTGTGATGGGCATCAACACCAAGGGCGTTCTGTTTATGACCCAGCTTGCGGCGAAGCATATGGTGGAAAATGCAAGGCCGGGGAAAATGAACGGCACAATCGTGAACATTTCTTCCCTTTCCGCCTATACAAGCTCTGTCAGCCGCGGAGAATACTGCATTTCCAAGGCAGGCGTTTCCATGATCACAAAGCTTTTTGCCGACAGGCTTGCGGAGTATAACATCACCGTAAACGAAGTGCGCCCCGGCATCATCCATACCGGAATGACCGAAAAGGTGCAGTCCAAGTACGATGCCCTTATCGAAGACGGTCTTCTTCCCATCAAGCGCTGGGGTGAGCCGGAGGATGTGGCAAAGGCGGTTGCCGCCTTCTGCTGCGGGGAGTTTCCGTATACCACCGGCCAGTCCTTCGATGTGGACGGCGGATTCCATATCCGGAGGCTGTAAGATGAAGGTTCTTATCATTAACGGAAGTCCCAAAACCAACGGCAATACTGCCATGGCGCTGGAGGAAATGGTTCGTGTGTTCCACCGCGAAGGCATCGAGACCGAGGTCCTTCACATCGGGCAGAGACCCATCCGCGGCTGTATCTCCTGTCAGGGCTGTGCGAAAACAGGGAAATGCGCCTTTCCGGACATTGTGAATGAAGCTGCGGCGAAATTTGAGGCTGCGGACGGTCTGGTGGTGGGAAGTCCCGTGTACTATGCCGGGGCGAATGCAACGCTTACCGCCTTCCTCACGAGACTCTTTTACAGCACAAGGTTCGATAAGCGCATGAAGGTGGGCGCCGCCGTGGTGGCTGCGCGGAGAGGCGGCCTCTCCTCCACCTTCGATGAGCTCAATAAGTTCTTCACCATTTCCGGAATGCCCGTGGCTTCCAGCAAATACTGGAACAGCATCCACGGCGGTGCACCGGGAGAGGCTGCTGAGGATGCGGAGGGGCTGCAGGTCATGCGGACCCTTGCGGCAAACATGACCTTTCTCATGAAGAGCATCGCGCTCGGCAAGGAAAAGTACGGCCTGCCCAAGGCCGAAGAGCCTGTGTTCACCAATTTTGTCCGCTGAGGCTGAACACTTTTCCCGTTTGGGATATAAAAGCAATGAAATAATTCTGCTGTCTGGCAGAAAATGCAAAGCATTCGGCCGTATGTCCTCGGGGTCTGAGGGACATGCGGCCGAATGCTTTTTGCTGCATAAAGATGAAGAAAAATTTCGGGTTACAAAATGGGAATGGGACATTGATGCGTCTCCGTTACGGTGATCCTTTTGCGCCTTTTGCCTTTTGGGGGATGAGCTGCTCGCCCTGACGGTATTGCTTATCCGGGGTACATCTCTGATTTTCAATGACCGTGGTGCTTGCCGTTGCGGTACCGATGCCGAGACCGGGAAGCTTCACGGTTCCTCTTCCCCATACAAAGCGGCGATGCTCTGCAGATGTTCTGCCATGGCTTTTTTTGCACTTTCCGGGGCAAGGATGCGCACAGCGTCACCAAAACCGCAGAGCCAGCCGAAAAACAGGGGATTTACCGCAGCCTGCACGGTGACGGTGAAGACCCCGTTTTCTCTTGGCACAAGGATCACATCCTGCCCGAAACGGTCAATGACCGGGCCTGCAAGCCGGTTCCGGAATTCCAGCGTTACAGGGACGGTGCTGCCGGAGAACATCCCGAAATGGCTGTTGGAATACTCCGCCATATCCAGTGCCTCAAAGGCGGCTTTTCCCGTCCGCGGACCGTTCTCCTGCCGGAGATTTGCCATTTTGTCCACACGGTAGTGCTTCATGTGGCCTGCAGCATCGTCATAGGCAAGAAGGTAGTAGTTTTCATCGTCCCACATAAGCGCATAGGGACTTACCGTGTACCGGGCGCCCCCGTGACGGAAAACGCGTCTGCGGGAGACGTCATAATCGTAGTACTGGAAGGAAATATGCCGATCCTCGCCGATGGCGCTTTGCACCTCGTCCACAATGTAGTAGATGGACTCATTCATGGTCTTGATGCGTCGGGCAACAAGTACCTCCCGGTGAAGCCGCTTGGCCTCGTGACGGCTGGTGAGCCGTTCCAGCTTATCGATGAGCTCCAGAGATTTTTTTCTGGTGATGAATCGGGAGGACTGCACACTGTCCACAAGGAGCTTCAGCTCCGGAAGCTGAAAGGGGCGCTGACCGATATGGTATCCGGTCTGGTTCCCGTGACGGATGGCCACCACATCAAGTCCGAAGCGGCGCAGGGTTTCCAGATCGTCGTACAGGGTCTTGCGCTCCACGGGCATATCCTGCCCTTCAAGATACTCCATGATCTCCCTCGCGGATACGGGGTGATGCTCGTCTGTATTCAAATTCAGATACTCCATAAGGCAGAGGATCCGAAGCTTCTGGTTCTGCTGCTTTGCCATGCAACCGCCTCCTTTTAAGTCCATGATACCACATTTCTCCGCATCTGCAAAGAAAAAAGCAGAACGCAAATCTCCACCGAAATACCGCATATTTACCCTTGAAGAATGAAAAGGCGTATGAAATAATAAAGAAAACGCGTGGAGGTGCAGAACCATGAAAATTGCACAGAGACTGGAATATCCCGCATGGCTGGATGACAGGATCCATCAGGAAACCATGGAGTTTATGAAAAAATATACGGACACCGTGGATGAGATCGCCGTGTTTTCCCGCAGCGGACACAATGACAGGGCGGATGCGCTGGAAGAGCTGCGCCGTGATCTGCCGAAGCTTCGCAAGGGTATGCAGGATTTCCGCGATCTGGGCTTCAAAAGCGTGGGCGTGAACGTGCTTGTGACCATCGGTCACATCGATGAAGTCTCCGGAGAGGGGAGCCTTCCCTTCCAGAAGATCGTTGGGTATCGGGGGGACACCTCCTATGTGTGCTGCTGTCCCAACCATGAGGATTTCCTGCAGTTTACGGAGGAAAAGTACCGTCTCTATGCCCAGGCAAAGCCGGATTTCATCTGGGTGGATGATGATATCAAGATCTTCTGGAACGGTGTGAAATTCGGCTGCTTCTGCCCGGAATGCCTGCGGAAGTTCAACGAAAAGTACGGCTACGCCTATGACCGTGAGACGCTTGTGCGGGAAATGGAGATCCCGGAGAATACCTGCCTTCGTGCAAAATGGGTGCAGGATGTATCCGACCGCATCACAAATCTTCTTGCGCGGATCAAAAAGGCCATCCGCGAGGTGGATCCCGATATGCCTCTGGGCTTCATGACCCAGAGACCCAGCTGGAGCACCTATAACGGCATGGATTTCCCCGCATGGTTTACGGCCCTTGACGCAGTAAAGGGCCGTCCCGGCGAGGGATACTACTTTGATACCGTGCCGGATGATGTGATCCTCAAGACGCTTTCCACTGCCCAGCAGGCATTTGAGTACCCCGAGACGGTAACGGATATCCAGTACGAGCTGGAGTGCTTCCCCACCTTTACCTGGCAGAAGTCCCAGCGGATGAAGGTGACGGAGGTGCTGCTTGCCATCGGTCAGGGGATGAACGGTGTGCTGCTGAACAATGAGGCGGCAAGCTTTAAGTTTGATGGTCTTGACGGGCAGTATGTGCTTTACCGTGAGTACCGTCCCGTGATGGAAGCCTATCTTGATGGGGTCGATGGGGGACGCACCGGAGGCTTCTGGCCTGCCTTTTCCTGCAAATACGATCAGCGGCGCCGCCTTACGGATGGAGACAGCTTCTTTATGACGCTGGAAAACACCCCCAAGCACGATGTGACTGCGGCCTATGCCTTTGCCAAAATGGGCATTCCCATGACCATGGACCGCAAGGGGGCATGGGGCGCGATCCTTACCGGGGAGCTTTCACAGGGCTTTTCCGATGAGGAGCTTCTGGAAATGCTGAAGGGAGCTGTGATCCTTACCGGAGATGCGGTGGCAGAGCTTGAGCGACGCGGCTTTGGGAAATACATCGGCGTGACTCCCATCGGCAAGGGGGACCTTGCCCTGCGCGAGCGGTATGAGCTTACCGATCCCGTGAACTTCGGCATGAAGACGCCCTGCAGAGATGTGCGTCCTGCCTTCTTCGGCGGCAGTGCAGTATACTTTAAGGCTGTGGACAGCGGCGTACGGGTGCTTTCCGTCATCGAGAACCATGCTGCAGGGGAGGATCTCGGTATCGGCACAAGCGTGTTTGAAAATGAGCTTGGCGGACGTATCTGTGTTATGGGCTATGCCCCCTTCCTCATGGCAAACGATGTGAACCGCTTTGTTCATCTGCAGGGTGTCGCTGCATGGCTTCTCGGCGAAAAGCAGACGGCAAAGCTCGTCACCCCGGGCAAGACCCTGCTCTTTGTTCGGGAAAACGGGAAGTCCGTCGGTCTCTGCGTGATGCAGATGACCTTGGACAAGGGAGAGGGCATGGAGGCTGCCGTCAAGGGCGAAAAGAAGATCTTCCTCCTGAAGGGCAGTGAAAAGCTCGAGCTTCCTGCGGAAGCAAGGGATGGCTGGACGGTCTTCACCCTGCCGGT
>JAFQKD010000001.1 GCA_017397075.1 Oscillospiraceae bacterium | reverse complement strand
TTTCCGCATATTTCCTGATCTCCCCGCTGTCAAAGCCGTCTCCGATAAATACCATGCGGAAGTCCTGCCTCTCCTGCAAAAGCTTTGCAAGAGCATCCAGAATGATCCTTATTCCCTTGTACCACATCATCCGTCCCACAAAAAGATACACCGGAGCATCGGCAGGCAGGTCATATTCTTCCACCGCTTCCCGGATCTTCTCCTCCGCAAGCCTTTCTTTCGGAAGATCCACCCCGTTCGGCATCACGCGCCACTCCCCCATGTAGCCAAGCTGCCGCAGGTTTTCACCAGCGCCTTTGCTCACCGTCCAGACCTCATCACAGGCACTGATGTTCTCCGCAAGGATCTTTTTGCAGCTTTCCCTGAGGGGCTTGATCTTCGTGATATGCTCCAGATCCACGTCAAACTTGGTGTGGTAGGTCATCACGATGGGCGCATCCACGATCTGCCGAAGCTCTCTTGCCAGAACCGCAGAGACGATGGGGCAATGGCAATGGAGCACCTGCGGTTGTTTTTCGGATACGATGCGCGCAGTTTCCGGCGTAAAAGGCAGTCCTGCAGTATAGCCTTTGTACCCGGGAATCGGAAAACTGGGATAACGAATCACGGGAAACGAAAAGTCCGAATCCTTCGCCTCCGGATTTGCAGGTGTCACGACCATAGCACCATATCCCAGTTCCCGCAGATGCACGGCATAGTTCACCACCGCGTTTGACACACCGTCAATTATCGGCGGAAATGCGTCATTGAGCAGACATATCTGCTTTTCCGGTGTCATACTTTCATTTCCCTTCCTTTCGGCAGCGTTACGGCAAAGGCTGTCATATTCTCCCGGCTCTCCACGGAAACAGCGCCTCCATGCAGCTCTGCCACGCGCTTGACTACCGTAAGTCCGATCCCGTTTCCTTCTGTGGCATGGGAGGGATCAGCCTGATAGAATTTGCCGAAGATCTTGCTCTGTTCTTCTGCCGGAATACTGCTTCCGGTATTTGAAACCTTGACGCAGATATCCCGCTCCGTTTCCCTTATGGAAACTGCCACTGCTGCAAAGCGAGGTGCAAACTTCACCGCATTATCCAGAAGATTCAGCCACATTTCCTGCAAAAGCTCACGGTTTCCGCAGATCTCATGCTCCCCGAATTCCAGCTGCAGTTCCAGTTCCTTGCCGCTCCATTTTTCTTCCAGCAAAAGAAGGCAGTTTCGCAGCTGTTCGGAAAGATTATACCGTGTCACCCCGGTGAGAATTGTCTGATTTTCGATTTTCGTCAGGTTTAAGACGTTTTCCGCCATTCGGGAAAGCCGCAGAGATTCCTCTTCGATGATCTCCAGATATTCCTCCTTCTGCTCTTCGGAAATCTCCCCCGTCCGCACAAGCCTTGCAAAGCCCGCAATGGATACGATCGGGGTTTTGAACTCATGGGAAAAATGGTTGAGAAAATCACGGCGCAGCATTTCCGTACTGCCAAGCTCCGCAGCCATTGCATTGAAGCTGTCGGTGAATTCCTGCACCACAGGTGTTTTCCCGAAGGGGAAGCCAAAAGAGATCCGCGCGGAATAATCCCCGGATGCCAGTCTGTGCATACTTTGAAGAAGCCGCTTTACAGGCTTCAGCGGATATGTGCTGAGCCCGAAGGTGATTGCCGTGCCCAGCACCAGACTCCCAAGCGCCATAAAGAGCAGCAGATTTTTTGCGTCTGCAGCCGTGGTCTCCGGGTGAATGGTCAGCACATCCAAACGCATAAGGAGCATAATCAGCCCTACCGTCAGTACAGACGTCACCAGAAGCACAAGAAACACCGTCAGTGTCATGATCAGCACGAGCATGAAGGAATATCTCGGTTTTTTCTGCTTTTCCTTCATTTTTTCACCGCCTTGTAGCCAAGTCCGCGGACGGAAACGATTTCAAACTCAGGCCACGACTCGAATCTTCTGCGTAGTCTCCCGATATGTACAGTTACCGTTTCCCAGCCCGTATCACTTTCCGCTCCCCAGATCTCGTCCATAAGCTGAATGCGGGTAAATATCTTCCCGGGAAAGGACAAAAGCTTATACAAAAGCAGAAATTCCTTCTGCGGCAATGTCATGCTCTCCTCACCGCGGCTAACGGAATAGGCATCGTAATCCAGCACCACATCCCCCATGACGATCCTGCGCTCATCGGCAATCCTGGCACGGCGCAAAAGCGCCTTGATGCGAAGCAGCATTTCTTCATGATCCACAGGCTTTGTGATGTAGTCGTCCGTTCCCGCAAGAAACCCTTTCCGCTTATCCTCCGGATGGTGCTTTGCCGATACCATAAGCACGGGTAGGGTACTTTCCGATTCGCGAAGCGCTTCCGTTAAGGCATATCCGTCCATTTTCGGCATCATCACATCCACCACCGCAAGATCCACATGCTCTCTGTCCATGATATCCAGCGCTTCGCTTCCGTTTTCTGCCGTCAGCACCGTGTATTTTTCCCGCTCAAGCACGGCCTTGAACAGCTGTCTTGTATGCAGGTCGTCCTCTACCACAAGAATACGAAACATTCTTCTCACCTCAGGTATATTTTGACAGTCAATTGTGAACAGAATCGAAACGGGATGTAAATAAACATACGCCCGGAGTCTCAGCTCCGGGCGTATGCTCTGCTGTTTATCTTTTTTTCCAAAGCGCCGGGTTCACCAGCATCAAAATGGGATAGATCTCAAGCCTTCCAATCAGCATACACACCGACATAAGCCATTTGCTGAAATCAGAGAAAATGTCGTAATTTCCCATCGGCCCCACAAGTCCCAAACCGGGGCCTACATTGGAGATACACGCAATGAGTGCAGTGAAATTCGTCAGCACATCGTGCCCGTCAAGGGAAATGAGCAGTGTGCCCGCGATAACGATCAGCATGTACAAAAGCCCAAAAGCCGATGCACAGCGGACGGTGGAATCCTCCAGCCGTCTGCCGTCCATGGTGACCCGAGTGACCTGATGGGGACGGATAAGCCGTACCATCTCACCCAGTGCGGATTTCAGCATGATAAGCAGCCGCGAAACCTTCATGCCACCGCCAGTACCGCCTGCGCAGCCGCCGATAAACATCAGGCTCACAAGCAGCCAGCGGGAATATTCCGGCCAGAGATTAAAATCCGCCGTGGAAAAGCCGGTGGTGCTGATGATACTTGCTACCTGAAAGAAGGAATACCGCATTGCGTTTACAAAGCCGCCGTAAGCTTCCGCGATATTGAGGGCGATCGTCACCCCGGCAAAGACCACAACACCGATATACCACCAAAGCTCCTCGCTTTTCAGTGCAGCCTTCACCTTTCCCAGAAGGATCAGGAAATAAAGGTTGAAGTTTATGCTGAAAAGCAGCATGAACACGCAGATCACGATATCAATATACGCACTGTCGAAGGCTCCGACGCTGAGTCCTCTTGTGGAAAATCCGCCCGTGCCTGCTGTTGCGAAGGCATGCAGCAGGGCATCGTAGAACCCCATACCGCCGCACAGCAGCAAAATCGTCTGCAGAACGGTCAGCCCAAGATAGATGCTGTAGAGGATCATGGAGGTTTTTCTTGCTCTGGGAACCAGCTTGCCGACTACAGGTCCAGGCACCTCAGCACGCATGATGTGCATGGAATGCTCCCCGGACATAGGCAGCACCGCCATAATAAATACCAGAACGCCCATGCCGCCGATCCAGTGGGTGAAAAGCCGCCAGAACATACAGCCCCGGCTCAATGCCTCCGCATCTGAAAGCACGCTTGCGCCCGTGGTGGTAAAGCCGGATACCGTCTCAAAAAACGCATCGGTATACCGGGGGATATCACCGCTGAACACAAAAGGCAGCGCACCGAAAAGGGACAGCGTGATCCAGGAAAGCCCCACGCAAAGAAAGCCTTCTTTCGCGTACATCTCCCCGCTTTTCGGCTTCATGAGCAGAAGCGCCATCCCCGCAAGGGCTGTAATGAGAATCGTGATGAGGAAGGGCACAGGACTTTCCCCATAGCAAAGTCCCGCCGTCATGGGCAGCAGCATCAGCACCGCTTCAATGCAAAGCACCCGTCCCAGCACGGATAAAACCATTCGGATGTTCATTTATGCCTCCAGAATGCCGTCAAGATCCACAAGCCCTCTGTGGGTAGTGACCACCACTACCTTGTCCCCGGGAAGGATCTGCGTATCGCCGTCAGGTGTGCGGATCTGCTCATCCCGCAGGATGGAGGCGATAAGGATCCCCTGCTTTACCCGCAGCTCACGCAGTGTAATGCCGATGCAGCGGGACTTCTCCCCGGCACGGAATTCCAGCGCTTCAACCTGCCCGTCCATGAGCCTGTAAAGAGTCTCCACACTGCTGCCGCTTGCGTTTTCCATGGCGCGCACATGCTGGCTCAGCTGCTGGGCAACAAGCTGCTTTGGCGTCACGAAGGCATCAAGTCCCGTGTCCTCAAGCATATCCATAAGGTGCTCATCATTGATCTTCGTGACCACCTTGCCCGCTTTCTGGTTCCTTGCGTACATGGAGAGAATGATGTTGTCCTCGTCGTTCCCGGTAAGGGTGGCAAAACCGTCCACCCCCTGGATCTGCGCCTCCCGCAGCATATCCATCCTGAGACCGTCGCCGCAGAGAATTGTGGCCTTGGGGAGCGCTTCGCACAGGTTTTCGCACCGTTTCTGATCTTTCTCCACAATGGTGACCCCGATCCCTGTATCGCAAAGCCTTCCGGCAAGATACCGTCCTATTCTGCCGCCGCCTACGATCAGCACATGGCGCACAGGCCGCCAGCTTTCCTCCGCCTCACGGAAAAGCTTCCGCAGCTCTCTTCTGGGTGCCGCAATGCTGATCCTGTCGCCGCCCTTTATCTCAAAGTCGCCGTTGGGGATCCGCACCCGGTCATCCCGCTCCACAGCGCACACAAGGAATCTGCACTTAAAATTCTTCTGCAGATTCTTCAGCTGCTGCCCGTCAAGCTTTCCGCCCGCAGGCACACGGTACTCCACAAGCTCAAGCCCTCCTGCGGAAAACACGTCTACTCTGGAAACGGAGGGCAGCTGCAGGATCCTTGCGATCTCTCTTGCCGCTTCCGCTTCGGGATTTATGGTAGCGGAAAGACCGAATGCCTTTCTCAGGCGCTCCGTTTGACGGGTATACTGAGGGTCACGGACACGGGCAATGGTATGGAGCCGATGGTTTCCATGCTCCGCGGCAATGCGTCTTGCTGCCGTGCAGCAGACGATGTTCACCTCATCCCTGCCGGTCGCCGCAATGATGATCCCCGCTTCAGCGATCCCCGCGTCCTCCAGCAGAACAAAGTCCGTTCCGCTGCCTTCCACGCAGATCACATCCAGAGCATTGCCCACATATTCCAGCCTTGACGCATCACGATCGATCACCGTGATATCATGATCTTCCTTGGCAAGATAGCTTGCAATGGTGTAGCCGACTTTTCCCGCACCGACAATAATTACCTTCACCGCTGTGCCTCCATAGCCGTAATTAACCTTTATCATACGATTTTCTGCCGTTGTTGTCAACCAAATACAGCACCCGGACAGAATCTGTCCGGGTGCTGTATTCATATCTTTCTGCGAGTTTTCTCATAAAATTCCGCGACTGCGCCTTTGTAGGTATCGGGATCGATAAGGCAGCTGAGTCCGTGTCCCGCTCCGGGCACGGTAACAAGCCGCTTTTCCGAAACGCAGGCATCATAATTCGCCCTTCCCATCTCACAGGGAACAAATCGGTCATCCTCCCCGTGGAGAATCAGCACCGGCACTTTCGCCCGCTTCAGCGAATCTGCGGGAGAACCGCTTTCCAGCCGAAAGCCTCCCCAGAGCCATGCCCCCAGCCTTGCAAAGGGATACGCTGCCCATACGGGAAGCTTCATTTCTCCGATGACCTTGCGGATGATCTCCCGCGGCGAACTGTATCCGCAGTCGGCGATGATGCCCCGAACATTCTGCGGAAGCTCAAGCGCAGAGGCCATAAGCACCGTCGCTGCACCCATAGAGACACCCGTAAGCCAGATATCCGTGTACTTCCAGCGATCGGCTGCATACCTCGCCCAGGCGAGAGCATCGTACTGTTCCTTTATTCCAAAGGAGATCACCCTGCCGCCGCTTTTTCCATGGGCACGCTGATCCGGCAGAAGCACATTGTGTCCCGCTTTCCCTGCAAGAGAAAATCCTCCTGCACAGTCACGGGAGACCGTCCCCCGATAGCCGTGAAAAATGATATCCACAGGTGCGCCGTCTGCGATATGGCAGTACCGCCCGGAAAGCATAAGTCCGTCCTGCGAACGGATATTCACCCATTCGCAGGGTGCATCCTCCACACGCTTCCGCAGAACCTCAAGCTCTTCCCGCACGGCATCGTACTGCTCACCGAGGGCAACGCTTTCCTCCCGTGTCCGCTTGGGACTGCTGTAAAACGCCATGCGAAATGCCCAGTATGAGCCGCCAAGCACTGCCAGAAGCAAAGCTGCCGCAATGATGATGTACTGCATATCTGCCTCAGTTGCGTACGTTTTCCTCCGGCTGAAGCTTCAAATACCGAAGGAAGTGCTGAATATGCTCATCCCAGAATTCCCAGCTGTGGACACCGGGATCCTGCTCGTAGGTGTAATCAAAGGGATTTCCCTCCATGGCCTGAAAGAAATCCCGCGTCTCGTGAGCGGAGGCCAGCAGGAAATCATCATCCCCACAGGCATGATAGATCCGCGGTACAGGCAGTCCTTTTTCCAGGATCTGCTTTGCGCTGTGCACGGGATCTTCCACGGTACCGGTAATATCCCGTCCGCCGTAGAGCATTTCCATTCTTGCCCGCCGCTGAGGCGTATCGGCGCCGCGGTTTATCATTCCCGCAGAAAGACAGCCGATGGCGGAATACTGCTCAGGATTTGCAAGCCCGATCTTCATGCAGCCTGCCCCGCCCATGGAAAGACCTGCAATGAAGTTATCCTCCCTCCTGCGGGAAAAGGGAAACAGGTTCGCCATAAGCTCCGGAAGCTCTTTTGCAATAAATGTATAGTATTTGCCGCCGTGCGCCATATCCGCATAGCCGGAAAGCTGCACCGCAGGCATGACCACTGCAAGGCCCAGGGGCGCTGCATACCGCTCAATGGAGGTTCTGCGCTGCCAGATGGTCTCATCGTCGCTCATACCGTGAAGCAGCCACAAAACCGGGAAAAGCCCTTCCCCTGCTTTGGTTTCCATGCCGATGAGCTTCGATGCCTTCTGGGGCAGGATCACCTGACAGGTTACATCCATGCCGAGAACGGCAGAGCTGATATGTGTCTGGATCAGTGCCATGTCAGTTTCCTCCCTTCACCGGAAAGCCCAGCCAGTCAAGACCTTCCTGAATGTGCTCATCCCAGTACTTCCAGCGGTGATCTCCCCCGCTTACGCTGGTGGTCACCTCGTACCCCAGCGCTTTCATTTTTTCCCATGCGCCCAGATTGTTCCGATAGAGGAAATCCTCCGTTCCGCACCATGCAAACAGCCTCGGCAGCGGCTTTCCCGATGCTTTGAGCCGCTCAGCCTCCGCCATAAGGTCATCCTTTCCGCCGGGCGCATCCTCCAGCGGACCGAATACATCCGTCCAGTAGCCGATCCCCTCTTCTTCGATGAGCGTTTTTTCCTGCCAGAGTCCCGCCACATCCAGAGCTCCGGAAAGGCTCACGGCGGCAGAAAAGGTCTCCGGAGCACTGAGGGCGCATTTCCATGCGCCGTAACCGCCCATGGAAAGTCCTGCAGCAAAGGTCGTCTCCCGGCTGAGATCCATCCGTGGGAAAAAGCTGCGGCAGATCTCGGGCAGCTCCTTAGTAATATAGGTAAAGTATTTCGGCCCCATATACATATCCGTATACCACCCCAGATGGGTGGTGGGCATCACAACAGCGATGCCCCGCTCTCTCGCATACCGCTCAATGGAGGTGAAGCGGCACCACGCGGTATGATCGTCGGACATACCGTGGAGCAGGAACACCACCGGTACCTTTTCCGTCTCCGGACGCTCCGGCAGGATCACGTTCATCTGCGTGCACATCCCCAGAACATCGGAGAAGAATTTCACTTCCAGAAACGCCATGCTTACACCTCCAGAATGCAGACGGGCTTTTCGATCCCGGTGATAAGATCCATGGGGGTAAGGCTTCCGGTCTCGGGATCTCTGCTGAACACGCAGATATCCCCGGAGCGCTGACCTGCGGCAAGGAGATGCTTCCCGTCATTTGTGATATGGAAATCACGGGGCTGCTGCACACCGGAGGGAACAGTCTCCACAAGGGTGGGGAACTTGTTTTCATCAATGCGGAAAATATCCAGCATACCGTCGTACCGGCAGGAGGTATAGACAAATTTCCCATCGGGAGAAACCTTTACTGCAGCACCCTCGCGGTCCAGCTTCGGCATATCCGGGCGGATATCCCGCAGATCCCAGACAGAAAGTCCGGTTTCCCTGTTCCAGCCAAGGGTAGCAAGCTGGTAGCCCATCTCCGTCAGCACATATACACAGCTTCCGTCAGGATGCCATGCCTGCTGCCGCGGTCCGGTACCGCCGCAGAGACGAACGCCCATTTTTTCCTCCTTTTCCAGACTTCCGTCCTGACCGACCTTCAGACACAGGACTTCATCCGTACCCAGATCGCAGGCGATAACATGATCCCCGTCCGGTGTGGGGGTAATGCTGTGTCCGTGCGCCTGTTCCTGCCTTCCTCTGAAAGGACCGCAGCCCTCATTGAGGACACGTCCCTTGGCCTCACCAAGAGATCCGTCCTCGTTCACGGCGCTTACGCCGATCCATCCGGTGCCATAGCTGATACGATAGACAAAACGACCTGCGGGGTCAGCGGAAAGATGCGCCATGACGCGCTCCAGCGTCATATCCCGGTTCAGCACCACAAGATCATCCCCGTTCAGCTTATAGGCATGGAGACCGCCCTCCTTCTGTTCGGAAAGGGCATATACAAAATCCCCTCTGCGGCAGAGGTAACTTGCCTGCGGTGCGTCATCAGCCATTTTGACCGTTTCTGCACGGTATTCGTCAAAATCATATACCAGCTTCACGATCCCCTGATTCTCTCCAGTGCCGTAAGTACCGATAAGAAATGTGGTTTTCATTTGATTCTCCTCCGGTTTTTTATGTGGATTTACTTGCAGTATATTTCGTTCAGCTTTGATTGTAAAGTGCTTTTTTCTTGTATCACACTGATTCGTCAAAGTGACAATTTTTTTGCGCGTCCCGCAAATCGCATGAACGCGCAAAGAACAATATTGTATTACCAGCCGTATTCGTCGTAGTGGGGCTCCACCACGGTTTTGTTGTAATCGTTGCCGCCGGGGAAGTTTGCGCTCTTGAGGATGCCGGGGGTAAGCCCCATCTTCAGCATCTCTTCCACGCAGACGCTTGTCACGTTCCACATAATATAATCGGAGGCAATACCGCTGGCTGCGGCAAACCGTGCCTCAATGCCGTCGACCTCAAGCATCGCTTCCGCCGCAGGAGCGCAGTTATCCAGTACGATATCCACAAACTCATACAGCTTCTGTCCGGAGGAGTGGACGGCATCCACCTGCGTGGCATACTCCATGCTGATGAGCGCAACAACTTTTACGCCCATTTTCTTGGCTTCCCACGCCAAATCTACCACAGAAAGTGTTCTTCCCGAAACAGAACTCACCACAAGCACATCTCCGGGCAGCACCCCGGAAGCCTTCAGTGCGTAAGCCGCAAGACCTTCGGTGCTCTTGTCCACACCGGAGCGATCCCGTGTCCGCACGGGGTTTTCCACATTCAGATTCCATTTAAATGCCTTGTAGAAAATGGGACCGCCGCCGCGATAGATAAGGTCATGCTCAATTTCGTGGCAGATCTTGCCAAGGTGAATACAGCCGCCTGCGGCAACCGTCTCCGCAAACAGCTTTCCCGTGCGCCGGATCGCCTCTGTCTGTGTATCCCGTACCTTTTTCAGCAGCGCATCAACAGCCTGCTGATACCGTTCCATCAGCATAGTGGTACCTCCTGTATAAAATTGGCACCATCAGTATACCACAGCCTTTGTCAAATTGCCATATCTATCCTTCAACTTGCAGGAACGTTATAAATTATTTTGGCAAAATGTCCAATTTCGCTCTTGCCATCCCGCATTATTTATGTTATTATTTTGCAATCAGAGATTGTGCACAAAGAAGGAGGTATATCATGCACAAATTTTTTAAACAGAGAGACGGATGGCTCTACATCGCGCCGGCGTTGCTCCTTTACACGCTGTTCACGATCGTGCCTTTCCCGATCCTCTTCATTACCGCCACGCAGGAACACAACGCCATCATTTCTCTGGGCAGTGTAGGTTTTGCAAACTTCGTTCAGGCTTTCCAGGACAAGACCTTCTGGGTGTCCCACTTCAATACCTACATCAGCCTTGCGGTCACCCTTTTCGTCACCGTTCCCCTTTGTCTGCTGTATGCTCTGGTGCTTGACCGGACGAAGGCAACCTGGCTGCGCAACTTCTTCAAGTTCGGCGTCATGCTTCCCTCCGTTCTCAGCGTTGCCGTTATGGGTCAGCTCTACAAGGGCTTCCTTGAGCCCAAGAAGGGTATCATCAACACCCTGCTGAACCTTGTCGGTCTTGAAGAGTGGGCTCTTGCCTGGCTCTCCAGATCCGATACGGCCATCTGGGCCATCATCGGTGTCGGCTTCCTCTTCGGCGGCGGTATCACCGTCATCATGTTCTACGCTGCGATCAAGGCTATCCCGCCTCAGTACTATGAAGCCGCCAGCATCGACGGTGCAAACTTCTGGCAGGCCAGCGTGAAGATCACCATCCCCATGCTGCAGGATATCATGAAGTACATTCTGGTCACCTCCGTTGTCGGCTCCCTGTGTACCTTCGAGCTGATCCAGGTT
>JAFQKD010000149.1 GCA_017397075.1 Oscillospiraceae bacterium | reverse complement strand
GGACCCACTGGACGCAGTCCACATCCTTCAGCGTCAGCACATCGTCCAGATGCTTGAGGCAGTCGGGTCCGTCCAGATGGTACAACGCGTTATCCAGCTGCGCCGCCTCCCGCTCCAGAGAGGGCAGCACGAATCTGCGGAACATATCCGGTCCGATCATGCAGGCAAAGTCGCACTGCAGCACCGCAAACCGCTTCGTGCAAAGCAGGGGCGACCAGCCGATGCAGCCCCGCTCCGCCATATGGGAGGTCTCATACACCATGTTGTAAATCTCGCCCCAGGTGTCATTGATCCGCTGCAGGGCATCGTACACCGCATCCGGATCGTCCATCAAATCGCAGCAGAGATCCTCCGGACCGCGAAGGGCGCTCATGGCATCCATATTTCCGTGGAGATCCATCATGGCAGTGATATACTTCCCCTCGGAGCGTTTCACGGCGTATTCAATATATCTGCGGGTCTTTTCAAAATATCCGTCGGGGGATTTGTCGATCTCCGCCCTGAAGTCCTCCCAATCCTCCACGATGGGGTCTGCCCATGTGGTATCGCTGTGGGGCACGCAGCGAAGCTTTCCGCCAAGATACCCGGCATACACATCGGGGCCGAGGTTGATATCAAACACCGGCACGGACTCGCCGCCGTAATAGGTGGCGGCGGCAACCTGTTCAAAGGTCTCAAAAATCGGCTCGTAATCCTCATTCACCGCAGCAAGATAGCCTGTGCGGGGATTCTGGAACACGCCTTCCGTGGGAAGGGTCATGCCCCGCTTGGGAGCGGTGACCGCCAGCATGGGACGGTCAATGATCTCATGCGCCCAGAACGCATCGGCATACTTTCTTGCACGCTCATAGGTGGGACAGTAACTCAGCTTCATCCTCGTTTCCTTTCATTACTCCACGATGACGGAGATCCCGTTGGGGATCACCGTGACATCGGCATTTTTCTTCAGCTTTCTCGCCCGCTCCATGGCAGAAGCAAGGCTTGGGGCATATTCCATCTTCATCTCCCGAACAGTCTCTGCCATTTCGGGTCTTGTGACAACGATCACATGATGCTTCATGAGGATGCGGGCAAGGATCTGGCTCTGCCACTGGTCGGGAACGGTCCTGTCCGCAGGCACGGCGCAGTATTCCGCATAAAGCGCTTCGGGGCTTTCGCATTCCTTTAAGGAGCGGCGGAACCCGTCTCCTCCCACACCGTCTGCGCATTCCGCGCAAAGCACCAGAACGGCGCCGGGGTTTGCGCTGGCTTCCGCTGCGGTAAGGCTCTTCACACATTGATACAGATTCTGATCCAGAGGGGCACCGCCGTTTGTGGTGACCACAATATCCCCGTATACCGCCTTCACGCCGCAGAATTTCCGCAGATATTCACAGCCTGCCAGATGGGCCGCCTCCGGCTCCCCCGCAAAAGCGGCAACGGTCTTCTTCTCTTCGTTGATGACCACATTCACGATAAACTGCAGCCTTGCCATTCTGGCGGCGGCTGCCATATCCCGGTGGATGGGATTTCCTTCCAGAATGCCGGTTCTGGCTTTTTCGCTGGCAATGAAGGTACCGCAGTGGTTTGCAAGCACCGTCTCCCGGCTGCTGATGCCGGGAAGCACGCTTTTTCTTCCCCCGGAAAAGCCTGCAAAAAAGTGAGGCTCGATGAAACCCTCGCTGACAAGCAGCTCCGTTTCCGCGGCAAGGCGGTCAATGACGCAGGGTCCTCCCGAGGGCAGGGTGCCGATGGCCACATTCTTCTCCGGATCGGCGCAGTCATGCACCACGATCCTCTCCCGGGAGAAGATCTCCTTCCCCAGCTTCTTTTCCAGCTCTGCTTCGGTGGTCGCCCGATGGAAGCCGGTGGCAACGAGAAGTGTGATCTCAATCTCCGGGTTTTCCGCCCGCATTTCCCGCAGCATGGCAGGAAGGATATCCCTGCTGGGTACGGGACGGGTATGGTCGCTGATGATGAGCACCGCGTTCTTTTTCCCTTTGGCAAGCTCGCGCAGAGGAGGGGCACCTATAGGTGCGCCGAGCGCCTCTTCCACAAGTCCTGCACCGTCTCCCGCAGCAAGCTCATCCACACGGGATGCGATCTCCCTGCAGGGACCGTATGTCCAGTCGATAAATGTTTCTCCGTAAGGCAGTCTCATGTGCAGCCCTCTCTTTCTACCTGCATTATAGATTGCAGGGCGAAAATTGTAAAGAAAAACCGCCGCTGCTCCGTTTGACAATCCCGTCGGCGGATACTATACTAAATATATATCCTACAGAAAGGACCGATCCGATGAACGAAATGACACTTACCGCCCTGAAGGCGCTGGAGCGCCGGGGATTTACCGTGCACACCTTTGAAAGCGCCGACGAAATGGAGGATTTTCTCGTATCCGCCGTACCGGAGGACAAAAGCGTAGGCTTCGGCGGCTCCATGACCCTTTGCCGTGACCTTGGGGTCTATGAACGGCTGAAGGCAAAAAACGAAAACGTCTGGTACCACGGCGTTCCCTCCGACCTTCCCCGTGAGGAGATCTTCCGCCGCGCCCACAACGCGGATATCTACATGCTCAGCGCAAATGCCGTCTCCGCAGACGGGGCAATCCTGAACATTGACGGAAACGGAAACCGTGTGGCCGCCATGATCTTCGGGCCAAGCGTTGTCTACATCGCCGTAAGCGAAAGCAAATTCTGTTCCGACAGAGAAAGCGCTCTGCAGCGGGCAAAATCCGTGGCCTGCGTGGAAAACGCAAAGCGGCTTGGGAAAAAGACCCCCTGCGCCATCGCCGGCAAATGCGCCGACTGCCGCTCCGCAGACCGCATCTGCAGCCACACCGTCTGGACGGACTGGGTACCCAAGGGACGGGAATACCACATCTGCGTCTGCCCGGATAAGCTGGGTTTCTGAGTGCTCGGGTGATTTTTATTGATTCCCCGAAGAGCCTGTACCATATTGTATATCAAGCAGCACGCATCCCGCAACGGTAACTATTTCTGAAAACGGGTGATTTTTTGATATGACGAGGAGAGCCTTCCCCACGGGAAGGCTCTCCTCTTGCTTCTTAAATTTTCTCCGTCCGTCCCACACGGGCCTCCGGAGAGATCTCTATACTTTCGCTGTACTGCACAAGGTCGATATTGCAGTTTTCCCCGATGACCACGGCTCTTCCGGAAACACAGGGGGCATTGACGCACTCCAGAAAAATATCGTCCCCCTCAATGGAGCCCCGCACCGTAACGGTGCCCTTATGGTTCCTGCGGAACAGATTCCGCAGATTCCAGCCCCGGGATTCCCACTGCACCCGAATGACGCTTCCGCCGATGCTGCCGATATCCATGCCGCCATCGGTACAAAGCTCCACCCGCTCGGCATTGAGCAGTCCGCCGCAATAAAAACCGCCGCTGATCCTTGCCTCCTCAGCTTCCGCGTCCTTTTCCACATGGATGCCGCCTGCCAGACGAAGCACACCGGCACGAATGCCCCCGTCACAGCGGAAGCTTCCCGCAGCCTTCGCTTCTCCCGCAACGGTCATATCTCCGTCCACATGGGCAGAGCCTGCTGCATGAAACTCCCCCGCCTGCAGAGCACCCCGGAATCTGCCGCTGCCGGAAACGTGGATCTCCTCCCCGCAGAAAATATCCCCTTCCGCGGAAACGGAGCCTGATGCATGAAGGCTTCTGCACCGCACAGGACCGTGGATTTTGCCGCTGCCGCTTATGCGGATGTTTTCATATTCTCCCGGCGTGATGCTGCCGCTGCCCGCAATTTTCATATCCATCTTTATTCCTCCCTTTTCACCATATCCGTGATATCCCGTATATCTCCGTCTCCCATGTCCAAAGAAACGAACCGAATATCGCTGATCTTGAACCGTTTTTCTCCGTATACCGTGTTCAGGATCAGCACCGCTTCCTTCTTTTCCTCCTGCCCGAGAAGCCGGGAAAGACCGTCCAGAGAGAGCTCTTCCTTCTGGCTCATGATCAGCTCCACCCGTTCACAGATGAGCATTTTGGGAAAAAAGGTCTCCTGCCCCGTGACCGTGGCTTTCTTGATGAACCAATCCTCCGGAATAAGGCCCTTCCGCTTCCAGCGGTACAGCGCTCCGTAGGAAATGGCATACCGGGAGAGCAGTTCCTTTTTGCTTATGAGCTCCTGCTCCACTGTCTCATCTCCTTCCGTAACAATGTTACGCTTTATTTATATCATAACATTGTTACGCTGTCAAGCACAAAAAAAGAACACTTCCCGGGAAGTGTTCTTTTTTGCTGCATTACGGATCGCCTGCGGGTCTTGTTCTGTTGGGCAGCGGCGGCGGGATCACCCGCTCCATTCTGTCCGCAGCCACATAGCCGCCCGCATAAAGCTGCAGCCAGAGCCGCCCCGTGCTGTCATAGAGCATCCCCGTGACGGAGACCTTCTCTCCCTCCCAGAGATACCTCTGCAAATCAGCCGATCTGCGGGGCGCCGACATGACAAGCACCGCGCTTTTTGCTTCATACCGGCAGGAAATGCCGATCATCACCGTTTCCTCTGCGGAAACATACCCAACGGTGCCGCCTTTGGTAAGCACCTCCAGCCAGTTTTCCCCCTCCGGGGTCACAACACCGCAAAGCACGGTGACTTCCTGCCCCATCATCAGACTGCCAAGGGATCTTCCTCCCCCCGGTGCATCATAAAGCTCCGTCTGCTGCAGAAGAAGACCGTCTTCCACAAGCTCCGTCACCACGCAGTTTTCCAGTCCCGGTACCGATATCTGCTCCCGGGGGATATAGCCTGTGCTGCCGTCTTCCTTTTCCACGGCAAACCAGAATTTTCCGTCCTCCGTCCGCAAAAGGCGGGTAACCGCAAGGGCTGTTCCCCTCTGCAATTCGGTGCCCCGCTCCGCAAGCGCCGTTTCCGACACCCATGGCAGGGTATAGACACTGCAGCCCGGGTTTGCGCTGCCCGCTGCGCGGTATTCTCCCGCGTACATGCTGACCTGCGCCGCATAAGCCTCATGAAACTCCGGAGCTCCCGGCCACTTTACATACTTAATATAGTCATACTGCGGCCAGAGCTTTATATAGGTATCCCAGTTATAGTAGGCAATGGAGATCACGCCGTTCCAGCCGATGTTCCCCTCATAGACCGTGAAGCCCTCTTCATCCTTCTGGAGGATGATCTGGTTATGCCCCTCAAGGTCTCCGCCGTACAGGCAGTCCGCCCGGCAAAGCCGCATGACCGCCCCGATCTCCGCAGCCATAACAAAGGCTTTCAGATTTTCCTCTGTGAGAAGCCGGTCATCGGATTCCATCCCCCGGAGCATATCCTCCTCGGAATCCAGAAACTCGCTGAAGCCCTGTCCCCAGATCTCCGTATATGCCGCCTGCGCAAACTCGAAGCAGTTTTCAAAGGTCATATCCAGCGGCAGATCCGGCAGGGGCACCGTCTTTCCGTTTGCCGTAAAGGTCTCGTCATAGATGTGGGTGTAGGCTGCCCCGGCAGAAAGAGAATGCGGGATCACCGTGCAGAACAATGCCGCGCAGAGCAGAGCTGCCAGCCATTTTTTTGCCCGTATTTTCATCCCGAACCCTCCTTCCTTTGAATTACGCCGTAAACGTTCTTATTTTGCCACATTTTTTGTCAAAAATCAACAGATTTCGACACATTTCCCCAGATTGCAAATTTTTTGTGAATCGACGTAAATTCTATTGCACATTCCGTTCGTTCACCCTATAATAGGAAATACAATTTACACAAGGAGAGATTTCCATGGAAGACAGCAGCTACTCCTATTCTTTCAAGTCCAAATCCGAAACCTCTTCCGGCGGCGAATCCCCTGCCCCCTCCAAGCCTCCCCGGAAGAAGGCGACCGGTCCCAAAAAGGTGCGCCGGATCGTACAGACCGTGCTGATCCTTGCCGTTCTGGTGCTCTTCGGCTCCACCTGCTGGTTCACCGTGAATGACAAGCAGCAGGCGGTGGTCACCACCTTCGGCAAGGTCACCTCCATTGCGGACGCAGGTGTCCACTTCAAGCTTCCCTTCGGCATCCAGCAGGTGGAAAGGTGGATGTGAATGTCTACCAGTCCATCACCCTTGGCTACCGGGATACGAACAGCGGTGATTTCACGCTGGTGGAAGAGGAAAGCAAGATGATCACCGGGGACTACAACATCGTTCTTGTGGAGTTCTTTGTGGAGTACAAGATCTCCGACCCGGTAAAGTACCTCTACAGCTCCTATGAGCCGGAAATGATCCTGCGGAATCTGGTGCAGAGTCAGGTGCGGAATGTGGTAGGCTCCACGGATGTGGACTCCGTCCTCACCGATGGCAAGGAGGATATCCAGCGGCAGGTACGGGAGCTTGTCTCCGAGCTTCTGGAGGAATATGACATCGGCCTTATGCTGGTGGATGTCAAGATCCAGGACTCCGATCCCCCCACGGACACCGTTGTGGAGGCGTTCAAAGCCGTTGAGACCGCCAAGCAGCAGGCAGAAACCGTGGTGAACGAAGCCACCGCCTACCAGAACGAGCAGCTTCCCGCTGCACAGGCAGAGGCGGATGCACTCATCCAGAACGCGGAATATCTGCGGCAGGCCCGCATCAATCAGGCCATCGAGCGTGTGGCCATGTTTGAAGCCATGTACAACGAATACGCCCTGAACCCGGAGATCACCAGATCCCGGATGTACTACGAGATCCTGACAAAGCTTCTGCCGGACATCAAGCTCTACATCCTCACCACGGACAGCGGTGTGGAGACCATGCTGCCGCTGGAAGATTTTGTAAACGGAAATGCACAGTAAGGAGGTGCGCGGAATGAAAAAGAACATCACCTGGGTCATCGGCATTGTTATCGCTCTGGCCGTCATCATCTGCGCGGCAAGCTCCTTCTACGTGGTGCAGGAAGACGAATATGCCTGCACGGTGCGTTTTTCCAAGATCATTGACACCAAGGACGAAGCCGGCCTGTACATGAAGGTCCCCTTCATTGACAGCATCCGCGTGTTCCCCAAGGCCACCATGCTTTACGACATCACCCCCTCGGAGGTCCTCACCAGCGACAAGCAGAACATGACCGTGGACTGCTATGTGCTCTGGAAGATCGACGATCCCCTGCTGTTCTACCAGACGCTGGGGAACACCGCCTCCGCAGAGCAGCGGCTTGACGCATTGACCTACAACGCTCTCAAGACCCTCATGGGCACACTTGCTCAGGCAGACATCATCAACGACGAGGATGCCGACCAGCGCAATGACATCTACGAAGGCCTCACCGACAACGTGGAGACCCTTGCGCTGAGCTACGGCATCGACGTGGTGGATATCCGCATCAAGCGCTTTGATCTGCCGGAGTCCAACGAAAACGCAGTCTATGACCGGATGATCTCCGAGCGGGAGCAGATGGCAGCCGCCTATTCTGCCGACGGCAGCTATGAAGCCGCCCTGATCCGCAACGATGTGGACCGTCAGGTAAATATCCTCATCTCCGATGCGGAGGCAGAAGCCGCTCAGCTGGAAGCCGAAGGCGAGGCCGAATACATGCGTATGCTGGCGGAAGCCTACGATACCCCGGAGAGACGGGAGTTCTACGAATTCATCCTTGCCCTTGAGGCTCTGGAGGCCGCACTGAGCGGAGAAAACAAGACCGTCGTTCTCGGCCCCGATTCTCCCCTTGCCCAGCTGCTTTTGGGACAGTAAAGTGCTGAAAAAAGCGGAAGAGCTTTTGCTCTTCCGCTTTTTGTGTTAATCCGCAAATAAGCTGCGATAGACTTTCCAGTCCAGTATGTCGGAAAGCTCCTCCAGAACAGGGTCGATCCCCCGCGATGCATAAGGTGTCACCTGCGAGCAGAGCGTATCCGGCATCTCCGCTTCCGGCAGGGAAACCGTCACCCGGGTTCCCTTGCCCGCTGCGCTTTCCATGACCACCGTGCCGCCGTGCAGCCGGGCGATCCGCCGCACTACCGCAAGACCAAGTCCCACGCCTTTGGAAGGGTCGGAAAGCTCCGTTCTGCCCCCTGCGCCCAAAAGCGCTGCCTGCATATTTTCCGGCGCCAGTCCCGCGCCTTCGTCTGCTACGGTGAGGACGGTCCTGCCCCGCTTTTTCTGCAGCCGCAGCCGGATCTTTCCCTCCGGCGCATATTTCAGCGCGTTTGAGAGAAGATTCAGACACAGCCTTTCCAGAAGCTCCCTGTCTCCGCCGTAGTAATGCTCCGCCTCCGCCTCCACAAGAATGCATCGCCCTGTCCGTGTCTCCACAGACATGGCAAGGCTCCGCAGAAGCTCCGCAAAATCAAAGCTCTTCCGCTGCAGGGCAGACTCCCTTTCCCCAAGAAGCGCAAGATGATCTGCCATACGGGTGAGCCGGTAAAAGCTTTTGTTCAGCATCGCCGCGTATCTCATCTGCTTTTCATCTTCGGGCTTCTGCTCTCCCGCCCGATCCCGGACAAGTGCCACGATGCTGAGAATGTCCCGCATCTCGCTTCCCGCAGAGGTGAGCACCGACGGCTCCACACTTTCCCGCAAAATCGTATAGAGCCTGTAGCCGTTCCATTGCGCAACACGGACGATTCCCGCATCGCAGCTTCCGCAAACGGCGTTTTCCTCCGTCAGCTCCTCCGGCAGATATTCCCGCATTTCCGCTCCCCGCGAAAGCGCCGGAAAGCAGACTTCCGCCGGTGCGTTCCATATTTCCGCGCGCCCGTTCATGGCCGCGATCACCGGCTCCTGAAGAGCCGCCAGCAAACCAGCCAGCAATTTTTCCATGTCTGCTCCTTTTCATCCGCCGTCATGCAGTTTTCCACCGCCGGACGCGGCTATACCCTGCAATTTTACCACTTTCTGGTGGTCATTATAGCAAAGAACCCTGTGATTTACAACGAATTTTCTCATATTATGTCGAATCTTGTCGAATCAGGATTTTTTTTGGAAAAGGTCTTTCTTTTTTTCGCATTATGGGCTATAATATATGCGTTCAAAAATGTTCACCGAGCGAATTATATAATTGGAGGTAATACCAATGAGCATCAAAGTCGGTATCAATGGATTTGGCCGTATCGGCAGACTGGTCTTCCGTGCCAGCCTGAAGCACCCCGAAGTGGAAGTCGTTGGCATCAACGATCCCTTCATGAGCCCCGATTACATGGCTTACATGCTGCGCTATGACACCATGCATGGCCAGTTCAAGGGCGAGATCTCCTACACTGACGATTCCATCATTGTTGATGGTCACGAAGTGAAGTTCTACGCCTGCAAGGAGCCCAAGGACATTCCCTGGGGCGCCATCGGTGCTGAGTACGTTGTCGAGTCCACCGGCGTGTTCCTGACCGCTGAGAAGAGCCAGGGCCACATCGACGCCGGCGCCAAGAAGGTCGTTATGTCTGCTCCTTCCAAGGACAGCACCCCCATGTTCGTTATGGGCGTCAACAATGACAAGTACACCAAGGACATGACCTTCGTTTCCAACGCTTCCTGCACCACCAACTGCCTGGCTCCCATCACCAAGGTTCTGAACGACAACTTCGGCGTTGTTCAGGGTCTGATGACCACCGTGCACTCCGTCACCGCTACCCAGAAGACCGTTGACGGTCCCTCCAAGAAGGACTGGCGCGGCGGCCGTGCTGCCACCGGCAACATCAT
>JAFQKD010000008.1 GCA_017397075.1 Oscillospiraceae bacterium | reverse complement strand
TTGCAAGCTTCGGGTCATCCCGAAGAAGCGCAAGAGCCTCATCCCTTGCCGCCTGCAGAACATCCACGTCTGCCGCAAATTCGGCCACACGCATTTCCGGCAGTCCGCTTTGCCGTGCGCCGAAGAAATCACCGGGTCCGCGAAGGCGCAGATCCTCTTCCGCAAGCTTAAACCCGTCATTTGTGGCGCAGAGGGCAGAAAGTCTCTCCTGAGAGGCTCCCCCGCCCGCTCCCTTAAAGAGCACACAGTAGGATTCATGCTGTCCCCGTCCAACTCGTCCCCGCAGCTGATGCAGCTGGCTGAGACCGAAGCGGTCCGCATTTTCCACCACAATGAGCGCCGCATTGGGAACGTCCACCCCCACCTCCACAACGGTGGTGGATACCAGAATATCCGTCTCCCCCGCTGCAAAGGCAGTCATGATGGCGTCCTTGTCCTTCGGCTTCATTTTGCCGTGGAGATATGCCACCCGAAGATGAGGGAAAATGTCCTTCTGCAGCTTTCCCGCATATTCCTCCACGGCTTTCAGGTCTTCCGAGCCGTCCTCATTTTCCACCTTGGGGCAGATCACAAACACCTGCCGCCCTTCCCCCACAAGCCTGTCCATGAAGCGGTAGATCCTCAGGCGCATATCTTCCCCCACGGCAAAGGTATCCACCTTTTTCCGTCCCGGTGGAAGCTCATCAATGACCGAAACATCCAGATCCCCGTAGAGAATCAGGGCAAGGGTTCTGGGAATCGGCGTTGCGGACATGACAAGCACATGGGGCGAATCCCCTTTTTCGGAAAGCGCCGCCCGCTGATGGACACCGAAACGGTGCTGCTCGTCAGTGATGACAAGGGCAAGGTCGCGGAAGGCCACGTTTTCCGTAATAAGGGCATGGGTACCCACGATGACATCGATTTCCCCGTTTTGCAAAGCAGCGTTCACTTCCCGCTTCTGCTTTGCGGTCATGCTTCCGGTAAGCAGTCCCACCCGGATGCCGAAGGGGGCAAGGAATTTCGTCAGAGTCTTGAGATGCTGCCCGGCAAGAATTTCCGTAGGCGCCATAAACGCTGTCTGTCTCCCAGCCTTCCATGCATACCAGCAGCCCGCCGCCGCGACCACGGTTTTTCCGCTGCCCACATCCCCCTGCACAAGCCGTGCCATGGGGGTAGGTTTGCTGAGATCTGCCGCCATTTCCCGGGCAGCACGCATCTGTGCGCCTGTCAGGGTAAAGGGAAGGCTTTCAAAAAATTCACCAAGCTCCGCCTCGGGCAGCGGCTTTGCATATTTTGTCTCCTTGCTGCCCCGCAGAAGGGCAAGACCGCAGGAAAACAGAAACAGCTCTTCAAAAATGAGCCGCCGCCTTGCGATCTCCAGTTCTCCCGCGTCTCCGGGAAAATGGATGGTCTCGTAGGCATATCGGCTGCGGCAAAGTCGATGGCTCTCCCGCACATGCTCCGGAAGGATGTCCTCCATGCCGTCAAGGCAGGTGTCCAGCGCTGTGCGCACGGCGGCGTGCAGCTGCTTTTGGGTAAGACCGCTCGTCATGGGATACACAGGCACAAGCTTTCCCATGAGCTGCCCCGCTCCGTCCTCTTCAAAAAGAGGATTTGTCATTGCAGCCCCAATGAGATTTCCGGTATTTTTCCCGTAAAACACATATGTCTCCCCAACACGGAGCTTATCCCGTACATAGGGGGCATTGAAAAAGGTCAGCTGCATGGTGCTGTGTCCGTCAGAGACGCGGCATTTCACATAGGTAAGTCCCTTGCGCACAAAGCTCAGCGCAGGCTCCGTTGCCACCATGGCGCGCACACAGGCGGATTCCCCAAGCTGCAGCTGAGAAATGGTGCGAAACTGCGTCCTGTCCTCATAAGTTCGGGGAAAGAATCCCACAAGGTCGCCGAGTGTCTCAATGCCAAGCTTACCATAAGCCTTGGCCCTCGCTTCGCCAACGCCTTTCAGATAACGGATATCGGTATTTGCGTCCAGCACGGACACCCCCTTTCCTCTATGGATATTATGCTTCCAAAAGAATTTTCTGTCAACTGCCGGATAATCCCCTTTGCAAATCTTGAAAAATATGATAGGATATCTCAAACGAATTGAAGGAGGCTTCATCTTATGACTTCCAGAGAGCTTGTCAAAAACATCATGCTCCGTAAGAATACAGACGGCCGCGCCTATTGGGTAGGTCACCCCAGCGACGCCATACTCCCCATCATGGCAAAGGAATGGGGCATTGAGCCCACTCGTGATGCTGTGAGCGAATATCTGAACGACGATGTCCGCTGGTTCCCTGCAGACGGTGGCTACAAGGCCATTGACGGCTCTGCCGCGCTGGATCCCCAGTGGGGCGGCAAAAAGCGCGATACCCTTTCCGCAGGCGGCTGCTTTGAGGATGCGGAGACCGTGGCGGATATTGAAGCCTATCCCTGGCCGGATACGTCCAAGTTTGACTTTTCCGAGATTTATGCCCAAATCGATGCCAATCAGGACAAGGCCATCTTCACCGGTATGTGGTGCCCATTCTTCCACAATATGGCGGACTTTTTCGGCATGGAGACCTATTTTATCCAGATGTACGAAAACCCCGCCGTCATCGAATGCGCCACAGAGCACATCGTGGATTACTATGTGCAGATGAACGAACATTTCTTCGCCGGTCTCGGTGACCGGGCAGATATTATGTTCTTCGGCAACGACTTCGGCACTCAGCGGGATCTGCTGGTTTCCCCGGAAATGTTCCGCAAGTTCGTGCTTCCCGGCTTCAAGCGCATTATTGAAGTGGGCAAAAAGTACGGAAAGCTCTGTCTGCTCCATTCCTGCGGCTCCATCCACCGCATCATCCCCGACCTCATTGACGCAGGTGTGGATGCCATCCATCCCATTCAGGCCCAGGCTGCCGGGATGTGCGCCCAGAATCTCGCCCAGTACAAGAACCACCTTGCCTTCGTGGGCGGCATCGATGCTCAGAATTTCTTTGTGAACGCAACGCCGGAGGAAATGCGTGCCGAAGTTCATCGGGTGCAGGATATTCTGGGCCCCAACCTTGTGGTCTCCCCCAGCCACGAAGAGATCCTTCCCAACGTACCTCCCGCAAACGTGCTGGCCATGTCAAAGGCTGCACGGGAAAAGCGATAAACGAAAATGCCCGTCATAAGACGGGCATTTCTTATGCGTTTTTCTGCATTCCCCGAACCTCTACCCGGTTCACACCGCACTTTCTGAACCGCGTTTCAGAAACGGTACCGTCCTGCCAGCGGTAGCGGAGATGGGCCGTTTTCCCGGCAATGCAGCGCTCAAGGGCGTTTCTGCAGTACTGCAGGTACATGAGCCGCTCACAGAGGCTCCGCTGATGCAGCACCTCCTCCCCATACTCTGTACAGGGCAGAGCATCTGCCGAGGTAAGCCGGTTCACCGACCGGGTCAGCTTTTCAGAGAGGCTTCCCGCCTCGCTGCGAAGAGTCTCCCGCAGCACGGGGATGGGGTATGCGGTGGTATTTGTTTTTCTGTTTTCGTTCATGGATTATTCCGCCTTTCAAATATAAAAAGATACAGTGATTGCGTTGAATCACGCAATCACTGTTTTTCATATTCTTTGGCTTCGTGAAACGAAGTATATCACACAACACAAACCCTGTCAACGATTTTCCACTTGATTTCCCCCGATTTTG
>JAFQKD010000148.1 GCA_017397075.1 Oscillospiraceae bacterium | reverse complement strand
GCGATGCATACGACGAAGAAGTGGTGGACGAGGCAAAGAACGATGTTCGCGTGGTTCTGCGTCTGCATCCCGCACTGGCACCCTTCAAGTGCGCCGTGCTGCCCCTGTCCAAGAAGCTCTCCGGCGAGGCTTCCGCCATCCGCGATGAGCTTGCCAAGCACTTCATGGTGGACTTTGACGATGCCGGCTCCATCGGCAAGCGTTACCGCCGTCAGGACGAGATCGGCACCCCCTTCTGCATCACCTATGACTTCGACTCCCAGAACGACGGCTGCGTCACTGTGCGCGACCGGGATTCCATGGAGCAGGTCCGTATGCCCATCAGCGAGCTGAAGGACTACATTGCCGCCCGCATTGATTTCTGAACACCCTGAACACGGGGGACGCATGCGTCCCCCGCTTTTCCGTTGAATCAAGTATTTTGCCCGGAGGCTCCCATGGATGCGATGAACCAGTTTTTGAAGAAAATAGGTCCGGTGGGAAGCGCCATTTTTCTGGGGATCTTCCTGCTGTATCTGGTGATGTGCTTCACCCAGGGGAAGGACGAGCTGAAGGATTATGATCCCCCCAGAGACGGCGCATATTACCGGCTGCACCTTGGCGAGCTTGCAAGGGAGCTGGAGGATAATGTGGTGCCCCGTCTTGAGGGCATCGAATCTGTCACATGGCGGGAAGGGGAAAAAACCGTCACCGTCACCATCACGGAGGACAGATTCTTTCCTGTCCGCAGATCTCTTCTCAGACATTTCCCCTCCGAGCTGCTGACGCTGGAGAAGGAGGTCTCCGAAGATGGCTGACCTCATTGCGGCGCCTGCCACCCATGGAGGCACGGCGGCAATTTCCGTTGTGCGGCTCAGCGGTGAGGGGGCCATACGCGCTGCGGAGCAGGTTTTCCGTCCAAACGGAAAAAAGCCCCTTTCCGCATACGGGGACAGGAAGCTGATCCTCGGCACCCTTCTGGATGCGGAGGGGGAGGCGCTGGATGTGTGTTTGTGCACAGTGAGCCGCGGGCCGGGCAGCTATACCGGGGAAGACACGGCGGAGCTTCAGTGCCACGGGTCGCCTGTGGTAGTGGCAGAAGCCATGCGGGCACTTTATGCCGCGGGAGCAAGACAGGCGCTTCCCGGGGAATTTACCCAGCGCGCGTTTTTAAACGGCAGACTTGACCTTTCACAGGCGGAGGCTGTCATTGATCTTATCGAAAGCGAGACGGCGGAGGCGGCAAAAAACGCCGCAGGCCAGCTTTCCGGTGCGGTGACCCGCAAGGTACGGGATGTGCTGCGGGAAATGACTGCCATGGCGGCTCATTTCCATGCGGCAGTGGACTGGCCGGAGGAAGAAATCGAGCCCTTTGAGCTTGAGGGCTATGCCGATACGCTGAACGGTGCGGCAAGTATCCTGAGATCGCTTCTTGACAGCTTTGAAGCGGGACGTGTGCTTCGGCGGGGCGTAAAATGCGTACTGCTGGGACGGCCAAATGCGGGGAAATCCTCTCTGCTCAATGCCCTTGCCGGGTTTGAGCGGGTCATTGTTACCCCGGAGGCGGGCACAACACGGGATACCGTGGAGGAAAGTCTGCGGGTAGGCGGCGTTCTGCTGCGGCTGACGGATACCGCAGGCGTGCGGGAAACGGAGCAGCAGGCAGAAAAGCTTGGCGTGCGCCGTGCACTGGAGGCTGCCGCAGAGGCAGATCTGGTGCTGGCGGTGTTTGACGGCAGCGAGGAAATGGGGGCAGAGGATCTGCAGGTGCTGGAGACGGCAAAGCAGGCAGAAAAAACCATTGCCCTTGTGAACAAATGTGATCTTCCGGGACGGATCGATGAGGAAAAGCTCTGTTCCGTTTTCAAAACGGTGATCCGCGTTTCCGCCCGTACGGGAGAGGGACTGGACACCCTGAAAAATGCCGTTGCGGTCATGTTCCCTCAGGGGAGCAATGCACCACGGGGGGAGATCCTCACCAACGCCAGACAGGCGCAGGCTGTGCGCCGTGCTCTTGAGGGCATTCTTCAGGCACAGGAAGCGGCCCGCATGGGCATGACCCCGGATGCGGTGCTTGTGGGGCTGGAGGAGGCCATGGAGGAGCTTGGCAGGATCACGGGACAGACCGTTTCCGCCGATGTTGCGGAGGAGATCTTCCGCCGCTTCTGCGTAGGCAAGTGATTCCCCGGGAGAATTTTTGAAAAAGTTCGTTTTGCCCCTGTTATCTTTTGGATATCTCTGGTATAATGACCAGTAGAGAAATAAATGAGTGGAGGACGTTTTGATGATCTCACATGGCAAGGACATTAAGGTTTTCTCCGGAAACGCCAACCGTGCTCTGGCCGAAAGTATTTGCCGCTGCATCGGCATTCGCCTGGGTGATTCCACTGTGAATCATTTTTCCGACGGCGAGATCTCTGTTTCCCTGTACGAGACCGTGCGCGGCTCCGATGTGTTTATCGTGCAGCCCACCTGCTACCCGGTAAACGATAACCTGATGGAGCTTCTCATCATGGTGGATGCTGCCCGCCGTGCTTCTGCAGGCCGTATCACCGCCGTGATCCCCTACTTCGGCTACGCCCGTCAGGACCGTAAGGCAAAGAGCCGCGATCCCATCTCCGCAAAGCTGGTCGCAAACCTCATCACCTCTGCAGGTGCCGACCGTGTGCTGACCATGGACCTGCATGCTCCCCAGATCCAGGGCTTCTTCGATATCCCCGTGGATAATCTGGTGGGCGGCCCCCTGTTTTCCGACTACTACATCAAGAAGTTCGGCATGGGCAACGAGGATGTTATGGTCGTTTCTCCCGACGTAGGCTCTGTTGCCCGCGCAAGAAACTTTGCACTCAAGATGGGCATGAATCTTGCCATCGTGGATAAGCGCCGTGAAAAGGCAAACCAGTCTGAAGTCATGAACATCATCGGCGATGTCCGCGGCAAGCACGTCATCCTCTTCGATGATATGGTGGATA
This sequence comes from Oscillospiraceae bacterium, assembly GCA_017397075.1. Classification (GTDB taxonomy): domain Bacteria; phylum Bacillota; class Clostridia; order Oscillospirales; family Oscillospiraceae; genus RGIG1893. The sequence goes on along the minus strand of JAFQKD010000148.1, from coordinate 2,598 downwards.
CTGCCGGTTCTCTCTGCCACGCCTGCAAGGCTCTTGTAGAGATCGGCGGCGCAAAGGATATCTATGCCTGCGCTTCCCACGGTGTTCTGTCCGGTGCTGCCATCCAGCGCATCAATGACAGCTACATCAAGGAAATGCTCTTCACCGATTCCATCCCCGCTTCTCCCGAGAAGAAGTGCGATAAGATCAAGTACCTCTCTGTCGCTCCCATGTTTGCTGAGGCCATTGAGCGCGTGTACGAGGAAGTTTCCATTTCCACTCTGTTCTCGAAGTAATGCTTTTCGGAAGAAAAACCTCGGCAATGGATTGGATCCTTGTGTTTCTCGGCAATCCCGGCCCCCGCTACGCCATGACGCGGCATAATGCCGGCTGGCTCGTGGCTGACGCGGTGGAAGCAAAATTCGGCACGCGCATAAATCGTCTGAAGTTTCAGGCGCTTACGGGCGATGTGCGGATGGGGGATGCCCGGGTCTTTCTCATGAAGCCCCAGACCTTTATGAATCTCAGCGGCGACGCGGTAAGTCAGGCGCAGAAATTCTATCATGTGCCTACAGAGCATATCCTTGTGGTGTCGGATGATGTCTCTCTGCCGGTGGGCAAGCTGCGTGTGCGCAGGAGCGGTTCAGCCGGCGGACACAACGGACTGAAGGATATTATTGCAAAATGCGGCGGGGACGGATTTCCCCGGGTCAAAGTGGGCGTGGGAAGTGTACCCCATCCCGAGTATGACATGAAGGATTGGGTTCTCGGCACGTTCCAGAATCAGGACGCGGAAGACATTCTTGCAGCGGCCAAACGGGCTGCGGAGGCTGTGGAAGCGGTTATCACACAGGGAACGGACAAAGCCATGAACCGGTATAACGCATAATAAAGCGCCGGGGCAAAAGCTCCGGCGCTTTGTACTTGAACAGGAGGAAGCATTTGCAGCATACAAGCGGACAGCTGAAATACGCGGCCAAATACAAGCTGAGAAAACTGGGGCTGAGACCCGTTCTCACAACACTGATTTTCCTTGTGATCTGTGCTGCGCTGGGATTCATGGCGCTGCAGCTCATTGGGTATACGGATTATCTCATGGATGTCTACGGCGAGTATGTGAATGTGCTGGCTGCCGATTACGGGCATCTGGGCGATACGGCGGAGTCCTTTGCGGAGATCTACAGCGGGATGCTGGAGGGACTTTATACCGCCATGGAGAATGTGCCGGAATGGACCATCCCGCCCATCGGCGGGGTTCTGGCTGCTGCCCTTATGCTGATGCTTACGGTGTTTCACGCCGGATATACCTATTACTGCTTCCTTGTGAGCCGTGAAGAGACCGCAAAGCTTCGGGATATCATGGCAGGATTTTCCTGCATGGGGAAGATCCTGATGATCACCATCATTCGCGGGGTGCTGACCTTTGCGGGACTGATGCTCTTTTTCCTGCCGGGGATCATCCTGTGGTATCGGTACAGACTTGTCTATTTCGTGCTCAGCGAGCATCCGGAATACGGCGTGTTCCGCTGTCTCCGGGAAGCGGCAAAGGCGGGCAGCGTGATCCGGCTCATCGGTCTGGATCTTTCCTTCCTTGGCTGGCACATTCTGAACTATATTCTCATGCTGGTGGTCATGACCCCGGTGGCGCTCCTGTGGATCATGCCCTTTGCCCATGTGACGCGGGCAATGTATTACAACAGAAGTGTCGGCTGGACCCCCTCCATGAAGGCGGATGTGCCGGAAGAAGAGGGAGAAGATGACACGGAGGAATCCTGAAACAGGATATTGCGGTGCGGTTTTCAAACGTATCGGGAAAGGTGGATAAAGATGAAGAATATCGGAACGAAGCTCCTCGCGGTTCTTCTCTGCGCTGTGATGATGGCGGCAATGTTTCCTGTGCTGCCTGCCGCTGCAGCGGAAGGAGAGGTTTGGTTCGAGGATAACTTTGACGGGTATGAAGGCGATGTGCTTGAGGCGGGAGATGTGTATGCCTTTGAGGAAGCCCCCAAGCTGGTGGAAGCCGAAGGCCGCGGCAAGGTACTGGAGTTCTATCTGGAGGCCGGTGTTGCTGCCGTTTCTGCAGGCTTTTCCATTAAGGCGGAAGAGCTCAACAGACAGCTTTCCTTCGATGTGAAGTTCGATGCGGATTCCCTCGGCAGCTGGGGCGGCATTTTTGCCGACGTCTATCTAGACGAGACCGACGGGGCAAAAGAGCAGCTCTATGCAGCCCTTACCGGCAGCAACAGCGACAGCATCAAGCCTGGTGTCACGCTGAAATCCCACATCGAGTATACCACCCCCGGTTTTGCCTATCAGAAGTTTAACTTCGATCCCGATACATGGTATTCCGTGCAGATCGGCAATGTGGGAAATGTTGTGGCTGCAAAGGTCTGGGTCGCCGGTGAAGCAGAACCGGAGATGTGGACCGTTTCCGGCACTTCCGAATTCGTCCCCGAAAACCCGAATGCCGATATCAACATGGGCTTTCTGGTGATGGACAACAGCGCCGCCACCTTCCAGGTGGATAATCTCAGCGTTGCATACCTTGCTGAGGATACCTCCATGGAAGCCGCAGCGCCTGAGGCTGAAGAAGCGGAGGAAGCCGAGGAGAACGAAGAG
>JAFQKD010000147.1 GCA_017397075.1 Oscillospiraceae bacterium | reverse complement strand
TGGAGATCCGCAAACCCATGGTGAGCTACCATGAGCATAACAAAATGCAAAGCGGTGAAAAGATCTGTCAGCGGATCTGTGCGGGGGAGACCTGCGCCTTGGTATCCGATGCGGGCATGTCCGCCATCAGCGACCCCGGGCAGGAGCTTTGCGCTCTGTGTGCCGCAGCGGGCATTGAGGTCACGGTGATCCCGGGACCCTGCGCGGCAGTCTGTGCGCTGGCGCTTTCGGGACTGCCTGTGGGAAAATTCGTGTTTGAAGGCTTCCTTCCCGCATCGAAAAGCCAGCGGCAGGCACAGCTTGCTGCCCTGCGGGAGGAAAAGCGGGCCATCGTGTTTTACGAAGCACCCCATAAGCTTGCGGCAGCTCTCTCCGATATGGCGCAGATCCTCGGTGACCGGCGTGTTGCCCTTTGCCGGGAGCTGACAAAGCTTCATGAGGAGACCGTTCGCACTACCCTGACAAAGGCGGCGGAAAAATATGCCGCGGAGGAGCCGAGAGGGGAATTTGTCCTCGTGGTGGAGGGAGCTTCGGAGGAGGCTTCCGGGACAGTGGATATGGAAGAGGCACTGCGGCAGGTTTCGCAGCGCAGAAGTCAGGGCGCATCCCTGAAGGACGCGGTAAAGCAGGTGGCGCTCATTACGGGCATCAGCAAAAATGAGCTGTACGATGCCGCGATCGCGCAGAAATAACGCAGCACATAAACCTCTCTTGCGGTATATCCGCAAGGGAGGTTTATGTGTTTTCCTGTTTTCGGTATGCCGATGGACGAAGACCCACGCTCAGCTGAAACGCGGAGGAAAAATGATGGGGGTCGGAAAAGCCAAGCTCCTCGGAAATCCGGGAAACGGGTGTATTCGTGGTGCGAAGGAGGATCATGGCCATGCGGATACGGGACTGAAGGATATATCGGTGAGGCGTAACGCCGTAGGTTTTGCGGAACAGGCGGATGAGGTGCTCCGGGGAAAAGGAGAAATGGGCCGCAATGTCGGAAAGTTTTGGATTTTCCCGGATATGCCGGTCAAGATACAGGCGGATCTCCTCAACGGGAGCGGGCGGATGAGGTGCTTTTGCGCGGTGCGCGGCAAGCTGCTGGATCAGCTCCAGAAAAACGGGGGCGGTACTCTGCTTATATTCCTCAGGTGTTTTTGCGCCTGCGCAAAGGGTGTGAAGCCTGGAAAGAAGCAGGCTTGTGTCGCAATCGGGAAAGACAACGTGGCCGGAAATGCCGTAGACCTCAGCCAGAGCTTTGCAGAGAGGACCTGTCACATTGATCCACAGACGGGAAAAGCAGTGATCCGGACCGGAATAGTAGATATGATCCGTGCCGGCGGGAAGATAAAACGTGTCCCCGGTCTTTACGGTGAGCAGACGGCCGTTGCAGAGAAGAACTCCGGAGCCGGAGATGACGTACTGAAAGCAGGAAAGCGGGGAATTCAGCCGCAGCTGATAACATGGGGTGCCAAGATATGTTTTTCCGTATTCCGGGATCCAGAACGGCGAGGTGTCCTCCGTTTTTGGAGCAAGGTATTTTTCGCTGGCAGCAGGTGTTTCAAGGCCGATGATATCCATGGGGCAGCCTCCTTTCCCAATGAGCGGATTGTAGCATAGCAGGCTGGCGGATGTCAATTTTTATTCCTTATTTTTGAAAAACAGGTCAACTATCATCCTTGCTTATCAATATTAACAGGGTAAAATGAAAGAAAAGGAGGGGGAAGCCTTGAAGATCACAAAACTGGAACTCATAAAGGTGAAACCGCGCTGGATGTTTCTCAGAATGCATACGGACACGGAGATTTACGGACTGGGCGAGCCGATCCTGGAAGGACATACAAACGCTGTGGAAGCGGTGGTGCGGGAATTTGAGGAGTATCTTATCGGGAAGGATCCCATGCAGATCGAGCACCACGTGCAGGCAATGTACCGCGGCGGTTTTTATCGTGGCGGTCCTTTGATGCTTTCTGCCATCAGCGGCATTGAGCAGGCCATGTGGGACATTAAGGGGAAATACTACAACTGCCCCGTATATGAGCTTCTGGGCGGCAAATGCCGGGACAGGATCCGCATGTATACCCACATCAAAACAGCAGGCGCTGCAGGAGAATTTCCTGTGGAGGAGATGCTGAAAATCGCCGATACCCGGCTTGCTGCCGGGTATACAGCACTGAAATACTCCATTATCCCGCCCGTTCAGGCGGTGGAGACGCCGGAAAACGTGGAAAAGCACATCGACCGCTTTTCCCGGATCCGGGAGCGTATCGGAAAAGGGGTGGAGCTTGCCATCGACTTCCACGGAAGGGTTTCGCCTTCCGCCGCAAATGTGCTCATCGAGAAGCTGAAGCCCTATGACCCCATGTTCGTGGAAGAACCGTGTCTGCCGGAGAATGTGGACTGTATGCGGGAGATCGCACGGAAAACCACAGTGCCCATTGCCGCAGGTGAGCGGCTTTTCGGCAAGTGGCAGTACCGTGAGCTTATCGAAAAGCAGGCGGTAAGCATCGTGCAGCCGGATCTGTGCCATGCAGGCGGTATTTTTGAAGGTCGCAAAATCGCCGCCATGGCAGAGCTGTATTTCATGTCCGTAGCGCCTCACAACCCCCTTGGACCGGTGTCTCTTGCGGCCTGTCTGCAGCTGGATGCCTGCATTCCCAATTTCCTTGTGCAGGAACATCCCGGAAACGCGGATGGCTCCGACCTTGGCGTGGGGTACATAAAAGAGCCCTTTGTGCTGAAAAACGGCTGTATCGAGACTCCCGTGAAGCCGGGACTTGGCATAGAGCTGGACGATGCTGCGCTGCAGGATAAACTCTATGACGGCGCATGGTCAACGCCCCGGCTTCTCTATGAGGACGGAAGCAACGCAGACTGGTAAGAGAAAGGAGAACATACGATGAGGTGGACAAAAGAACGGGCGTGGCAGTGGTATAACGCGAGACCGTGGATTCGCGGCTGCAATTATATGAGCGCCGACTGTGCAAACCGGGTAGACCAGTGGCAGTCTCTTGGCTGGGAAGAGCGGTTTGAGACCACAAGACGGGAATTTGCCCTGATGCGGGAAACGGGCTTCAACACCATCCGCATCATTCTGGAATATGCCGTCTGGCGGGATGAGCACGACGGATTTCTCAGGCGGTTTGAGGACTATATCTCCCTTGCGGCGGAGTACGGGATTTCCTGCATCGTGGTTCTGGCAAACGACTGCATGCCGCCCATGTCCCCGGAGTGGAAGAGACCTCAGATCGGACCGCAGAAGGTGGATTGGGGGTATCACGGCGGAGTAAAGCGCTCGCAGCACGGGATACACAGCGAACCTGCGCCCCATTTCTGGCTGGATGAACCGGAAACACGGGAGGATTATTTCCGCATGGTTCGGGAGATCGTGACCCTGTACCGGCATGATCCCCGGATTTTGATCTGGGATGTATACAATGAACCGGGAAACAGTCTGCGGCAGGACATCACCCTGCCCAATGTGAAGGCGCTGTTTGAACTGGTGCGGGAAATTGATCCGGATCAGCCCCTTACCTCCGACGGACTGGGCATCTCCCCGGACAGGAATGTGCCTCCCACCCCGGTGCAGGCCTACTGTCAGGAACAGTCTGATGTGATCACCTATCACTGCTATGAAAATCTGGACGACCATGTGCAGATCCTGCACAGGCTGAAGGAACACGGCAGACCCATCCTCAATACGGAATGGCTGGCACGGCCCCTCGGAAATGATGTACAGACCCTGTTTCCCCTGTTCTGGCTGGAGCGAATCGGCTGTGTCTGCTGGGGTTTTGTCGCGGGAATGTACCAGACCTATGAGCCCTGGAACTGGATATGGGAAAAGTACGAAAACGGGGAACTGCCCGACGCGGACTTCACCAAATGGCTTCACGACCTGTACCGTCCCAACCACAGACCCTA
>JAFQKD010000146.1 GCA_017397075.1 Oscillospiraceae bacterium | reverse complement strand
TCCCTTGACATCCGCCCCCAAACCGTGCTACCATATCCTCATCCCCTAAAACACGGCAAAACATACATTTTGCCGTGTTTTAGGCGGGCGTTTGGAGGGACAGGTCGGCGCAGCAAAACGGTGTCGGGCTCCGTCCGCCCTGCCGATTTTTCGGGTTCAACGGTTGAACCCGGCGTTTTCGAAAGGAATTCACATGGATTCAAAGGAATTTCCCCAAATCGTGCGGGAATTTCTCGCCTACCACAAGGCGGTGATGGGTCACGCGGACAAAACCGTGGAGGAATACGCGCTGGATCTGCGGCTGTTCTTCCGCTGGCTTCTGCGGGAGCGCGGACTGCACGGCGACGCCCCCTTTGAGGAGATCGACGTAAAGCCGGTGGACGTCCCCCTTCTGCGAACGGTGACACGGACGGACATTTACGGCTTTCTCTCCTTTCTGCAGCAGGAGCGCATCATTAACCCCGGCTCTGCCCATCAGCGGCAGGGTCTTTCTCCGGTGAGCTATGCACGGAAGGAAGCGACCCTGCGGTCATTTTTCCGCTACCTCTTTGCCAAGGCGGAGGTGATTCCGGACGATCCCATGAAATCTCTGGACACGCCGAAAAAACGGCGCACCCAGCCCCGGTATCTCACCGAGGAGGAAGCCCTTCGGCTGCTCTCCGCGGTGGACGGGCCTCATCGGGATCGGGATTACTGCATCCTTGTGCTGCTCCTGAACTGCGCTCTGCGGATCGGCGAGCTCACGGGGCTGAACATGGGCGACATCCGTCCCGACGGTACGCTGCGGATCATGGGAAAAGGCGGAAAAATGCGCACCGTCTATATGAGTGATGCCTGCATCGAGGCGCTTTCCGATTGGCTGCCTCTCCGCCGTCCCCTCCCCGGTCCCGATGAGCAGGCGGTTTTCCTCAGCCAGAAGCAGGGACGCATCTCTCCCGATGCGGTGCAGGCACTGGTGAAAAAGCACCTGAAGGCTGCGGGCATCGATCCCACGGGGCTCAGCCCCCACAAGCTGCGTCACACAGCGGCAACGCTTATGCTGCGCAGCGGCGTGGATGTCCGCGCGCTGCAGGAGGTCCTTGGACACAGCTCCATTTCCACCACCCAGATCTATACCCATATTGATAACGAGAATCTCCGCATCGCCGCCAGAGCGAACCCTCTGGGAAAAGTGAAAAAGGGCGATCTGTAAGGTTTTGACCCGGGATGCAAAATTATGCATCCCGGGTCTTGTTTTTTGCTCAAGTCGTAGGGACACCCGTCCCCGGGTGTCCGCGGGAAAAGGAGGATTTGCGTGAAGAGTGAAGATAGAAGTGTGAAAAGAAGATGTGCCGCTTTGCGGCAATTTTTATTATATGAGACGGAGGACGAAGATTCTGGAGTTTCGTGAATCGCCTCTACGGGGTGACAGAAGCTTTCCTGATCCGTTGTAGGGGCGGCCATTGGCCGCCCGCGCGGAAGAACCTGATTCCCGCAGATGCTTATCGGCGAAGTCACACACGCCAAAGCCTCCCTTGTGTAAAGGGAGGTGGGTTTTGCCGCAGGCAAAAGACGGAGGGATTGAACTTTACGGCAATATTGACAAATACTTCTGCTTTCATTGATTTTTCCCCTGACACCTTATGGACGTCAATTGACGAAAGACAAATACGATCGGCTCTTGGACGCATTCGCTGCAGACAAATTCCGCAATCCCGAAATCGAGCTACTTCCCATTGCAGGTTAACCGCTCCCGGACACAAAAAGAGAGAGAGGAAAGCTTTCGCTTTCCTCTCTTCTGTGTTGGCGTTTACCTATCTTCCCGGACCGT
>JAFQKD010000007.1 GCA_017397075.1 Oscillospiraceae bacterium | reverse complement strand
GTGAAGGAAAGACGCATCTTGAACGAGGAAGGTTTGGGTACTTCGTATATGGCACGTAAGGCTGCGAAGCAGTTGGTGCAGAAGACAGGAGTTAATCCGGACGAAATTGATGCTGTCGTAGCAGAATCCATATGTTACCGCATGGACTACATGCTCAGCGGCTTTATGTGGCCGGAATACGCCATGTACGTTGCAAAACCTGCCGAGGTGGTGGGGAGCTTCTTCGTCCGTGAGGATGCCTTCCGCATCCGCATCGACGACATCCAGCACAATCTGGGCGCCTACTGCCTGTTTTACGACAATCTGGAGTCTGTAACGGAAACGGCAAAGTGAATTTACAGAAAAAGCGCCGCGGATATTTGTCCGCGGCGTTTGTGCGTAAAATCAATATCTGCTGCGCGGGCGATTTGCGAATCGCCCCTACGACAAAACCGGAAATTTTGATATCATGCTGTAGGGCAGGGAACCCATCCTGTCGAAAAAGATTCTGCGGAAAACGGCATACGGCGGGAGCAAGCCCCCGCCCTACGATAGAGAACGAAACCTTTCTGTTGCCCGTAGGGGCGGATTCCATATCCCTCGCCCCGACGGGAAGCTCCGTCAGGTCTCGCTCATTTCATCGTTCCTCCTCTCCAAAACGAAACCGCTTTTCTGGGTTTCGTTTTGGGTAAGACGTGAGAAGCGTGGAGGTTTTGTGTGGTGCGTATTTGCCGGCAGATTCTGCGAAAATCGGTCTGTTCTGCGCGGGCGGCCGATGGACGCCCCTACGTGGAGGTTTCAGGCTATGTCGTAGGGGCGGTCATTGACCGCCCATCCTCCGTCCCTCGTAAAAATCCAAATCGCCGCAAAGCGGCACAATTTCTTTTCACTTTTCTCTCTTCGCTCTTCTCTTAACCGCCCCCGGCTCTCGCGGCACCCGGGGACGGGTGTCCCTACGGCGAAAACGCACCGTTTATGACGTTTTTCCGCGACAGCCGTCACACAGAAAAAGAGCCATGGAGTTTGTCCATGGCTCTTTTGGTGAATGGGTTAGTTGATGATAGCGTATGCTTGAATAAGTGTATCGGATGTGATCGTAAGTGTAACACCCTTCCAGCCGTTGTCCCAATCATTCAGCGCCCAACCGTTGACATACCACTCATAGTAGTACGAAGCATCGTTTCCGCTTACATAGATCTGAGTTCCGTCTTCCACATAAAGATCTCTTGAGCCGTCAACACTGCAGTTAAAGTTGCAGGTCACATGCCACATGACGGGGGTGGGAGTCGGTTCGGGGGTGGGTTCGGGAGTAGGCGTGGGCGTGGGTGCAGGCGTAGGCGCGGGGGTAGGCGCAGGCGTGGGTGCGGGGGTAGGTTCGGGTGTCTCTTCCACTTCGATGCCAAAGGGAGGATCGGTCACCTCGGGGGTCTCTTCCACTTCAACGCCGAAGGGAGGATCGGTCACTTCCGGAGCAGGATCGCCGAACATGGGCTCAAACTTGGTGGAAGCGTCGATGCCGATGGCACGGAAGGTGCCCGCGGGAGAATCGGTGTAGTAGGGGACGTCGTTGATGCGCCAGTAGGAGAGCACCTTGCCTTCAGGAACGATGGCGGTGACTTCCACGGAAACGGTCTTTCCGGCGTGCTCCTTGCCGTCCACATCGTAGGCTTCGTCAAAGGCAAACTCGGTGAAGTAGCTTCCGACGGGATTGAAGCTGTCATCCACAAGCTGCATCTGGGCGTTTACGGCAGTGAGCTTCAGCTCGGGACGGAGAACGGCCTTTATGATGGAGGTGACTTCGGTGATAAGCTCAAAGGTAGGCTTTGCAGAATCGGGCTGCACTACGCCGTTCACTTCCCAGTGATCCACGGTCATCCCCTCGGGGATGACTGCGGCGGCCATGAACTTGCCCTGACCGGAGAAAGCGACCAGTGCCTGTCTGTCGATGCGGCAGTTGATGCCGTAGATGTACTCGTCGGCCTCGTTGGTCTCGTGAGCGGCTTCAAGAGCGGCGGAAAGGGGTGTTTCCGCGGCGGTCTCTGCGGAAGCGGCGGGAACCGTGATCTCGGCGGTCTCGTCTTCCTTCACGATGACGGCCTCAAACACAGCGGGAGCATCCAGATTTTCCACGATGAAGGATTCCGCTGCGGGATCGGCAAGATATACAGCGCCGTTCATGAGCCAGTGGGAGAGCCCGTGATCCTCAGGGATCACCGCAGAGACGGAAACGGTAATTGTGCCGTCGGTGATGTTCTGCTGGGTGACAGGCTGGGTGTATGCTTCCTCAAACACAAACTCGGTGAAGGGATCGCCTGCGGGCTTGCCTTCCGCATCGAGGAACCGCATTTCCGCGCCAATGACGGAAACTGCCTTTTCCTCACGGAAGATAGGCTCCACAATGGCCGTGGTATCCGTGGTGATGGAGAAGGTGGAAGCTGCGGAATCGGGCTGTGCCTCGCCGTTCACTTCCCAGTGATCCACCAGCATCCCTTCTGCGGGAGCGGCGGTCACGGTGAAGGCGGTTTCTTCGGTGAAGACTGCCATTGCGCCGCCGTCCACTTCAGCGTTGATGGCGAAAAGATACTCATTTGCGCCGGGGTTTTCCTGCTTTCTCAGCTCCAGATACTCGGAAAGGGTGAGAATGGGCTCTTCCTCGGGGGTGGGTTCGGGGGTGGGCGTTTCAAGAACGGGAGGGGTAGGCGCAACGCCGTCATCGTTTCCGCAGCCGAAGAGGGAGAAGAGCATAAGAAATGCAAGAAGGAGCGTCAGTGTTTTTTTCATGTGTATACCCTCGCTGTGTATTTGGTGGTTTAATTCTTTGCCAGAGGACGGCCTTCCTTGTCGGTAAAGGAGCCGACGATGATCTTGATGAGATCCACAAGGGCGCCGATGCCGAACACGCCTGCAGTCAGCAGCCAGAGAATGCCGGTGCCGGTCTTGCCGACATAGAAGCGGTGAACGCCGAGACCGCCGAGGAAGAGGCAAAGCAGAAGGGTAGTGAGCCAGCTCTTCGGGGCAGAGGCGGCAGGTGCTGCAGCCTGAGGTGCGGCGGGCTGCTGCTGTACGGGAGGTACATAGGCTGCCACGGGCTGACCGTACAGGATGCGGCGGATGGTATCGGTCACGGCATCGGTATATGCGCCGCGCTGCATGGGAAGATCCAGAACACCCTGCATACCCTTGCGGGCGAGACCGTTTTTGTCCACGCGCATATCAAAACCGCCGACACCCACGGAGGTCTTGTTTTCCTGAATGATGGGGGTGACCTTGACTTCCGTGTCCTTGAAGGTAACGCTGATGATCACATCGGTAAACTGTTCCTTCTCAAAAACGATGGCCTTGCCGCCAATGCCGTTTTTCAGAGAAAAGGGCAGCTGGAAGGCAGCAGCTTTTGCCTGAAGAATGGGGAAAGCCTGTTCTGCGGTAAGGGGTGCACCAAGAGGAATGATCCGCGGTGCGGTAGCTTTTGCCATTTCTGCCAAACTTGCCATAATGATTCCCTCCTAAAGTGATAAGGTTTTCATATTCTAATATTTATTATATATATACGAAAAGGAATATCAACGGAGAATGAGCAGAAACCGAAAAATCACCCCTGTAACCCTTACCCCAAAAATGCGGAGGGGTTATATCGGGCGGCGGGTATTTTACCGCAATGCAGACAGAAAAAGAGCCATGGACAATGTCCGTGGCTCTTTCGTTTGTGAGGTTACTTCGCGTATTCCACAGCCTTGGTTTCCCGCAGCACGTGGACTTTGATCTGACCGGGGTATTCCAGCTCGGCTTCGATCTTCTTTGCGATCTCCCGGGCAAGCAGCACCATGCCGTCTTCGGTGACCTCGTCGGGCTTGACCATGATGCGGATCTCCCGGCCGGCCTGAATGGCATAGCAGCTGTCCACGCCCTTGAAGGACTTGGTAAGCTCTTCCAGCTTTTCCAGACGCTTGATGTAGTTTTCCAGATTCTCGCGGCGGGCACCGGGACGGGCAGCGGAAATGGTATCCGCAGCCTGCACGATGCAGGCAATGACGGTCCGGGCTTCCACATCCCCGTGGTGTGCCTCAATGGCGTGGATAACGGACTCGTTTTCCTTGTACTTCCGGGCGAGATCCACGCCGATGGCGACGTGGGAGCCTTCCACCTCGTGGTCAACGGACTTGCCGAGGTCATGCAGCAGACCTGCACGCTTTGCGATGGCAACATCCTCGCCGAGCTCTGCGGCCAGAAGACCGGAAAGCTGGGAGACCTCGATGGAGTGGTTCAGCACGTTCTGACCGTAGCTGGTACGGTAGCGCTGACGGCCGATGAGCTTCACAAGCTCGGGGTGCAGACCGCGAACGCCGGTTTCGAAAATGGCGCGTTCGCCTTCTGCCTTGATGGTT
>JAFQKD010000145.1 GCA_017397075.1 Oscillospiraceae bacterium | reverse complement strand
GTGAAGATGCCGGAGGAACCTACCCTCATGTGGTATGCCTTCCGTGCCCATTTCGGGGGCATCCCCGTGTGTTACGGCGGCAGTGCAGACGGGCTCGGCGGTATTGGCGAGGAATACACGGGAGAGCCTGTCTGGTACCAGATCACGGTGTATCTGCCCTGCGAGCTTCCCGCATGGTACGGCAAGGGTGTGGTTTACCAGATCTTCCCCGACAGATTCTGCCGCGGCAGCGATTTTTCCCGCCGCTGGAAGGATAAATGCGCAAGCCCTCTGCGGGGCGGTGCAAAATATGTGCTCTCTGAGGACTGGGACGATGTTCCTTATTACACCAAGCGGGACGACGGTCTGGTTTCCCGCTGGCAGTTTTACGGCGGCACACTGACGGGGATCCGGGAAAAGCTGGATTACATCCGCGCTCTCGGCGCCACGGTGATCTATCTGAATCCCATTTTCCTTGCCGCAAGCAATCATCGGTACGATACGGCGGATTATTTCCGGATCGATCCCCTTTTGGGCGACGAGGAAGCTTTCCGTGCGCTTTGCAGCGCCGCCGCGGAGCGGGGCATCCGCATTATGCTGGACGGCGTTTTCAGCCATACGGGAGCGGACAGCCGCTATTTTAACCGCTACGGTACATTTGCCGAACCCGGTGCGTGGCAGGATACCCCCACAGTCTATGACAGCTGGTACCGCTTCAAGGAGCCGCCGGAGGAATACGAGTGCTGGTGGGGCGTGAGGGATCTTCCCAATGTGGAGGAAAATGACCCCGGCTATCGGGAGATGATCTGCGGGGAAAACGGCGTTATCCGCAAATGGCTGCGGCTTGGAGCCTCCGGCTGGCGGCTGGACGTGGCAGATGAACTGCCGGATTCCTTTATTGAGGAGATCCGTGCTGCCGCAGCTGCGGAAAAGCCGGATGCGGTGGTCATCGGCGAGGTCTGGGAGGATGCCAGCAATAAGGTGAGCTATGATGCCAGACGGACCTATCTCTGGGGCAGGGGGCTGCATTCCGTGATGAACTACCCCTTCCGTCAGGGGGTTATGGATTTCGTTCTGGGAAAAATCAGTGCGGAGACCTTGTGCAGAACGCTCCTCTCCCTGCAGGAAAATTACCCCCCGTGGGCATTTGAAGGCGCGCTGAACCTTATCGGCAGCCATGACAGACCCCGGATCCTTACCCAGCTTGGACAGGCAGAGGAGCCGGAGACCGTCTACGGCAAGGAGACCTTCCGTCTGGCTGCGGAAAAGCGGACGCTTGCCCAAAAGCGGCTTGCGCTGCTGTGGGCGATCCAGTTTGCCATGCCCGGTGTGCCCTGTATCTATTACGGGGACGAAACGGGGCTTGAAGGCTTCGCAGATCCCCTGAACCGGGGAAGCTTCCCCTGGGGAAAGGAAGATGCCGCTATGCAGGCGCAGCTGCGGGAATTCGCATCCTTCCGCCAGACCCATAAAGCCTTGCGCGATGGTGCGCTTTCGCTGGACTTTGCGGGGGAGGATGTGCTCATTCTGCGGCGCTTTGCCGGAGATGAGGAAGTGACTCTCTGCATAAACCGGGCGGAAGAGCCCCGGAAGACGGAAATTCGCGGTGCAGAGGAACTTGAACCGCTGAATTGGAGGTTTGTCCTGTAAATATTCCCGCCTTTCGCAGAAAGTAACGGGTTTCGACAGGGAAACACCTGTATACTGTTTCCAGAATATGGAAACAAGAGGTGCTTCTGATGAAAAAACAAGTATTGATGTGGATTTTGTTTGCAGTATTCCTGTGGGGTCTTCCTCTTTCTGCATACGCAGACAAAGTCCGCATCGAGGTCGACGGAAAACGTGTGGCGGATCTTGGCGCAAGTACCCTTGTGGAGGACGAGATCTGGGTACCGCTGCGGGAGCTATCCATTCCCTTTGGCATGGAGTTCAGCAGATGGGATAAGGAGACAGAGACCCTGACCGTGTGCACGCCCCATGTTACGGTCATCGCACAGGTGGGAGACCAATGGCTTACCGCAAACGGCGTGTGTTTCCCTGTGCAGGGCGAAGTTCTCGGCTGCCGCGGCGGGGTTCTTGTGCCGCTGGATGTGCTGTGCAGCGTGTTTGACGCTTCGTGGTACAGAGAGGGAGGAAATCGGGCAGAGGTCACGATCTCGGATGCGCCGAAGATTCCCGATGCATCGATTTACGATCCGGAAGATCTTTACTGGCTCAGCCGCATCGTGTATGCGGAATCCGGCGGGGAGTCCTTCGAGTGTCAGCTTGCGGTTGCGGAAGTGGTGCTGAACCGGGTGGAGAGCGAATGGTACCCGGATGACGTTTACGGGGTGGTTTTCGACCAGGAAAACGGGGTGCAGTTTACCCCGACCGAAAACGGCAGCATCTATAACGAACCCTCAGAGGAAAGCATAGCCGCGGCAAAGCTTGCGCTTGGCGGGTCACAGACCATGCCGGACGATGTGCTGTTTTTTGTTTCCACGCTCATCGGACCGAACTGGGTCAGTGAGGCAAGGACCTTCGTCATGCAGATCGGAATTACAGACTTTTATGCATGAAAAAGCGCCTGTGTGCTATGCACACAGGCGCTTTTTTTCGTGGAATATCTGCCATTTTTGGAAAAATACAAACTTATCTGTTGCGAATCCGAAGATTTTGGTATATAGTAGATACATTAGAATCTTTAAGTATCCGGAGGGCCAACAACATGGCTGAAAAGAGAAAAAAGCGCCTTGGGGATCGTTTTGAAGGCCGCAGACTGCGGACCATCAGCCCTTATATGGCGATCACGCCGTACATCATGAAGGAGCGCAGCGACGCCTGCAATATGTTCAGCGATACTGCGGAGATCACGGAAGCTGACCGCTATCTGCGCCGTAAGCGTGTGGAAGGGATGAAGGGTCTCGGTATGCTGCATCTCATGACGGCGGCATATATCCGCGCCGTAAGCCAGTACCCCTCTGTGAACCGTTTTACCGTGGGCCGTCACGTGTATGCACGAAACGACATCATCGTCATCATGACCATCAAGCGCACCATGGAGGTTGACGGTGAGGAAAGCTCCATCAAGGTGCATTTCAAGCCTGATGACACCATCTTCGAAGTGTACGAGAAGATGGAAGCAGCCATTGCCTCCATCAAGAACGCGGAAGAGAACGGTACCGATAAGCTTGCCGGACTTCTCATGAAGCTGCCCCGCTGCATTCTGAATCTGGCGGTGTCTATCCTGAAGGGGATGGATTACCTCTGGGGTCTCCCCAAGGGCATCATCGAGGCAAGCCCCTTCCATGGGTCTATCGTTATCACCGATATCGGCTCTCTCGGCATTCCTCCCATCCATCATCATATCTATAACTTCGGCAATATTCCGGTGTTTGTCGGCTTCGGCGCAAAGTACCGGAAGTACGAGCCGGATAAGGAAGGCAACATCCACGAGCGGAAGTACATCGATTACAACGTGGTCACCGACGAGCGCATTACCGACGGCTTCAATTATGCCTCCGCCTTCAAAGTACTTCGCCGCTACCTTGCCCATCCCGAGCTTCTGGAGACCCCGCCCGAAAAGGTCGCAGAGGATATCGACTGATCTGCAATGTGCCTGCAGCTTTGCTGCAGGCACTGCTTTTACAAAAGGTGTAGCATTTTTCCGCATATCATGCTATAGTGATAGCAGAAGCATTGCAAAACACATGGAGGGATATAGAATGGATCAGCAGAGAATCGATATGTATGTCATGGCAAATTACAAGTATTTTCCCGCCGAAAAGATCATGTATCTGAAGGACAGGATGCGCTATCTGGATGAGCAGCGGTTTGCGTGGCTCAGCACCATGGAGCTGAAGGACCCCACCACCTATCTGCTGATCTCCATCTTTCTGGGAAGCCTTGGCGTTGACCGCTTTATGCTGGGCGAGACCGGCATGGGCATACTGAAGCTTTTGACCTGCGGCTGCTGCGGCGTGCTCACCATCATTGACTGGTTTACCATCTCCGATAAGGTGAAAGAGGCAAACTTTGCCAAGGTGATGGCTCTGCTGTGAGACCCGGGAAAGGCCGCAAGGTCTTCCGGACGGTTTTTGCCGCCGGGGCGGTTTTCCTGCTGTTTTGGGTATTTTCCGTTCCCTGCCCGGTGAAGCTGATTTTCTCGGTTCCCTGTCCGACCTGCGGGGTGAGCCGTGCGCTGGCATGTCTCCTGCGGGGGGACATTTCCGGCTATTTTGCCCATCAACCCATGGCGCTGCCGCTGGCACTTGCGGTGGTGCTGTGCTTTCTCCTGCCTGTCATGGGCAAGAAGGGGCTGCGCATCGGCGTTTTCGTGTTTGAAGGGCTGGTGCTTGCCGCAAACACCGTGCTGTATGTGCTGCGGCTTATAAACAGATAAAAAAAGACCGTACGGAAATTCCGTACGGTCTTTTGCTGTATCAGTCGTCCAGAACGCCGCTTTTCTGGATGGTTCGCAGAATCCACGCATCCAGCATGGAAGTGAGCATCAGGCACAGCAGCACGGTGACTGCGCCCACCGTGGTCTGGGGAATGATCCACACAAGGGCCAGACCCAGGAAACGGCCCACGGAAACGAAGAACTCCCGGACGAAATGGACTTCCGCGCCGTATTCGCTGCGCAGACCCAGCTTTTCCACCACCTTGAAGTGGGTGTTGAGAATGGGCGTGCTGCGGAAGGTGAGGGACAGGCTGTAAACTGCCTGGAACACCATAATCATGATGATATTCAGCCCGAAGAGCATGCCCAGACAGGGGAGCATCACCAGAATGGCGGAACCCACGGAGAAGCCAACCCGGTTTTTGCGTGTCACAAGCACGCCGTAAAGACCGGAACCGAGAAGGGTGACGATGTAGCCAACGGTAGAGTTTACGCTGATGAGCAGCTCGTTGGGAGCAAGAGAGTAGAACAGCAGCGTCACATAGATGGGCACAGTGAAGCTGCAGCAGTTGGAAAGACCGTTTGCAATCATGATCAGGCGGCCGTTTTTGTCTTTCAGGATGGTGGTGAAGACCTTTTTGAT
The DNA here is from genome assembly GCA_017397075.1 of Oscillospiraceae bacterium. Lineage (GTDB taxonomy): Bacteria > Bacillota > Clostridia > Oscillospirales > Oscillospiraceae > RGIG1893. The sequence continues at coordinate 4,158 of JAFQKD010000145.1, read as the reverse complement.
AGCGCCCTTCCGGTTGTGCTTGGGGATCTGCGGCAGACGCAGAGAGGTGAGCAGTGCACCCAGAGCAAGCAGCGCCGCAATACCGAAGACGATGCGGTAACCGGTGTTCTTGTCGAAGATGGTGATGAGGAAGCCGGACAGAAGGGGCAGCAGGATGGAGATCACCGCGCCCACAACACCGGTGATTCCGGCGATGAGATCCCGGTTTCCGTCCTCGGTATAGGTGAGCATCTGGGAGCCGTAGGTGGTGTAATAATACCCGGCGCCGAAGCTGATGAGGGCAGCAAACAGGGGATAGAAGGCAGATACCTTGTCCCCGAAGAGGCACAGCACCGTCAGCGCCAGACCGTAGAACACAAAACCGATCCGCTGGGCCACAAGGGAGTTCTTCCGGTCGGTGACCAAAAGCGCGGTGTACATGGCAATGGGCTGCACCAGCGCCATAATGCCGTTATAAAGCAGAACTTCTGCCGAAAAAGAGCCAAAGGCATTCAGCAGGAAGGTGTTGACGAACAGGGTGAGAATAGCGGTCATGCCGCCGAAAAATGCCTGCAGCTGGATGAAGGTCCGTGCTTTCTGGGGCAGGGTGCGCAGGTTTGTGAAAAACTTCAATGCGGTCATCTCCTTTGTGGCGATTACCCCCAATTATAGTACGAAGGGGAAGAAAGTCAATACTTGACATGGTGAAATAAGTATGCTACACTCGAAAAATCCGAAGATTTAATCGGTTAAGGGGTGTTAATTATTATGCGGAACATGCTGAATCTTGAGCTTGAACACGGCTGGATGGCCGCCTGGGACAGGGAGATCTGCGGAAAAGAGACCGGCTGGATGAACGCGATCCCGGAAGAGGCCAAGAGCGCCGTTTTCCCCGGGTACATTGCCGATACCATCCCGGAATTTTCCCGGGGTGTTGGCTGGTTCTGGAACCGGTTCACCGTGGATGCGCTGCCGGATGATACTCAGGAGACCTGCATCAAGGTGGGCTATGCCGAACCCATCGCGGAATACTGGCTCAACGGCGTGTATCTGGGAAAGTACGAGAGCGTGTCTCTCCACGATGTGCTGGAAGTCACCGGCATCCTCCGGGAAGGGGAAAACCTTTTCGCCGTGCGGATCATCAGCCCCACGCAGGAGGGAATCGAGGGCTATTACCTGAACCGGGAAGTGGTGGAAAACAAACCCATCAACAATATTGTGAACCGTCGGGTACTGGCCTGCACACCCTTCGGCGGCATTTTGTACCCTGTGCGGCTGGCTTCCCGGCCCCGGGTTCGCTGTGAGGAGATCGTCACCGAACCCAACTGGGAGACGGGGGAACTGCGGGTTTCTGCAAAGCTGGTGAACCATACCGGGAAACCGGCGGAAGCCACCGTGTCCCTGAACGTGACGGATCCTTCCGGGGGCAGCGCAGTGTTTGCGGAAAAGCAGGTCACTGTGCCCGCAGATGGACAGAAAATCGTCTTTGAAAGCGCTGTGCAGAGCCATAAGCTCTGGTCGCCGGAAGACCCCAACCTGTACCGGGCCCAGATTTCCGTCCGCAGCGAAACGAATCTGCATCAGCAGGCGGTGGACTTCGGCTTCCGGGATTTCCGGGTGGTGGACGGCTACTTCCATCTTAACGGCAAGCGGATGTTCCTGAAGTCCTGCAATTACAGCAATATATACGGTGTCGATGTCGACGGTCACTGGAACGTGAAGGACGGTTACCGGGACATTACCTATCTCAAGGCGCTGGGCTATAATATGTTCCGCTTCCTCACCAACAATCCCTATCCGGAATTTATTGATATGTGCAATAAGGCCGGTGCCCTGATTCTGGAAGAGCACGGCGCTTCCTGGGGCATGAGCGACGAAAATCCGAACATCGCGCCCCAGATGGAAAAGCATATCCGGGGCGTTCTGCGCCGTGACCGGAACCACCCCGCTGTTGTGGGCTTCGGCGTGATGAACGAGATGCTCCCCGGCGCGGTGGTGGATTACGCCAAAACCGTTCTGCCCTATATCCGGGAAGAAGATCCCAACCGGCTGGTGTTCTTCAACAGCGGCAAGTTCGATCTGGACATGGGCATGGGCTCTGTCAGTAACCCCGGCAGCATGGAATGGAACCACGTATTCGGCGGTGAACACCCCGGCGGCGAGGTTTTGGGTGACATTCGGGAGCTGTATGAACGCATCGGCGTGAATCTTCCCGAGGTTGGCGACGTGCATATTTATCCGGATATTCCCGTAAAGTGGGAGGATGTCATGCGCATCCGGAACCACGGCAAGGGCTACAAGCCCTCCATGGTCTCCGAAGGTAACATCGGCTCATTTGGAAACCAGATCGCCATGGTTCGCCGTCAGGAGCAGAAGTGGGGCATTGATGCGCCGCCTATGGCAGTGATGGCAGCGGTATACCGCCGTGCCGCCCGGTTTGAGGAGGATTTCTACCGCTTCGGGCTGGACGAGGTCTATGCGGGGCCTCACGATCTTTCCCATTGGGCCTGCCACGCAAACGCCGTGCAGAAGCGGCTCTATAACACCATGATCCGCTCCAATCCGCAGTTTGCCAGCATGAACCCCGGCCTTGTGGACGGCGGCGCCGGTCAGAACGTGGTGGACAATTCCCGCACCCATGTGCGGCCCTTCCTTGCGGATGTGTACATGGAGACCATGTCCCCGCTGCTGTGGTGTCTGTTTGTGAACCCCACAAACATTCACGCCGGGGATGAAGTGATGTTTGAGGCGGTGCTGGCCAGCGAAAATAACCTTCGTCCGGGCAAGTACCCCGTCACCGCCCGTGTTGTCTCCCCGGAAGTTGGCTGCATCTGGGAGCATCACACAGTGCTGGAGGTTCCGGAAGGGGATCAGCCCTTCTCTTACCCGGTGTTCAAGGAGTTTGTGAAGCTGGATGTGCCGGAAGGCACCTATGATCTCACCGTCTGGATGGAAAAGGGCGCCATGCCTGCCGGCGGCAGACTCAGCTTCCACGTGATGGCGAAGGAGACCCCCGTCTGCGCCAAGGCGGCCATGATCGGGCTGGATGCCGATGCCGAAGCGTGGCTCCGGAATATGGGTGTGGAAAATGATCCGGCGGCGAAGCTTCTGCTGGTGGGCAAGGCTGACCGGGATACGCTGGAGACCCTTTACCGCCGTGCGGAAGAGGGCGCGGACGCGGTATTTCTGGATGCTTCCGTGTTTGTTGACCCGGCGGAGGATGTCTACGATAACCGCCGCCATGTACCGGCGTATCTGCCCTTTGAGACCAAAGGCTGGCTCACCTATTCCGAAATGTGGTATTACCATCCCATTCAGGTGCTGCGGCGGCATCCCTTTACGAAGGGTCTGCCCAAGGGCATCCTGCATGACGATTACTGGGGCGGCGTGACCCCGCAGTTCGTCTTTGACGGGCAGGAGATTCCGGAGGAACTGCCGGGGGTTACCCTGGCCGTGCCGTACCTCACCTCCTATGCCGAGGGCGACGGCTATCTCATGGGAACGTGCCTGTGCGCCTACCGCCACGGTAAGGGCCGGCTGATCCTGAACGGCTTCAAGCTGCTGGAAAATCTGGGCAAGCACCCCGCCGCAGACCGGATGATGCGAAACCTCATCACCGGCTGCACCGAATAAACAAGACACGGGCGATACATTTTGTATCGCCCGTGTTACATGCGGGACGATGTGGGCATCGTCCCCTACGGCGTAAACGTACCGATCAACATTGTAGGGGCGATCACCGATCGCCCGTAATGCCAGCGTAAATATTTCATCAATCCCGACCTCTTTGCCTTATGCTGCCTGCGATGAACCGGAAGGCGCTTCGCATAGGGACATATGTTTTTGAAGGTATCGTGCTGGGGACGAACACGGTGCTGTATGTCCTGCGGCTGATAAATCTATAAAACAGACCCGTGCAGTTTCTGCACGGGTCGTATTTTATCCAAAAGCAGGCTTGCTCAGCTTTCGTGTCTGCGGTTAGGCTGAGCAATACTATCCGAACCCGCCTGAGCGGGCGTCTGATGCGCCCAGCCTTCCTTTCATTCATTGATGGGCGTCAGCCCATCTGCTTTATTCAAGAGTGTCTGAACACATCATCCATCCCGCTCAGGTCGCAGATTTCTGAGCCGCGAGGCCGTCCTGAGACAAGGCGCCGCTTTGCAGACGGGCCGTCGCCCT